>JAITVH010000115.1 GCA_031285905.1 Prevotella sp.
GTGGAAAGAGGCAAAACAAGATAGAATGGCATATATTGGGCAAACCGAGCATATTAAACGATTAATAGCCAATAATCTGCAAGATTCTGTAGAATATTGCCTGACTGACGATACTGTCAATTTAGTTCCCACATACAATAAAGAAACTAAAAGGATTACAGTCTGATATTCTATGGCAGAACACAACGAATTAGGGAAAAAAGGTGAAGATGCTGCTGTAAAATATCTTCGTCAAAAGGGTTATAAAATACTTAGTCAGAACTGGATATTTGAAAGACATGAGATCGATATAATTGCCGAAGACGATGAATACATCATATTTGTAGAAGTTAAAACCCGAAGTTCAAGCTATTGGGGCAATCCTGAAGAGGCGATATCAAAGGCTAAGATAAAAAGGATGGTCGAGGCAGCAGACTTTTATATAAAAGAAAAAGATATCGATATACCTGTGCGTTTCGATATTATAGCCGCTATTTGGACTGGCCGTACTTTCGAGATAGACCATATAGATGATGCTTTCTTACCGCCTGTCAATTAGTTATTATTTATAATGGCGGCGGAGCCAAATATATAAATGGCCAAACAGGAATATTCCGTAATATAAAGAACAGAATAACAAAAGCCAAGAGGCTAAATCCAAATGTGGGTGTAAAAACAAAACTCTTTAGATGTTCCTTTTGCCCAAGAATATATACCCTCACAGCTCTATAATAAAAATAGGACAGAAAAGGCAACGCTATGATAAAAAATGCATTATAGCGTAATGCCTGCAGTACATCCCCATGTAGAAGAAAATATATGCTGCGCTGCCCACCACATCCCGGACACTCCAGCCCTGTCGCATCCTTAAATGTACATAACGAATTATCCCCAAACATATCATATATAGCATAATATGTATATGTAATAACGAGAGGAAAGATAATTGCTAATGATAGAAGAATATATTTTTTCATAAACAATGAGAGGTAATTACCTGAATTACCTCTCTATATAGCTTTATTTATATTTCAAATCAATTATCTATATTGATCTAATGTATTTTGGTATTGTTCCATAATTGCAGTAAACCCACCAGCCAATACAATTGAAACGATAATCCATACAATTGAAAGGATAATAGTTCCTATAGCAATCATCGATAATAGCTTTGCATTCTTAGAGGCACTTTCAGCACCTACAAAGTCGCCTGCAAAATATTTCGAATCTACCTGGGTAGAAAATACAATGGCGATAATACCTAATATAACACCAATACAACTAACCCATCCACAGCAAGTTATCAAACTGACAACTGTAGCGATAATAGATAAAGCCAGATAATTATCCGGTTTAGTCGGCTTTGGTACTGATTCTTGAAAGTTTTGGTTGTTAAACTCTGTCATGATTATTTTTTTATGTTTATTAATACTTTTTCAAATATATATAAAAAAAGAATATAGCAAAAGAAAAAATAGTTTTAACTTCGCTATTTGTTGAATTAGAAACACCAATGAGAGGCAAGTATATTATATTGGCTTTTGTCTGCACTATCATGATTCCCATACTGGTTATCGGAGGATATTATGCGTATAATCAAGGATATATACGTATGAACTACCCTTCTTATAAAGAATATCCCATACAGGGAATAGATGTCTCTCATCATCAACAGAAAATAGACTGGACAACACTCGATAAAAACGCTGTACAATTCGCCTTTATAAAAGCGACCGAAGGGGGAAACCATAAAGACTCCATGTTTCAGGAGAATTGGCGCGAAGCCATCCAGAATAACATACCTGTAGCTGCCTACCATTTTTTTACATTCTGTAAAGACGGGGAAGCACAAGCCCGTAATTATATCCACTATGTTCCTCGTGATAGCATCGACCTTCCTCCGGTTATCGACTTGGAATATGGAGGCAACTGCCAGCGGGATAATTGGAAAGAAGATATTATAGATGAAATAAGCCGCTACCTCAGAATAATAGAAGACCATTACCAGAGAAAAGCAATAATATATACGACCAACCAATTCTACAATAATTACCTGACTGACCAATTCCCCGATAACCCTATCTGGATCAGGGATATTCTGAGAAAGCCAAAATTACCGGATGGACGAAACTGGCTTTTTTGGCAATATACTAACCGCGGGCGAATAAATGGAATAAATACCGTAGTTGACCAAAATGCCTTTAACGGTTCAAGAACTGAATTTGAAAAGTTACTGAAATAATATATCATATATTCGTAATATTATATTATTTTCATATACCGATAATTATCAATAACTTACCCCTAACCAAATAACATTATATCATATATTCGTAATAATATATCATATATTCGTAATATTATATTTCTATCTTTGTGCCACAAAAATAAGTAGAACTTAAGTTAGCTTTTTGATGAGTAAGAAATACAAAAGAACGCTCGTAACCACAGCATTACCATATGCCAACGGCCCCGTACATATCGGACACCTGGCGGGAGTATATATACCCGCCGATATTTATGTGCGTTACCTTCGCCTCAAAGGCGAGGAAGTTGTGCATATAGGCGGTTCGGACGAACATGGGGTTCCCATTACCATACGCGCTAAAAAAGAAGGGGTAACACCTCAGGATATAGTGGACAAATACCATTTCCTGATAAAAAAATCATTTGAAGAGCTCGGAATCACATTCGATATATATTCCCGTACCAGTTCGGAAATCCATAAAAAAACAGCTTCCGATTTCTTCCTTAAGCTCTATAACAAAGGGGAGTTTGAAGAAAAAGTGAGTGAACAGTATTATGACGAAGAAGCTCAGATGTTTCTGGCCGACCGCTATATCATGGGAGAATGCCCGCATTGCGGCAACCCGAATGCCTATGGCGACCAGTGCGAATCGTGTGGAACATCATTAAGTCCTACCGACCTGAAAAATCCGCACTCTACTGTTTCGGGATCGGTTCCCGTTATGCGTGAAACAAAACACTGGTATCTGCCTCTTGACAAGCATGAAGCATGGCTTCGCCAATGGATACTGGAAGACCATAAAGAATGGAAATCGAATGTCTACGGGCAATGCAAATCTTGGATCGATATGGGATTACAACCCCGCGCTGTAAGCCGTGACTTGGATTGGGGGGTTCCTATTCCCCTACCCGATGCAAAGGGCAAAGTATTGTATGTGTGGTTCGATGCACCGATAGGATATATCTCGAATACAATAGAACTATTTCCTGACACCTGGGAAAAATGGTGGAAGTCGGAAGATACAAAATTGATACATTTCATTGGCAAGGATAATATTGTATTCCATTGTATCGTATTCCCTGCCATGCTGAAAGCCGATGGCACGTATATATTACCTGAAAATGTACCTGCAAACGAGTTTCTTAACCTTGAGGGAGATAAGATTTCGACCTCACGAAACTGGGCAGTATGGTTGCACGAGTATCTCGAAGATTTTCCGGGACAACAGGATGTATTGCGCTATGTATTGACAGCCAATGCTCCCGAAACAAAAGACAATGACTTTACATGGAAAGACTTTCAGGCACGTAACAACAATGAACTGGTAGCCATTCTCGGAAACTTTGTCAACAGGGCATTAGTGCTTACCCAAAAATATTTTGACAATAAAGTCCCTCAACTGAATGAGTTGACCGACTATGACAAAGATACACTCAATGAATTTGCTGATGTGAAACAGGTAATAGAATCATATCTTGACACCTACCGTTTCCGCGATGCATTGAAAGAAGCAATGAACCTCGCCCGTATCGGTAACAAATACCTGGCTGATACCGAACCTTGGAAAGTAGCTAAAACAGATATGAACAGGGTGGAAACCATCTTGAATATATCGTTGCAAATCACAGCGAATCTTGCCATTGCCTTCGAACCGTTCTTACCATTCAGCGCTAAGAAGATACGTGAGTTCATTAATATGGATAACCTTTCGTGGGATCAGCTTGGAAATACTGATATCCTTCCTGCCAATCACCAGTTAAATAAGTCGGAACTATTATTTGCAAAAATAGAGGACGAAACAATTGAGAAGCAAGTCCAGAAACTGTTGGATACAAAGAAAGCGAATGAAGAACAAGCTGTAGAAATTAAGGTTGCATCCCAAAAAGCAAATGTAAGCTTTGGCGATTTTGCGAAACTAGACCTACGTGTAGGGAAAGTATTGGAATGCAACAAAGTACCTAAAGCAGACAAACTCCTGCAATTCCTCATCGACGATGGTATGGGAAAACGCACCATCATATCGGGAATAGCGGCATGGTACAAACCTGAAGATCTTGTGGGCAAGCAGGTTTGCTTTATCGCCAATCTCGAGCCTCGCAAATTAAAAGGCATAGAGTCACAGGGAATGATTTTATCTGTTGAAGATGCGGACGGAGCTTTATCACTCATTCAACCATCGAAAGAGGTAAACCCCGGTTGCCAGATAGGGTAAATAGACTATAAATTAATAAAAAGGCCTGATAAAGATTGAATCATTATCAGGCTATAACAAAGAAAAGACTGTAAAAACAGTCTTTTTTTATTTATAAATACTTAAAGGGCTGAACATTCCCCATCCTTTGATTGTATTACATTATAATACAAAAATGAAGATTATGAACAGAGACAGACAAATGGAAAAGGAGATGGCAAACAAATCTGAGGAAAACAATTCATAATACAATGACAGATAATACATTCAAGCTGTTATTTATACCTATGCTCTCCATATTGTTTGGTTGCTCCTCTGCACCTAAAGAGAAAGATGGAAGGAGTTTTACATCAATACCGCCGGGAAGAAGTATTGTAAACAATATAGTTACTCCGTCCGATTCGGACGTGGTATGGATCAACATAATAGATGGCAAAGGTTCGGTAAGAACCCGTAAAAAACCAGACCAAACCATCTACTTCAAATTTTCAACAGAAGGATATGAAGGAATGAAAGCCCATCTTTCTTCTCCCGATTCAATGGCAAACGTCAGATTCTCACAGATATTTATGCCTGACGGTACTATGGACGGCCCCTTTGGCAGGGATATGAAATATAATTTGCCGATGGAAGGACAATATAAAATATCAGTTCACGAAAACACAATGGCAGGTGATCCCTGGGCAGGTATAGTCAAAGTGAATATAGAACTGACCAAATAAGACGTTCAATATATATTTTCGGTAGGTTTTCAGATAGTATAATAAAGAAAGCGTGGGTTATCCCACGCTTTTATTCGTTAGTTCCTCAAGCAAAAGCAATACTTTTAAGAATATCTTTTCTGTGAACACTATTCTTGTGGAATCCACACTTTATAGCCGGTACCGGACTGCCTGTTGCCTACAGCGTAATAAGGAATAGCTGATACAGTCCTCTCTTCCGAACCGTCACTTATTCGGGCTTTGATAACATTCACACCATTGAGTATATCCTTTTCGTATCCGATTTCAAATGGAGTATCATCTTTAATCCTTATATTATTGATATTTCCATTGTCGAGGCTTTCTATGCTGTAGATAAGAGGCCCCGACGCAAGAGCTACATTACCGGTCAGGTCTTCAACGGCTTTATTCGCCTTGATAACACGAGGTTGCATCGGTAAGCTAAGCGTGATCTTATCCCCCTTTTTCCAATTTCTGTTTACAGACGCATAGCCGTTAAATAGCTTGATATGAACATCTTCATTGTTCACTTTCAGTAGAACAGGCTCTTTCAGATTGGAGGAATAAAGTCCATAAGGGTTTTCTTTGCCCTGTGCCCATCCCGGAATCCTGATATTAACCGTAAAGGTACTCTCTTCTTCAGGATCGACAGAAACTGTAATATCTCCTTTCCATGGATATTCAGTCTCCTGTTTAATCTGTACTTTCTTACTTCCTTTCAACTCCATTTCGGTTTCGCTTCCTATAAACAGATTCACATACAGATCATTGCCTTTATGGGAATAGATATAACCCGGTACGGCCGAAACCATCTTCAAAAACATTGGTGGACAGCACGGGCATTCGTGCCACTCCCAGCGTTCGTGCCTGTGGGCATTCAACGGATTTTGATATGTATAGCGGTTTCCCGAAAGGGATATTCCCGTAAGCACATTATTATACAATACTCTTTCAAACTCATCCATGTATTTACCATCACCTGTCAACTCGTTCATACGTTGGCTAAAGAATCCTGCCCCTACAGCGGCGCACGTTTCCAGATAAGCACCGGTAGGCAGAAAGTAATCAGGTCCGAATTTCTCATCATGATGTATAGCGCCCACGCCTCCTGTAACAAACATACGTTTCCCGACCATGTTATCCCACAAGTCGCTTACCGTACGGATATATTTAGGAGAGTGATTCTCTTGGGCAACGGCAACAATACCTGTTGCCAGCAAGGTAGCCCTCACAGCATGCCCCTCTATCGTTTTTTGCTCGAATACCGAGATGGAATCCTGGGCATAATCACCCCATGTAGGACGTGAATAGTCTCCATAGACAGGCTCATCATATTTAGCTTGCTTTATCCACCATTCCGCATTTGAGTTGCCCCATGTCAGCCAAAGCGGATACCCACAATGGTTTCCACGGTTCTCGATCCAGAAGGTCACCAGGTCTAAATATGCTTTTTCATTTACCGGAACACTCACCTTATCTTTCAGTTCAGGATTATTTTTATATAACCAGTATAACTTCATCATCGGTTCTTCAGGCCCCGAGTGTGACGGAACAGCATTCTTCTTAGGCGCAGGCCCCATATAGTCCGCCATCAGGTTGGCATATTTGGTTGCAGCTTCCAATAGTTTGGTTTTTCCCGTTGCCTCATAGTAATGTATTCCTGCCTCGATCATCATTCCGGCATTGTATATATCATGTTGATAACGAAGGAATCCCCCATTCTCTCCCCAACGATGATCAGGCTCTACCAGTTGAGTATATGTATTTAAGTAGCCACCAGCGTCTGCACTTTGCGCAGCGTATATTTGGTCAATGTATTTGTTGATGCGGTCTTCCATCTGCTTATCGGGATTAATAACCAACAGGTCGGCAATTCCACGAATTGTTTCATAGATCAACCCGTCAAACCATGGCAATCCAGCATGATGTCTTGTTCCGCTTTCGCCATTTGCTACACGGTTAAAATTAGTGAAAGTGTTTTGTTCCTGCTGTTTGTTCACATCGTGGTGATGCTTTCCTTCAAACTTGTCTAAAACATCGTAGGCTGTAGTCTTACTCCATGTCTGAAACTTAGGACTCCAGAAAGGGTC
Organism: Prevotella sp.; assembly: GCA_031285905.1. Classification (GTDB taxonomy): domain Bacteria; phylum Bacteroidota; class Bacteroidia; order Bacteroidales; family Dysgonomonadaceae; genus Dysgonomonas. The sequence goes on from JAITVH010000115.1 coordinate 7,231, forward strand.
ATTGATTTTTACTTCTTTAATTCCGACAAATTCGACCCTGTTACCCTTATCACTATCAGCACAGGATGTGGAAATAAGGGTAATCAGAATCAAAAACAGATAGGTTGAGGTTAGGATTCTATTTAATTTCATCTTTATTTAATTTTCTTATTATTAGTATATTATATTTCGTTTTAACTAAAAGGAAACAAAAGTAACAGTTTCCAGCTGATAGCTGATAGCCGTTAGCTTTTTTATTTTCTCTCTTACATACGCTTCACTCCTGTGACCTTTGGTTGTCATCCTGACGACAGGAAGGATCTCCTATATAGATGCTTCGTATCCTCAGCATGACAAGACAAAATTTTAACTAAAAAGTAACAGATGTAACACTTTATTCAATTCTTTCAAAGATCATTTTTTTTCTGAAAGCTATCAGCTAATGGCTAAAAGCTAACGGCTCT
>JAITVH010000125.1 GCA_031285905.1 Prevotella sp.
ACTGTTCGGCAGGAAGTCCATAAGCGTCATAACCCATCGGATGCAGAACATTGAACCCATTGAGCCTTTTGTAACGTGCATAAATGTCGGATGCAATATATCCGAGTGGATGCCCTACATGCAATCCTGCTCCCGAAGGGTAGGGGAACATGTCGAGGACATAATATTTTGGTTTGTTTTTGTCTTCAGTTACTTTGTATGTATTGTTTTCTTCCCAATACTGTTTCCACCGCTTTTCGATTTCTTTGAAGTTGTATTCCATAACTTTTAAAAGGTTATATTTTTTGAAGGGCAAAGATAATCATTTATTCAGACTAAATAACAAAGTTCCTTATCTGAAATTATTTATAACTCACCTCTTCTCAGTCTTCTCCAAAGAGATAGGTATCTTCTTGTCAGACTTATATTTTAATCATATAAGAAGGGACTAATTCCGGAAGGAAATAGACTGATGGGAAAAATGTTTTGTTATCTTTGACATGCTTTCGCTATATCGACTGTTGATCGCAGTTCTTAGTTAATCCAATTTGCCAACTTGATATGAAAAACCTGTTTATTTTCTGTCTTTTACTAATCATATTGACCGGATGCGAAAATGACGATCTTAAGTTAAACCGGTATGCTTGTACCCTAAATCCCAACGAAACATATGCTGTGATAGATATCACAAAAGGGGATGGTGGATATAAGGCAGATACTGACAATCAGGATGTAGCTGTATGCCGGATTGAGGACAATAAAATTATTGTATTGGGAATCAAGGCAGGTGATGCGACTATCACAGTAGTTGATAAGAATAATAATTCGGCAGAGATTAAAGTAAATGTCAGTACTACTATTCCGCGTGTTCCGGCTTATATAATGGGCGTAGAAATAAAGAAAGGGGAAACCATAGGGATCGAGTTTGCTGATGAAATTGATACTGAAAGAAAAACTTATATATCAGAGGTTGTTGATGAGGATGTGGCTATAACGACTTTGTTTGATAAATTTCTTTTTATCCGAGCAATAGATGTAGGGATGACCGAAATATATGTATCGGAAGATTACTGGATTATAAGTGCTTATAGTGTAACAGTTATCGAATAATCACCTTAATTATTAGGATTATGGAAAAGATACTCAGAGATATTCGTCAGGCGTTGAAAGACAATGTGGAGGAAAAAGTTCTGGCTATGGGAGCCAGCTTTTTCAAAGAAGAAGTCAAGTTTTACGGCGTAAGAACCTTAACTGTAACTAAAATAGGCAGAGAAGCCTACAAGGAAATAAAGGATTGGCCGAAAGAAAAGGTCTTTGAGTTATGTGAAGAACTATGGAAATCAGGTTATAATGAGGAAGCCTGGATAGCCTGCAACCTTTCTTATTATATCTGCGATCGATATGAACCTGCCGATTTCAAGATTTTCGAGAGATGGGTACACCAATATGTAACTAACTGGGCATCATGCGACACATTATGCAATCACACTGTCGGTACATTTATAGAGATGTATCCTGATTATATAAAAGAATTGAAACGATGGACATTATCTGAAAACCGATGGGTAAAACGGGCTGCTGCCGTCACTCTGATTATTCCTGCCCGAAAAGGCTTATTTTTGAAAGATATATTCGAGATCGCTGATATCATGTTATTGGACAAGGACGACCTTGTACAAAAAGGCTATGGCTGGATGCTCAAAGCTGCAAGCCTGAGCGAACCTACTGCCGCAGCAAAGAAACCAGATCCCGCAACTCAAAAGATGCATTTGGAAGCGGTGTTCAACTATGTGTTGTCGAAGAAAGCAGTGATGCCCCGTACCGCCCTCCGCTACGCCATAGAAAAGATGCCAAAAGACATGCGTGCCGAAGCAATGAAGAAGTAGTGTTGACCGAATCTTTAACTTTATAAAAACTAAAAGATTAAACTTTCATCTCTTTACTCTTGATCAGAAATCAAATTCTTCATACTCAGAGATTGCTTTGCGCCAATCCTCCGGTATGGGAATAGATGCCTGTGTCCTTGCGTCATATGTTACGAATATTGATTTGCAGCGGCATTTAATGTCGCCGTTTTTTACATTTCTTAGTTGTTGCAGGAAGGTGCCGCTTTTTTCTCCTAATTTAATAATCTTTGATTCTACTACTATTTTTTCTTTATAATAGACAGGAGAAAAGAAATCTGTTTCGAGATGAGCCAGTATGATCAGGCCGTCAGTCCAGCTTACTTTGGCAGGTTGTATCTTTTCCAGATAGGTAGTCTTACCTAGATCGAAGTAGCTGAAATATATATTATTATTGATATGCCCCATGGCATCAATATCATTGAACCGTATCTGGACAGGCAAACTTGCTTTAAATGTTTCGGGTTTAATCTCCATCATTATTCTTTTATCTGAATATTATATCATTTATAACATGTATTCCGGCATGGTCGTTCAGTTTCTCTATCAGTTTCTCTTTTGCCATCAATAATTCGGAACGTAATACCGACGAACTGAGCGATACATATAATACATTGTTTCTGAGGTAAACATTCCGGGTATATGAAGTGATCATTGGCCCCAACAGTTTAGACCAGCCTGTGACGGCACGGCTCTCGGCAAGCTTTCTCCTGAAAAATTGGTTTTCTTCGAAATATTGCTTTAATACTTCTCCGATGCTTTCCGTATTTCGTTTTCTCATAAGGCTATGTTTTTCTGTATTACTTCACCTTGTGCCACCTCATAAAGATGGTAATTGCTATTGGTACGCGAGAGTATATCGTCCAGATGCTCGCGGTTGGTATCCGTAACGAATATCTGACCGAATTCTTTATCCAGTACAAGCTTTATAATCTGTTCCACACGTGATGAATCCAGTTTGTCGAATATATCGTCCAACAGTAGAATGGGAGTGGTAGAAGTGGCTTTTCGCAGGAAATCGAACTGAGCTAGCTTCAGGGCGACTACATATGTCTTGTTCTGTCCTTGTGATCCGACTCTTTTAATAGAATATCCGTCCATCTGCATATCAAGGTCATCCTTATGTATACCGACAGTACTATATCCCAATATCCTGTCTCTTTCTCTTTTTTGTTTGATCAGGCCGGAGATATCTTCTGCATCGAAGTGTGATTCATAGCTGAGGGATACTTTCTCGTTTGACCGGCAGATGAAATCATAGAATTTCTGGAATGTAGGGATAAACTTGTCAATAAAGTCCTTCCGTTTCCGGTGGATTACTTTCCCGTCTTCAACCAACTGGTCATCCCAGAGATCGAACAAGGTTTCATCTATTACACCATCTGTTTTAAGCAGGGCGTTTCGTTGTAGCAGGGCTTTGTTATATCTGATCAGCGAATAGAGGTATTCCTTATCGAATTGAGATAGGAACATATCCATAAATTTGCGCCGTTCGTCACTGCCTCCGCTTATCAGTTCCGTATCTGCCGGGGAAACCATTACCAATGGTAATAGCCCTATATGATCCGACAGACGCTCGTACTCCTTCTTATTACGCTTGAACTGCTTTTTCTGCTTGCGCCGCAGGCTACAGAAGAACTCTTCGTGTTTACCTTCCAGTTCGTACCATCCCTGTATGACTGCGAAATCCGCATCATGACGTATATTCTGGGAATCAATCGGATTGTTATGGCTCTTACAGAACGACAGGTAATAAATGGCATCCAGCAGATTGGTCTTACCCATACCATTGCTGCCCAAGAAACAGTTTATCTTAGGAGACAGGCTCAGTTCGGCCTGTTCAATGTTTTTGTAGTTCAATATGGATAAGCGATCTAGTATCATGCACTCAAAAAAGTAAAGGAAATACAAAAGTACTATTTTTATGCTTTCATTTCAGGCTAATGGTATATAATTTCCCGATTATTTGCGTTAACTTTAAAACCTCATTTTAATCTAATGCCTATGAAACGCCTGTATTTCCTTAGTTTTTTACTGGTTGTATGTGTAGTCAATACATATGCTTACGAAGAGAGAAATCTGTTGCAAAAAAAGATAGCAGAAATCCCTCTCCAATCGGTCTTACTCACAAACCGGCAATGGGTACAGTTTCCGGCTTATGAGAATCGCCAAGGCTGGGATGATTTTACTGCCGAAAATAAACAAAACCTGATAAATGATGGCGAAAAATACTTAGAGTATGAATGGAAAGTTGTCAGGGCGACAGACTACCTTGCTTTTACCCGCACTGGCGACCGCACAGTGATGGAAAGCCGATACGGAGCGAATAACAAGGCATTAGCTGCCTTATTTATGGCTGAAATGGCTGAGGGAAAAGGACGTTTTATCGATCAGTTGATAAACGGAGTGTATCATATGTGCGAAATGACTTCGTGGTCTTTATCTGCACATGTAGGAGTACAAAAGGCAAAAGGCTCACTGCCCGATCATAAACAAAATATAATAGATCTTCTTGTAGGAGATATGGGGGCTACACTTTCATGGATGCACTATTTTCTGAATAAGGAATTTGATAAAGTGAGTCCGTTGATTTCAAAACGATTGTATGACGAAATAGAAGCGCGTGTATTCGAACCCTATCTTGACGAAAGCACCCCATTCTGGTGGATGGGACTGAATGTGACGGAGAAAAGCGGTATGGTAAACAACTGGAATATATGGTGTAATGCCAATGTGCTGCAATCTTTCCTGTTGATAGACAAAAATAAAGAAAGGATGAGAAAGGCTGTTGAAAGAACCATTCTCTCAGCAGACAAATTCATCAACTATGTGAAAACGGATGGAGCGTGTGAAGAAGGCCCGGCTTATTGGGGGCATGCAGCAGGCAAATTGTGCGACTATCTCGAACTATTGAGTAATGCCACAGGAGGAAAAATCTCGATATTTGATGAACCGATGATCAGGAATATGGGGGAATATATCTCCCGCTCGTATGTGGGTGACGACTGGGTGGTGAACTTTGCCGATGCAGGAGCAAAAATGCGTCCTGATTCGCGTCTTGTATACCGATATGGTAAACTTGTTAATAGTGATGAGATGATGCAATTTGCTGCTTACCTGAATAAAGGCAGCAAAATATCAGCCAGTAGAGATACATATAGGACACTGTATGATCTGGCTATAGTAAAAGAGCTTACTTCTCTATCAGGAACACATAAATTACCCACATATACATGGTATCCTGAAACGGAGTTTTGCTATATGACTACCGATAATGTGTTCTTTGCGGCAAAAGGCGGTCATAATGATGAAAGCCACAATCATAATGATATTGGAACATTCTCTTTGTACGTAGATAATGTTCCTGTCTTTATTGATGCCGGGGTAGGGACATATATGCGACAGACTTTCAGTAGTGAACGATATACTTTATGGTATATGCAGAGTAACTATCACAACCTTCCGGTTATAAATGGTGTTGCCCAGAAAAACGGGAGGAAGTACAAAGCAAAGGATGCCAGGTTTGATAGTAAAAAGAGAGTTTTCTCATTAGATATATCGGGAGCCTATCCGTCGGATGCTATTCAGAAATGGATAAGGTCATACAAGCTGGGAAGTAACTCGTTAGATATAGAAGACAGCTTCGGCATAACATCGCCCGATCAACCAAATGTCATTCATTTTATGACCTGGGGAGATGCTGATGCCTCCGTCAAAGGCATTGTAACAATAACTGTAAATGGTAAAACCGTAAGCCTGAAATACGACCCTAAGAAATTCGAAGCATCAGTAGAAAATGTGGAAATAGATGATAAACGATTGACCAATGTCTGGGGAGAAAGGGTACAACGTATTTCCTTAAAAGCATTGAGTACAGAGAGAAGCGGAAGCTATAAGTACAAAATTACCTTCTGATTGGTATTTAGAAGGGTATGCTCATTGCGGGCATACCCTTTATTTTACTAGAAAAAGCTAATTAGTAAGCTCTGGCAAATATTACCCGTTGTGCGGATGGTTGGCCTGTTACCATGCACTTACCCGGAGTCTTATCGCCTTCGAGAGGTATACAACGGATAGTAGCCTTCGTTTCGGTTTTCACTTTTTCCTCTGTCTCTGGTGTTCCGTCCCAATGAGCGAGGATGAAATAGCCCTCTTCTATCTTTTCTTTGAACTCGTCGTATGTGTCCACTGTTATGATTCTGCTTGTCCTGAAGTCAAAAGCCTTTTTGTATATATTCGTCTGTATCTCGTCCAACAGGTTCTTGATGTATATATCCAGCCCATCACATGATACGGTTTCCTTAGTCAACGTGTCGCGGCGGGCAACTTCCACCGTATTATTCTCCATGTCTCGTGTACCCATCGCCAGGCGTACAGGTACGCCCTTCAACTCATATTCGGAGAATTTCCATCCCGGCTTTTTGTTATCGGCATTGTCATATTTCACACTGATACCTAATGCTTTCAGGGCTTTGACTATGCCGTCAACTTTCTCGTTTATTGCAGCCAACTGATCTTCTCCTTTATAGATAGGGACGATCACTACCTGGAACGGAGCAAGCTTAGGAGGCAATACCAAACCATTATCATCGGAATGAGCCATTATCAAGGCACCTATCATACGTGTGGATAATCCCCATGAGGTTGCCCACACATAGTCCATCTTACCTTCTTTATCGGCAAACTTCACATCAAAAGCTTTGGCAAAATTCTGCCCTAAGAAATGCGAAGTACCCGACTGCAAAGCCTTGCCATCCTGCATCATCGCCTCAATGGTATATGTATCCACAGCTCCGGCAAAACGCTCGGAAGCTGACTTCACACCCTGAATAACAGGCATCGCCATATGTTCTTCAGCAAAACGTGCATATACATTGATCATCTGGATAGTCTCTGCTTCTGCCTCTTCCTTAGTTGCATGGGCTGTATGTCCTTCTTGCCACAAGAATTCGGCAGTACGCAGGAACAAGCGCGTCCGCATCTCCCAGCGTACCACATTTGCCCATTGATTGACAAGTATCGGCAGATCTCTGTATGACTGTATCCAGTTGCGGTAGGTATTCCATATAATGGTTTCAGACGTAGGACGTACTATCAGTTCCTCTTCCAGTTTGGCTTCCGGATCTACAATCACTCCTTTCCCGTCAGGATCATTTTTGAGTCGGTAGTGCGTAACCACAGCACATTCTTTGGCAAAACCCTCTACATGATCGGCTTCCTTACTTAGAAATGACTTGGGTATGAACAGCGGAAAATAGGCATTCACATGCCCTGTTTCTTTAAACATATCGTCCAACTGGCGTTGCATCTTTTCCCAAATAGCATAGCCATAAGGCTTGATCACCATACATCCGCGCACAGCCGAGTTTTCAGCCAGATCGGCTTTCGTTACCAAATCGAGATACCATTGACTGTAATCCTTACTCCTTGGGGTCAGTTCCTTTAGTTCTTTTGCCATATTGTGTATTAGTTTCTGATTTCAAAAATTGGTACAAAGTTAGTAAAAGACCTTAATAATATGACATCCGGTTTGCATTTTGTATCTTTGCCTGATCTAGAACTACAGATTATGAAATATACGGATATATTGCTCGACCTGGATGATACACTCATAGACACAGCACAAAACACAAGAGAGACAGTAAAGGAGATATATGAAGACTATAAGCTAAATGATCACTTCGAATCCTTCCCTGCTTTCTTCTCTTTCTATCATGCCAATGTAAGTAAACTCTGGGTTGCCTACAATAATGGGAAACTGGGAAAAGATGATATCCAGCAAAAACGTTTTGGGGTATCATTAAGCCATTTGCCGGGCATGACCGGGGAGCATATAGCCACAATAAACGCCGACTACATAGAGCGGATCATGCAGAAAGAAGCGCTGGTAGATGGCGCTATGGATTTGTTGGAATATCTGGCTCCTAAATACAAGCTGCATATTTTATCCAATGGCTTTACTGAAATGCAGTATATCAAAATGGAGAGTGCCAGATTACCGCTCTCAGCCTTCGATAATATCATCTTGTCCGATGTTGTGGGAGTGAATAAACCTCATCCCGGTATTTTCCGGTATGCATTGGATAAAGCGAGGGTAAAAGCCAATGAGACGATAATGATAGGTGATAATATAGATACCGATATCCGGGGAGCCTATGATAGTGGGATAGATCAGATATGGTTCAACCCTGAAGGCAAATCGATGACTGATTTCAAACCGACTTACATAGTAAAAAGGTTATCGGATATTAAGGCTATTCTATAGTTATATAAATAAGAGCCCTATATGAGTGTGAATATAAGGCTCTTATGAGATATATGCGATTATCTTCTAATTTAAAAGTTCTCCCAGTTTCTCTGCAAGGTTATGACCGCCTACTTCCCGGTCTATAATCTTACCTTCTTTATCTATCAAAACCATCTGAGGAATATACTGGATACCATATGCTGTAGCCGAAACGCTTTCCCATCCTTTAAGATCTGACATCTGAGGCCATGTGATGCCCAGGTCTTCTATTGCTTTTTTCCAGGCGTCATTCGAGTTGTCTAACGAGATCCCTACGATTTCAAAACCCTTGTCTTTATATTCGGCATATGCTTTTTTTACATTCGGCATATCCTGAATACATGGCCCGCACCATGATGCCCAGAAATCGAGCAGCACATATTTATCCTTACCTACATAGTCAGACAAGGCGATATCTTTGCCGTCAGGGGTCTTGGTTTTCTGATCTGTATATACCTTGCCGACAGCCGTCGCATTCAATGTGGCCAGAGTGCTTTCGCTCCTTTGAACCATAGGAACAGATTTGAATTTAGGATCGATAAGGGAGATCAGTTCATTCTTCTCGTCCAGAGACAAGCCTGAGAACCTTGATGCGAAGAAATAGACGCCGACCTGGTTACCGATATTATCTTTTGTAAGCTTATACACATCTGCATTAAGCTCTTTTCCTGCTTCCTCGGATCTCTTCTCAAAGTCTTCTTTCAACTGTGTATTGGCGGTATCTTTTTTCACTTCCTCATACATAGCTCTCATTTCTTTATCGTACCGCATACTTTTAGAATTAAGAGCCTGAAGAGCATTATTAATAGATGTACCTTCTATTACCGATACTGTATCCATCTTAACTTTTATTATGCCCGGCTCTACAACCACCATCAGAGGCCTTTTCAGAAAGTCGGGTGCATTTTGCAATGACAGATAATGAATCATTGGCCCTTCTTTAGCCAATCCTTTAAACGTAAATTTGCCATCTACAATAGTTGCCGTATCTATATTGACAAGTTTACGGGCGTTCCATGTAGAATCCATTGCTTGCAAGATAACAAGTTGTTCGTTATACTGCCCGTCAGGGAGTGTGCCTTCAATCGTGAAAGCGTCTTTTTCAGTACATGATACTGCTATGAGAGCAATAAGTGATATTAATAATACAATTTTTTTCATTTCAACAAGAATTAGAGTTTATAATAAATCCTTTTCATAAGAGAACAAATGTTATATGCTGATTGTTTTTTGTCTTTTTATTTAAAATAGCGAGGATAGTTCAATTCATGGCATTCAACATATTTACTTTTTCCTGTACTTCGGGAATAGACTTATACTCAGGATTGATTTTTGCCATAAACTTATTCTGCTCTTCCGGAGAGAATGTACCAAAATAATAGATAAATGTATAGGCGCCCACCTGATTCCCTATATTCGCTTTTATAAAGCGTACTCTTTCTTTCCGGATTTTTATGGCTCCTTCCCACTCTCTTTTTTCTACCTCTTCCCTTAATTGCGTGTTTGTCTTATCTTTACTTAGCTGATCATACAGAGCTACTATGTCTTTCGTGAATTGAGCTTCTGCTACTGCATATTTATTATAATCCTTATTAACAGGAGTACCTCCTATCACCGGAATGGAGTCTATATCTATTTTTATCGTACCCGGCTCTAAGGCAAAAAAGACAGGCTCACTCATAAATTGAGGTGGATTCAGCAATTGAATATAATGAATAGCCGGTCTGTTACCGGCAATACCTTTGAAAGTGAATTTACCATTTGCAATAGTTGTCGTATCGACAGTTATCAGCTCGCGGGTATCCCATGTAGAATCCAGCATTTGCAGATATACTTTTTGCCCGTCATATTCTCCACCAGAAAGAGTTCCCAGAATAGTAAATGTCTTCTGGGCAGTGCAGGATATTGAAACCAAGGCGATTATAAATAGAAATAATACTCTGTTGTTCATCTCTTTTAGTTTAAGGCTTTACTTACTTTTTCTGTCAAATCATTACCCCGAAGGTCTTTGGCTATTATCTTGCCGTCACTGTCTATGAGAATGGTAAAGGGGATGCTTTCCACGGCATATGTTTCTACCATGTAACTCTCCCAACCTTTGAGATCTGACATCTGAGGCCAGGGAATACCCAGTTTATCGACAGACTTTTTCCAAGCATCGTTCGATTCATCCAGGGAGATGCCCACCACTTCAAAGCCTTTATCGTGGTATTCCCTGTATGCCGCCATTACATTTGGCATCTCTTCGATGCAAGGCTTGCACCACGATGCCCAGAAATCGAGAAGCACCAGTTTGTTTTTTCCTATGTAATCAGACAGGGCGATATCTTTTCCATCGGGAGTCTTTCCCTTTAAGTCTGTATATGTGGCTCCTACTGCCGTCTTTCGCTGGATATTCAGATATAACTCCGCGGCCTGTATAGCCATTACTGATTTGTATTCGGAATTGATTCCAGCCATCAGTTCGTCATTTTTCTCAGACGGATACCTGTCATACCACGTAGAAAACAGGTATGCACCCATCCGGTTGTGAATGTTAGACTTTATAAACTCATACATATCATTATCTATGAATCCCTGCCAATCCATCATTATTGTCTTTTGCATAGCCTCTTGAGCTATCGTATTAGTAGAATCGGCCGCTACCTGTTTATTGAGTCTGAAAATCTCACGGATGATACTTACTTTCTTGTCATTGATCTGCCTGAAAGCATCATTCAAGGGTGTTCCGCTTACAGTGAGCACAGAATCTAAAGTTGCTTCTATTTCTCCCGGCTCAAGGATCACCATAGCCGGACTGTTTATAAAGTCTTCATCAGAGTGATCGCTCACATATAGGAAATGAACGGGAGAACCGCTTTTGGCAAGACCTTTGAAGGTAAACTTACCATTGCTTATTATTGTAGAATCGATATTCACCGGATTACGAAAATCCCATGCAGAATCCAATTCTTGTAAAAAGATGTATTGACCTTCAAAAATGTCATTGGTGACGGTTCCTTTTATAACAAAGCTGTCTTTGTCGGCGCAGGAACTGAAAAACAATGCAAGGATAAATGTGAGTTGTGCCAGTTTCTTCATTATGACTGCTATAAAACAAGAAAACTAACCCCTGAATTAAGGATTAGTTTTCTCGTTATTTTTTATTATTTCAACATTTCGGCAATCTTATCTTCCAGCTCTTGCCCTCTCAGGTTTTTGGCTACGATCGTTCCGTTTGCATCCACCAATACTGTATGAGGAATGGAAGTTACGGCATATATCTCTCCTGCAAGTTTCTGGTCATCTGCCAGTTGTATCCAATTCATGCTGTTTTTATTCACGGCATCGAGCCATGCGGCTTTGTCATCATCTACTGATATACCAATAATTTCGAGGCCTTTTCCTTTATATGAACTATATATCTTTCTCAGGTGCGGCATTTCTTCTATGCAAGGCTTGCACCATGATGCCCAGAAATCAATAAGCACACACTTGTTCTTTCCTGCATATTCCGACAATAATACCGGGGATCCCTCCTTATTAACCAGACGCACATCGGCAAAAGGTTGTCCTACTTCGGGCACTACACGGTTAAGCTCTTCCTGTAGCATAGCTATTTCCGGCAGGCTCTTGAAAGTAGAGTCTCCGGCGGCTACAAGTTCGCCCAGTTGCTCTTTGGTAAAGCTACCGGCAGCCGAGAAAAACATAAGTTGTCCGGCCTTGTTTACCATATTTGCTTTAGCAAAGTCGAAACTGGCTTCACGCATTCTTTTTTGAAGGTCTTCCAGACGGTCATTCGCATTTTTGCCGTCACTGTCCGGTTGCACATTATTAGGGCCGCCTGCATCCGATACTTCTTTATACAGGGCTGCGATGTCATTCATTACGATCAGGACTTTGTTGTACCCTTCGTTTCTCTCTGTACCGCCTATGTTTACATCTCCATTTTCTTTAAATGTAACGTTGATAGCTCCCGGCTCCAGTATAACGGTTGCAACAGGCGATTCTTCCGACAATGTCTCGAGTTTTCCCACAGAAACCACACCGAGGGTAATCTCATTTTCTACAGTGCTGCCTTTGATTGTAAACTTTTTATCTTTTATAACAGCCGAATCGGTAACTGTAGGGGACTGGCTGCGTATACTGTCGATCCTTTGCAGATAAACTGTCTTACCTTCAAATTTGTCATTTTCAAGAGTACCGCTGATCGTAAACGCGTTCTTATCCTGACACGAAACAAGTATTACCGTCAAGACTACAAGGAAGAATAAGATTTTTTTCATTAAATGTGTGTATTATAATATTTTAAATAAACCCGAATATTTTCACACAAAGATAAACAAATAATATAACTACAATATACAATCAATCATATGAATCCATATTTTTAATTTATTATTTTAACTAAAAAGTAACAGAAGTAACACGAAAACAAGAATTATGAATGATAAATTATGAATGAAGAATGAATAAAAATATATTGGATTCAGTTTATTAAGTAATAGGTAATAAAATATTGTCGCATTTTCTCTGGTCGCTGTAGGGGCGAAATATCTTTCGCCCGCTGATTATTCGGGCGAAATATCTTTTGCCCCTATAGCATATAGATAAATTCAGAAAAAAAAGATGAAACTTTTTAGAATGAAAAAATAAAACCAATAAAAAACTTATCTCATGTTTCGATGTTTACTATGAAACGGCGACCGAAATTATGGATACAAATAATAAACATTGCCTCAATTGCAATAATGAAATAAACGGCAACTATTGTAGTCATTGCGGACAATCCGCCGATACTTTCCGCGTCGGCACCAATAATATTGTAGAAGAATTACAATACGGGCTTCTCCATATCAATAAAGGATTGCTTTACACAATAAAAGAACTGATCCTGCGCCCGGGGATAACGGTGAGGAATTACATATCGGGGAAAAGGGTAAAATATACCAAACCGTTTTTGTTTCTGATAATTGCAGGTGTAATTTACAGTCTGGTATTCCATTTTTTTCATTATTTCCCTATGGAGGAAATGAATAGCCACACTACTCCTGTATTCGATTATATTCCACTCTATAAATGGTACTCGGAGCATTACTCGCTTGTTCTGTTATGTCTTATTCCATTCTATACATTGTTTACTTACTGGCTGTTTCGTGGCAAGGGATATAATTATGTAGAGCATCTTGTCCTGTTTTCTTACCTCACTGGTGGTAAAATATTCCTGTTGCTGCTATCCTTTCCTGTGATATACCTTACCCGGTCGGTGCATGTCTATCAGGCCGTGCAGATTGTATCAGAGATTTATCTTATCTGGGGGCTTGCCCGTTTTTTCCAATCGGCATCGTGGCTCAAAGCTGTACCTAAAGTTATACTCAGTCTGATTCTTGCTTTGATCGTTATGATTATACTCATATATTGTGTCTTCCTTGTTCTTAGTTCTTTCGATGTTAGGTTGTAATTAATTACAAAAAGGGGACTTAGGCAAGGGTGACAGGGTTTGAAAATATTTTCCCCTTGCTTAAAGAGATAATCCATTTATTTTTTCCTGTCTTGTGATTTTTATTTACTTTCGCCGACTGATATAAGTGATTATCAAGAAAAACAACAATAATTTGAATATGTTCTATTTAGAGACACAAGATGTCGTAAAACGATATGGAAACTATACAGCCCTCAATGGGGTTAGTATTCAGGTTCCCAAAGGTTGTATTTACGGTTTGCTGGGCCCTAACGGGGCAGGGAAGTCTTCCCTTATCCGCATCATTAACCGTATAACGGCTCCTGACGAAGGAAAGGTGTTTATCAACGGACGCGAGTCAGTGACCGACGATGTGTTCAATATCGGTTATCTGCCTGAGGAAAGAGGATTGTACAAAAAAATGAAAGTCGGTGAGCATATCCTGTTTCTGGCAAAGCTGAGAGGATTGTCAAACGAAGAAGCACGGTCTAAAACCCAGTATTGGCTCCGCAAATTTGATATCCTTTCGTGGGAAAACAAGAAAGTGGAAGAGCTGTCGAAAGGGATGCAACAGAAGATACAGTTTATAGCAACGGTTATTCACGAACCTGATCTGTATATCCTCGATGAACCTTTCAGCGGATTTGATCCCGTGAATGCCGAATTACTCAAAAACGAATTGCTGGATTTGAAAGCTCAGGGAAAGACCATTATTCTTTCCACTCATAATATGGAGTCGGTAGAAGAACTGTGTGACGAAATATCGCTGATAAACAAGTCGGTTGTTGTGCTTCAGGGCAATGTGAAGCAAATTAGGGCGCAATACCGCAAACATATTTTTAAGCTGCATATAGCCGGGGACAGTTTCGATATGGAATCTTCCCATTTTACGGTTTTATCCCAAAAGGGGGACGCGAACTCTGTAGAAGTGCGTATCCAGCGTGCAGATGAGGCTTCAAACTCCGAACTGATTAAGGAAGTGGCCCAGAAGTATGAAATACTGACCTTTGAGGAAGAATTGCCTTCTATGAATGATATTTTTATACAAATCGTATCAAATAAAGAATGATGAGAGGATTAAGCCTGATTATACAAAGAGAATTCACGTCGAGGGTAAAAACAAAGGCTTTTATCCTGACCACATTGTTTACGCCTGTCCTGTTTCTTGCAGTCATAGCCTTACCTACGGTATTGATGATGCTCAGCAAGAACGACGATATAAAAAAGGTGTATGTCGTAGACCAGACCGATATGTACTTTAAGCTTCTGGAATCGTCCAAGACTTACGAATTTGTGCGCTTGGCAAATAAAGAGAGCAGGCCTGCCGATGAACAGGTGCCTACAGCATTGCTGCAAATAACCGAAGACCTGAACATGAATCCTGCGGCTGCTTCATTCGTATCGGAGAAACAGCAGCCTCCTAAGGAATTGACCAATTATATAAATAATGTGCTCACTAATGCCGTAAAGAAAAAGAAAATAGAAAATTATACCATCCAAAGCGAGATCAATCCGCAGGTGGTGACCGATATTCAGGGTATCTTAAATTCACCGGACAGGATCAACGTATCTACCGTAAGGGTAGATGCCGTTACCGGACAAGAGCAGGAAACCTTGGGGGAAATGGCCTCTATGGTAGGGATGGTATTGACATTCTGTATGTTCTTCTTTATTATGATGTACGGCTCTGTGGTATTGCAGAGTGTAGTGGAAGAGAAAAGCAACCGTATTATAGAAGTACTTATCTCGTCCGTAAAACCATTTGACTTGATGATGGGTAAGATTATCGGCGTAGGCCTTGTCGGTCTCCTCCAACTGGCTGTGTGGCTTGTAATCGGGGGTGGTGCTATGATAGCTATACAGATGTATTTCGGTATCAATGTGGATATGAATTCTGCCGAAGCTCAAGAGGCAATGACAATGGTAAATGCGGGAGGAATGCAGGTTCCGGCATCACTGGCCGAGTTTTATAGTATCAACTGGGTACAGGTGGCTGTTAGTTTCGTATTATATTTTGTGGGTGGCTATTTGTTGTTTGCATCTCTGTTTGCCATGTTCGGTTCGGGTGCAAACGATTCGCAGGAAGCCCAACAGCTTATTATGCCTATTACCATTCTTTTATTAGTCGCTTTCTATACCGGATTTGCCGCCGCTCGTAACCCTGAGGGTGCTATGGCATTCTGGTGTTCACTCATACCATTTACCTCGCCTGTGGTGATGATGGTTCGCGCGCCATTCGAAATCCCGTTGTGGGAGCTTGCATTATCAGTAGTTCTTCTGTTTGTTACCGCCATACTGATGGTGAAACTGGCGGCCAAGATATACAGGGTAGGTATCCTGATGTATGGAAAGAAAATATCTTTTGCTGAGATGTTCAAATGGCTGACATATAAATAAGGAAAACAAATTATTTCAACATATTTAAAAGTAGGGGCGTAATGTTTACGCTCCTACTTTTTTATCATCTTACCGAAGATTAACAAATCTAATACCCTATACCCTAAATATTTTAATGAATTTTGAATAATTTTTTTCAAAAAAGTTTTGTGTATTTAAAATTATGTTAGTATGTTTGAACATTCTTACATATTTAATGAATAAATAATCTATGCTATGGTAAATCAGAATTTCGACAAATGCCCTGCTGTTGTTAGTTCAGGAGCGATTTGGGTTGGTTGGGAAGCTGTGTTGAAACAAATATCGGTCGATATTAACAGTAAAAAACGCTTCATAATATCAGTAGAATGTTATCAGGGAGTGAATCATGCGGAACTGATCAATATATTTCACGAGAATCTTTCTTCTAACCTGTTTATCGACACTCGTACCCTTTTCAAAGATGAAGCTGAAATACGAACCCTCACTTATCCCGATGTAACTGACGACGCTATTTTCGGGCGCATTACCCGTCTTACAATGAATGATTTCCTGTCGTCCGTTAAGTTGCAGGCAGCGCGCAAACTGATAGATAAGACAGAAGGAGTGGTAATTGTATACGGACATGGTGCGTCTTTAGTGGCTCCCGATGCCGACAGGCTTATTTATGCTGACATGGCTCGCTGGGAAATCCAGTTGCGCATGAGAGCAAACAAGGCTGATAATCTGGGATTGGAAAATGCCGGAGAGAAAACATCAGAGCAATATAAGAGAGGTTTCTTTGTAGATTGGCGTGTTTGTGATAAACTGAAAAAAACAATATGTCCGAAAATCGATTACTGGCTCGACACTAATAAAGAAAATGAGCCTAAGATGATTAACAAAGCTACATTCGATAACTGTATGAATGCAGCCGTTTCGCAGCCTTTCAGGGTAACTCCGTTTTTCGATCCGGGGCCATGGGGGGGGCAGTGGATGAAGGAAAAATTCGGACTGGATAAAGGTACAGCCAATTTTGCATGGAGCTTCGACTGTGTTCCCGAAGAGAATAGCCTGCTGTTCTGTATATCGGATACCATATTTGAAATGCCTGCTATCAATCTTGTGTTCTTCCGTACCACATCTCTGTTGGGGCAACCTGTAGAATCGCGTTTCGGGCAGGAGTTCCCTATCCGCTTCGACTTTCTGGATACGATAGGCGGCGGAAATCTGAGCCTTCAGGTGCATCCTCATACGCAATACATACGCGATAAGTTCGGCATGATATACACACAGGACGAAAGTTATTATATGATGGAAGCGTCGGAAGATGCGATTGTATATCTGGGACTGAAAAAGGGAGTCGATGGAAAAGCCATGATAGACGACCTGAATAAAGCGCAAGAAGGAGGAAAAATGTTTGATGCGGAGAAATATGTCAATACTTTCCCTGCAAAGAAGCACGACCATTTCCTTATTCCGGCAGGTACGATCCACTGTTCAGGTAAAAATAGTGTTGTACTAGAGATCAGTGCCACACCATATATATTTACATTCAAACTGTGGGACTGGGGACGCATGGGACTTGATGGGAAACCGCGTCCGATAAATATCGAACATGGTAGTAAGGTGATCCGGTGGGAGTGGGACACCGATTATGCAGAAACAGAGTTAATAAACAAAATAGAAAAGATCGCTCAAGGCGATGGTTGGATTGAGGAACGGACAGGCTTGCACCGTAACGAGTTTATAGAGACTCGCCGTCATTGGTTTATCGGCAAGGTAGAACACGAGACCGGAGAAAGTGTAAATGTCCTGAATTTGGTAGAAGGAGAAGAGGTTGTGGTAGAAAGCCCGGATAATAAGTTTGCCCCGTTTACGGTGCATTATGCCGAAACATTTATTATCCCGGCTTCTGTCGGAAGGTACACTATCCGCCCCCGCTCCGAGAATGGGAAGCAGTATGCTACAATAAAAGCTTATGTGCGCTTTAAATCATAAAAATATTAACCATGAAAAACAATAGTTCTTTTTCTTTATACAAGGTATTACCGGTATTTCTCGGTTTCTTCATTATGGGATTTGTCGATGTAGTTGGTATCGCTACCAACTACATCAAATCCGACTTTGCGTTGTCCGACAGGGTAGCCAACTTGTTGCCTATGATGGTATTTATGTGGTTTTTCATCTTTTCCATACCATCAGGCTTGTTGATGAACAAGATCGGGCGCAGAAAAACAGTAATCATTAGTTTCGTCATACAAATTTTAGCATTGGTAATTCCTATATTCGGGTACAATTTCAATCTCCTATTATTGGCATTCGCCTTGCTGGGTATAGGAAATACCATGCTCCAGGTATCGCTCAACCCTTTGTTGTCCAATGTGGTGAGCGAGAGTAAGCTGACCAGCAGCCTTACTCTGGGGCAGTTCATCAAGGCCATAGCTTCGTTTACAGGCCCTATACTGGCAGCCTTCCTGATGAAATCCTTTGGCAGTTGGCAATTGTTGTTCCCGGTATATGCCGTAGTAACGATATTGTCCTCTTTGTGGCTGATGGTGACACCTATACAGGAATCTGCCATCGAGAATAAGACTTCATCGTTCAAAGAGTGCTTATCATTATTGGGCAAAAAAGAAATTTTCTTGCTATTTTTGGGCATATTAACTGTGGTCGGTATCGATGTGGGATTGAATACAACCGCCCCTAAAATTATGCAGGAACGTACAGGCATGGCGCTCGAAAGTGCAGGCTATGCTACCAGCCTCTATTTCATGTTCAAGACGGCCGGGGCTTTCTTGGGCAGCATCATCCTTTCAGTATTTTCGGCCAAACGTTTTTATATCATCAGTTCTGTGGCTGCTATACTTGCGCTTGTCGGGCTGTCGTTTGTCTCAGGTGAATATGCTCTGTATGCGTGTATTGCATTAGCCGGATTTGCATGTGCCAATATGTTTTCGATCATATTCTCTTTTGCATTGAAATACTTGCCTGAAAAATCGAATGAAATCTCGGGGTTAATGATAATGGGAGTATCCGGCGGAGCCATATTCCCGTGGCTGATGGGTATAGCATCCGACAGCGTGCAGGCACAGACAGGTGCAGTTGTTGTACTTATCGTGTGCTGTGTATATCAGTTAATATTATCTTTGTATGTAAAAGAAACTAAATAATAATTATATTATGGAATTCAAGATTGATCATCAAAGCAAACTTCCATTGCATGTCCAGGTAGAAGAACTATTGCGGGAATTAATATCATTGCCGGAATACCAGAATGGTAACTTCCTGCCGAAAGAGGTTGATTTGGCAAACAATCTTGGGGTTTCCCGCAATACCATCCGTCAGGCGACTAACAAACTGGAATATGAAGGCCTGCTGATAAGGAAAAAGGGAGTAGGGACAAAAGTTGCTTCCCAGATGATGTCTACCAACCTGAGTATGTGGTACAGCTTTACCAAGGAAATGGAAAGCAGGGGAATAAGGGCCAGTAATCTGTACCTGAAAGCAGATACAGTGAAAGCAGACGAAAAACTGGCAACTTTTTTCAATATCAAAGAAGGAACCCCACTTGCCCGGTTATCCAAATTGAAGGGAGTGGAAGGAGAACCTATTGTTTTCTTTGTCAGCTACTTTCACCCACGTATTATTATTAATGAGCAGGATAATTTGGAAAAACCGCTATATCAGTTGCTGAAAGAAAAATTCAGTATAAGTGTTGTTCGTTCAGCCGAACATATAAGCGCCTGTAAGGCAGGTGAACATGCCGAAATGCTGAAGACCAGCAAAAATGAGCCGATCTTGTTCCGCGAACGGTTTGTATACGATCCCGGAGACCGCCCTATCGAGTATAATGTAGGTTATTACCGGTCTGATAAGTTTGTTTATTCTATAGAGATAAATAACAAATAAATTTAGAAATCAAACCAATTTATAAAATAAACTAAAGTGTCTCGATTAGCTTTTTTTATCTCAAATCAAATGTTCATACGTTTGAACAATTGTTAAAACTGATTTAAATTATATACCCGAAATACAATGAAACAGTTAACCTCTATATTCTTGATATTCTGCCTTTATGCATGTGGCACTAACGAACCGAAGGTTTTATTTGAATTAGCTGTTACAGACGGCAGTACGGAAGGATTTGCCCTTGCGCCCGACAAACACGACGATTTCTTGGCACACGATTTTGGATGGGAAGATAAATTCTTTATTGTAGGGCTTTCCGATCCGAAGGAAGACTGGCCATACATACTTCCCGGGCCGGACGACCGTTGGGGTGGAACAAGCGGGACAGCCGGGTTGCGTACCCATGTACTGAACCTTTTGTTCTCACTGCAAGATGTACCTGAAAAGGGAGACTGGCAACTGATAGTAGATCTGGCAGATATCCAGAGGCAAAAGCCGCCATTGTTTAAGGTCACTATAAACGGACAATCGTGGAAATATAAGACGGCTGATTTCCTGCCTCCTGATGAAAAAGATTCATTAAAAAGAAAAACAATTGAAATTCCTTTTACTTCCGACTTGATAAAAAAAGGAAATAATGAAATACAGTTTACAAATCTGGAAGGAAGTTGGGTCGCATTCGACAATATCAGTTTGGTAGCACCCGGAAAAACAAAATTACAAAAACCGGACAACACGGCATATCTGAGAGGGGTTAGACCT
Organism: Prevotella sp.; assembly: GCA_031285905.1. GTDB lineage: Bacteria > Bacteroidota > Bacteroidia > Bacteroidales > Dysgonomonadaceae > Dysgonomonas. The sequence goes on from JAITVH010000125.1 coordinate 20,639, forward strand.
GCAAATTATCATACAATCGCTGATAATGTGCAGAGACAACCCTTGCTTGTTGATATAGAGTACCTGTCGGGTTCTCCGTTATTGACGGTGGAACTGGATGGGACAGTGATTCTGGAACAGGTTCTTGAAGAAGGACGCTACGAACTGGAAGCACCTATGCCTATCGTAGAAAAGGATACGGAAAGTAACTATATCATAAAAGTAGATGGAAAGAAAATTCAGGACGGAACGATAGTACGTTCATCCCAGGATATGATTACTCCTGCCGACTATGTAGATACGATGATAGGTACGGCACATTCACGCTGGATGATTGCTCCCGGCCCATGGATGCCATTTAGCATGGTGAAACTAAGCCCTGATAACCAAAATAGCGGATGGCAGGCAGGCTATCAGCCTACATTCGAAAGCATTGGCACATTCAGCCATATCCATGAATGGACGATGACCGGATTGGGTACATTTCCTGCAAACGGGCCGTTGAAAACGAAAGTGGGTGACCAGTCGAGCCGCATCGAGCAAAATGATGCTTATCGCTCGGCAATCGATAAATCGACTGAAGAAGCAGCCCTCGGGTATTATAAGGTAAAACTGACTGATTATGATATCACAGCAGAGCTGACAGCTACTACCCGTTGCAGCTTCCAGCGTTATACTTACCCCAAAGGTGAAGATTCGCGTGTGATGATAGACCTCAAGATACCTACCGAGTATGGCTACGATATACTGGACGCTGAAATTAAGCAAGTATCTCCCAACCGTATCGAAGGGTATAGCAAACAGCATTCAAAAGGAGTGTGGTCGCGCGATGCCGATCAGGATTATAATGTATTCTTCGTTATCGAATTTGATAAAAATATTAACAAATTTGGTGGCTGGGTAAATGATGATTTATCAGAGAATAGTATTATTTTAGCAAAAGAACCGAAACGTGTGGGTGCATATGTTGAGTTCGACACCCGCGAAGATCAGGTGGTGCAGATGCGCACAGGTATTTCTTATGTAGATATCGCAGGAGCATCTGGCAATCTGGAAAAAGAGGTTGCAGAACCTTTTGGCTGGAATTTCGATAAAGTGCACCAGCATCAGGTTGACACATGGAACGAATTGTTGCAAAGGATTGATATAACTAGTAATGACAGCCGCGAAAAGAAACGTTTCTACACTAACATGTACCGCTCTTTCTGTCGCAATGCATTTAGCGATGTAGACGGCAGATGGGTAGATGCGACAGAGAAGGTGCGTCAGTATGATAACCCTGATAATGTTGCATTGGGCTGCGATGCGTTTTGGAATACGTTTTGGAACCTTAACCAATTGTGGAACCTCATTTCGCCCGAATGGTCATCACGCTGGGTACGTTCACAGTTAGGTATGTTCGATGCCAACGGCTGGTTGGCTAAAGGCCCTGCCGGAATAGAATATATACCTGTGATGGTTGCCGAACACGAGATACCACTATTAGTAAGCGCTTACCAGATGGGTATCAGAGACTATGACGTAGATAAGATGTACACGGCAGTGAAGAAAATGCAGATGACTCCCGCACAGAGCGTAGGCAATGGATTAGCCGGAAACCGTGACCTGAAAACCTATTTGAAGCACAAATATGTGCCGGCCGACGAAGGACGATTTTCCAATACATTGGAATATTCATATGATGATTGGACAGTATCGCAACTGGCAAAAGCATTGGGTAAAGAATCCGATTATCAGTATTTTGCAGATCGTGGCAACTGGTGGCGCAATGCAATTGACAAAGAAACGGGTTATGCACGTATGCGTTATGCGAATGGCGAATGGGAGAAAGAGTTCGACCCGTTCAAGTCGGGAGCCAATCACCACTATGTAGAAGGAAATTCCTGGCAGCTTACCTTCTTTGTTCCGCAGGATGTGCCTGCACTGGCTGAGGCTATAGGCAAAGACCGTTTTATCGAGCGTCTGCAATGGGGATTCGAGCAAAGCGAAGGATGGCGTTATAATGCGCCCGGCGACCAGTATTGGGACTTCCCTGTGGTGCAGGGTAACCAGCAGTCTATGCACTTTGCATTCCTGTTCAACTGGGTAGGCCTTCCTTGGGAAACACAGCGGTGGTCTCGTTCTATCCTCGACAGATATTACGGATTTGAACTGGCTAATGCTTATCTCGGCGATGAAGACCAGGGACAGATGAGTGCATGGTTCGTGATGGCGGCTATCGGATTATTCCAGACAGATGGCGGATGCAGCACAGAACCGGTGTATGAAATAGCCAGCCCTTTATATGAAAAGATTACTCTCGATCTGGGTGAAAGATATGGAAGAGGAAAAGAGTTTACGATTGTTGCAGAAGGCGCTTCGAAAAAGAATAAATATGTGCAATCGGCAGAACTGGATGGAAAACCTCTAAACTCATTCAAGTTCCCGGCAAAAGAACTATTAAAAGGCGGTACGCTAAAACTCATTATGGGTGATAAACCGAATACCCAATGGGGTGTAGAATAATATTATATCTCAAACTGACGAAACAATGTTAACCTGTTGCAAATAAATATCCACTTATAACTGAGGATTGAAGACTGACAATCCCGCATTGATTTTAAAATTACTATTTGATTAATAACCACTAAAAAGACTAGAAAAATGAAAACACGTATTTTCTCTCTCGACAACACTTAGCTTCTTTAATGTCTAAACATATGGACATATAAAAGAAGAGATGAAATGTTCCGATGACCTTTAACTAATGAATTTTTATTTATGATTATAAAAAACGACTTAAATCTTTGTATATGAAAGAAAGACGATCAAAGAAAGCAATGATCCCTTTACTAGGACTATATCTGAAAATAGGGATATTACTCTTCTGTTTTAGCATAGTGCATACCACTCAGATGTATGCCAACGAAGACAAGACAATATCACAAAACAAGCGTGAGATTACAGGTTCTGTCGTAGATGTAAACGGAGATCCCATTCCCGGAGTAACAATCAGTATCGAAGGTACGACCAGCGGTGTTATTACCGGTATTGACGGTCTTTTTAAACTGGAAGTTGACGATAAGGATGTGTTGGTAGCGACATTTATAGGAATGGAAACACAAAAAATTCCCGTAGCAGGAAAGACAACATTCACAATCGTAATGCAGGAAAAAGCGGACGAACTCGAAGAAGTCACCGTAGTAGCTTTTGCCAAACAGAAGAAAGAAAGTGTGATCAGCTCTGTTTCTACCATCAGGCCATCAGAGTTGAAAATCCCGAGCAGTAACCTAACAACGGCGTTAGGCGGACGTGTAGCTGGTATCGTTTCGTATCAGCGAAGCGGTGAACCGGGGCTCGACAATGCAGAGTTCTTTATACGGGGGGTAACCACGTTCGGTTACAAAAAAGACCCGCTGATATTGATTGATAATGTGGAATTAACCTCAACCGACTTAGCACGCTTGCAGGTAGATGATATCGCTACCTTCTCTATAATGAAAGATGCGAGTGCAACGGCTTTGTATGGTGCGCGTGGTGCAAATGGTGTGATCCTGGTGACAACCAAGGAAGGTAAAGAAGGAAAGGTGCAGCTCAATATCCGTGCCGAAAACTCATTCTCGATGGCCACAAAGAAGATTGAGAGAGTAGATCCTGTTTCCTATATGAAATTACACAATGAAGCATTACTAACCAGAGGCCAGGCCAGGCGCGAATATTCCAATCAGCAAATAGATGCTACGCAAAGAGGAGTGAACCCTTATGTGTATCCTGCTGTAAACTGGTACGACGAATTGTTTAAGGATGTGACATCCAACCAGCGCATCAATCTCAACCTCAGCGGAGGGGGAAAAGTAGCCCGCTACTATGTCGCCGGTAGTATAACGAAAGACCAGGGGGTATTGAAGGTCGATCCTAAAAACAATTACAACAACAATATAGACCTGCAACGGATACAGCTGCGCTCGAATACGAATCTGAATCTGACCAGCACTACAGAAATGAATGTGAGAATCAGCGGAACATTCGAGGACTATACAGGCCCAATCTATTCAGGAACGCAGGTATATAATATGGTTATGGCAGCCAACCCTGTCAAATTTCCTAAATATTATGAACCGACATCGGAATTTGCATACGCCAGACACTCACTTTTCGGTAACTCGGGTGGGACAGGCGAATATCTGAACCCATATGCTGAAATGGTAAGGGGATATAAAGATTATTCCCAGTCGGTAATGATAGCTCAGGTAGAACTGAAACAAAAACTGGATTTCATTACCAGTGGATTGGCTCTTAGAGGATTGGGTAGTACTACGCGAGACTCTTATTTCTCTATTGAGAGAAGCTATAACCCTTTTTATTATTCTGTGGGATATTACGATAGATACCAAGACAAATATTCTTTGATATGCCTGAATCCTGATAATGGTACAGACTTCCTGCAATCGAAAGACGGGGGAACCTCTGTATCTACATCTTTTTATTTTGAAGGTGCACTTGATTATAATAAGACTTTTGCCAACAAGCACGCCATATCTGCCTTGTTGGTAGGTACTATGAGGGAAATAATGTATTCGGGAGGTGGAGATTTGCAGGCATCACTGGCCCACCGTAATATGGGGCTTTCGGGTCGTTTAACCTATGCTTTTGATTCGCGTTACTTTCTTGAAGCGAACTTTGGATATAATGGTTCAGAAAGATTTTCCAAAAGCGAACGTTTCGGTTTCTTCCCTTCCATTGGTGGAGGATGGATGGTATCTAACGAAGGGTTTTGGAGTGATGAATTAAAGAAGACAATGAACAAACTGAAACTGAAAGCTACATACGGTCTGGTAGGTAATGATGCTATCGGCGATGTAAACGACAGGTTCTTCTACTTGTCAAATGTAAATCTGGCGAATGCAGATAAACAGCCAATATCTTTTGGACAGGATTTTGAAAACAGGCCGGCAGGTGTTTCTATCTCCCGTTATGCGAACGATCAGATTACCTGGGAGACATCCAAAAAACTGAACTTGGGTATAGAAATAGGATTGTTTGACAAAATTGATATACAGGCCGATTATTTTACCGAAAAACGGACAAATATATTGATGGATCGCTCGTCTATACCATCCACGATGGGATTACAGGCCAGCCTGCGTGGAAATGTGGGGGAAGCATCGTCTCACGGATATGAATTCTCTGTAGATGGCAGCCATTTTTTCAATAAAGACTTTTCAGTTACCGGACGGGCTAATTTTGTGTACACCACCAATAAATTCGATGTATACGACGAGCCTAATTATCCATACTCGTGGTTGTCGTGGGTAGGGAAAAATATGAATCAGGCAACCGGACTTATTGCTGAAAGACTCTTTATAGACGAAGCTGATATCGCCAATTCGCCTGTACAGACATTTGGCGATTATATGCCGGGAGATATAAAGTATATGGACGTAAATGATGATGGAGTAATTGATGGTCAGGATATTGTGCCTATCGGTTTCCCTACAGTCCCAAAGATCATGTATGGATTTGGATTGTCCTCCGTATATAAGGATTTCGATTTCTCATTCTTCTTCCAGGGGTCTGCCCAATCGACTTTCTTTATTGATCCTGTAAGAACAGCTCCATTCCTTAATACCAATAATGTAGTATCAGGAATGAAGCAAAATAATGCTATGTTACAAGCATGGGCCGACAGCTATTGGTCAGAAGACAATAGGGATATATATGCTTTGTGGCCTCGCCTCTCAGAAACTTCTCAATCAAATAATGCGAGAACAAGTACATGGTTTATGCGCGATGGATCGTTCCTGCGCCTGAAATCTGCTGAATTTGGATATACTCTTCCTAAGTCTATCACTCAAAAGTGGAATATTGCCTCATTCAGAATTTATGCGAGTGGTATAAATCTACTGACATTCAGTAAATTCAAGATGTGGGATGTGGAAATGGGCGGAAATGGATTGGGATACCCTGTACAAAGGGTATATAACATAGGATTAAATCTAAGTTTTTAATTACTAAAAGACTCAATTATGAAAATACATAAATTAATTATAACCGGCTTATTGACATTGTGCCTGTCGTCATGCAGTTATCTGGATATCGTCCCCGATGATGTAGCTACAATCGATTTGGCGTTTGCTAACAAGCAGAATGCGGAGCGTTATCTAGCGACATGCTATGGCTACATGCCGTTACATGGTAATGTATGGCAAAGTCCCTCATTATCTACCGGCGACGAGGTGTGGAATTGTGCAGAAGTAAGTTATTACTATACAAATGAGACGAGTTTCAGAATTGCCAAAGGACTTCAAAATTCAAGTGATCCTTACTTAAATTACTGGAGTGGCGGACGCGATGGTAAAAACCTGTTTGTTGCTATACGCGATTGCAATATATTTCTGGAAAATGTAAATGACGTGCCCGACTTGCTGTCATCGGATCGGGACAGGTGGATCGCTGAAGTAAAAGTGCTCAAAGCATTTTATCACTATTTTTTGATGCAGATGTATGGGCCTATACCTATTATCAGGGAGAATATACCTGTTTCGGCATCTGTAGATGAAGTGAAGGTGGTACGCGAACCGGTGGATGAAGTAGCTAAATATATAGTGGAACTGATTGATGAAGCTACTGCCGATAAAGATCAACCCAACCCGGCGCTTCCACTATCTATCCGTTCTTATGCAACCGAATTGGGACGTCTTACGTTGCCGGCAGCCCTTGCCATAAAAGCAAAAGTATTGACCTTGGTCGCCAGTCCTTTATTTAACGGGAATCCCGATTTTAAGGATTATGTAAATGCCGAGGGGGTAAATCTGATCAGCTCTGAAGAAAACCCTGCAAAATGGGAAGCTGCACGCGATGCACTGAAAGAAGCCATCGATGTAGCTCATCAGGCAGGGCATGGACTTTATGAATTTGATGGCAGGATAACAGGCGAAATTTCTGATACAACATTCCTTGAATTAACATTGCGTAATACCATCACATCCCGTTTCTGCAAAGAACTGATATGGGGATTAGGGAATAATGACGTGACTACATTGCAGGGAATTGCTAATGCACCGTTGACAGCCTATCATCAGGGACAACAAATATCATGGGTGAAATCGATGCATAGCCCTACAATGAATGTCGTTGAGCAATTCTATACACAACATGGCATCCCTATTAATGAAGATAATACCTATGACTATGATAATCGTTATGTGGTAATGGATGTGCCTGAAAATCACAAATATTATATCGGCGATGCTGTCAGGACAGCCTATCTCAATTACTATAGAGAACCAAGATATTACGCCTATTTGGGCTTCGACGGAGGTAAATGGCAAAGTATGGAATCTATCGAAAAGAAAACAGAAGGTAAAGTCGACACAAAAGCCTATGTATTGCAAAACAAAGCAGGACAAGTAGCAGGTAAGGCTTTAGATAATTATAGCATTACCGGATATTTTGCCAAAAAATTGGTGAATTATAAATTAGTGATGACTGCATCGGAGAATACAGGTAGTACTGTCAGTTATGCATTCCCTATCATTCGCCTGGCAGACCTGTATCTGCTATATGCCGAAGCCCTGAATGAATGTAAAGCGGAACCGGATGATGAAGTGTACGAATATATCCAGAAAGTACGCGATAAAGCAGGACTGGATATAGAGACCGGAGGATTGGTAGAAACATGGAAAAAATATTCGAGAAACAATACTAAACCGACTACACAGTCGGGAATGCGTGATATTATCAGACGCGAGAGGCTTATCGAACTTGCCTTCGAAGGACAACGTTTCTACGATCTGAGACGCTGGCGTCTGGCTATGGAATACATGAGCCAACCTATACGGGGATGGAATGTGAACGAAAAAGAAGAAATAGGATATTATCAGGTAACTTATATTGCCACGAGGAAATTCTTCCCGAGAGACTATTTCTGGCCTATAAAAAAAGATGACCTGTATAAGAATGATAAATTAATACAAAGCCCTCAATGGGATTAACCTATAAAGCTTGTTACGATGAAAAATATATATATATTATTTAGTGTGTTTATACTTTTTTCGTGTAGTGGAGATTTTGAACATGAGCCTATCGGAGGTAAAGGCGGATCTACGCCCGATCCTGTGCAAAATGTCCGCGTATTGAGAAATATTCCGGGCGGTGCCGTTATTACATACGATCTGCCGGATGATGTGAACATACAATATATCAAAGGGGAATTCACTTCCACTACTGGTAAAGCAAGAGAAGTCAGAACGTCTTCATATGTAGATACATTGGTTATCAGAGGACTGGGTAGTACAGACCCTAAAACGGTAAAATTATATGCGGTAAGCCGTAAGGAACAAGTATCGGCTCCGGTCGAAGTTACCATCAATCCGCTGACTCCTCCGGTTCTAAATATAAGAAACTCGCTGAAATATGAAGTCGATTTTGGAGGTTTCCTTCTCATGTATAAAGATAATGTGACAAAGGAAGAGGTTAGTGTCTATGCATTGAGGAAAGATGCCGATACAGGCGAAATGGTAGAGCATCAGATTTTATATCCGTCTCAGGTAGAAGATACCCTTTCAGTAAGAGGACTTAAAGATGTGGAAACAGACTTTGGAGTGTATGTTCGCGATAGATGGGATAACATGTCGGATACACTCTATTTTACTCTGACTCCATGGCGTGAAGACTATCTGGACAAAAAACTGTTCAACGCCATATCTATAGCCGGTGATGTAGGATGGAACTTCCACTCAGGAACACCTCAGAAAGCTTTTGACGATGTGATAGGCAATGGGAATTATGCACATACGGATTTTCCTGTGGAGTTTCCTCACAGATATACGCTTGATTTGGGAGTGAATGTCAAACTTAGCCGTTTTCTGCTATGGCAACGTCCGGGAGCCGATGTCCTTTACCAGCACGGTGCGCCTAAGCATTATAAAGTATATGGGCGGATCGATGATCCGGGTAGTGGTAATTCAGGTGATCCGCTTGCCGGATGGACATTACTGATGGAATGTAATTCGTTCAAGCCTTCAGGTTTGCCGGTCAGGCAAAACTCGGCCGAAGACGAAGCCTATGCTGCAGCAGGAGAAGAATTCTCTTTCCCTCGCGACATATCCGATATAAGGTATATCCGCTTCGAAATGATTGAATCATGGTCCGGTATGAAATGTTCTGTTGTAAGTGAATTAGCGTTTTATGGCGAGATTAAAGATTAACTATATAATATGATGAATGATATGAAAAAACTTATAATATTATTAGCCGTTGCCTTTATGCTGCTTAGTTGTGCCGATATAAATGATACACATCAGGAATTTCTGGATCGTGGCGAACAGGTTTATGTAGGGAAAGCTGATACTTTGGTGGTTTATGGCGGTTACGAACGCGTAAAGGTATGGGGAATGATGTACTATGCCAAAACTGCCGAAAAATGCATAATCAGATGGACTCTCGATGGAAAGAAAGATTCTGTTATAGTACAACCTGCTGAATGGAAGGCAAAGAATGATACTTTATCTGTAATCATCGAGGGATTGAAGGAAGGATCGCAGCGATTTTTTGTACAAACATACGATGAAGAAGGCAATCAATCGTTGAATGTGGAATGCTATGGTACTGTCTATGGCGACCAGTATATATTAACCGCTACTCCTAAGATTATTTCCCGATTGACACCTAAACCTGAGGGAATGGAGATATCATGGAGCGCATCGGAAGAAGCGATTGAAGTAGAAGTGAAATATGATACTAACAGTGGCGAACAAACTCTGAAGATAGACGGGAGAGCTGTTACAACCATACTCCAAGACTGGAAATTGTCCGGATCAATCCAGACACGTACAGTCCTTGTTCCCGAAAAAGGAGCTATAGATACGCTTTATACGGATTGGAGTATTCCGCTCGAATTCCCAGACTTTGTGGAGTTTGAAGTAGACAAATCTAAGATCAAGCATATGGAATGGAGTAAAGATGCAAAGACCGGGTATAGCGGATCATATGCTGGCGTGTTTGATGGCGTGAAAGGCGGAGGTGGAAATCAGTTCCATAGCGGCGATGGCGCCGGAGTGCCTCAACATCTTACATTCGACCTTGGTGTGAATGCCAATCTTACCCGTTTCGAATTGTATGCACGTGATGATAATTACCATAACTGGAATCCGAAGAGAATACAGATATGGGGTATCGATGAGATCAATGCAAATTCAGAAGTACAACTATCCAGTATGGATGCCGGATGGGAAGACGAAGCTAGAGCTAAGGGCTGGGAGTTGATAACAGAAAATGTTTGCAACGATCCTATCAGCAATAAGCTGACTATTGATACTCCGGCAAGGGCGAGATATATCATTATCCGTACCACGGAGGTATTTGGCGGGCCTTCAACAGGTAGTGGAGCTTATGTTATTCTGAGGGAAGTTACGCTATTTGCCGATAGTATTCTCCCTGTCGATTAAAAACTTATAATAATCCTATATACTCCGGCGTAGCGATTATGCCGGAGTATATATAAACTATCAGAGAAGACAAGTAGTAATATATTACAAAAAAGTATTATGAAAAAAATAATCATTGTTTTAGTATTTATCTTTTTAGCAATTAATGGGTCATCCCAGAATAATACAGTCTGGCAGATCGGGCAGCAAGACCAGAGTGCGGCCGAATTTGCTTTAGGCTCATACGATTATGGGAAGTTTTCTGAAAAATTCGGGATGAGGCCAATTATTTTCGAAATTGGGAAAAACAAGGAAAAAACAGATTTCCCGTTCATCTTGCCCGGCTCATCCGATTCGTGGGCAGGGAGTAAAGGCAGGCAGGCTGTTATCCGTTTCGCAATCGACGATCAGCAGGTTAGTGGCCCTGCCCGGCTGGAAATCAATTATGTAAATGTTCATGGAGGAGCTCCTTCACTGGAGATTATAATCAATGGACATATAAAAAAAGTACGTGCGCCGGGCGGAGATACCGACTATTTTGAGCAAGGCCATAGAAAGTACAACTCTAAAGCTTTAAGTACTGTAATAGACATACCTGAGAATATATTGAAAAAAGGAAACAATCTGGTTTCAATAAAGTCTGTCGGAGGCAGTTGGGTGATATTTGATAATATCGTCCTGAAAACGAACGAAAAGGTCAAGCTGGGAAAAACTACAGCCGGAATAAATGTGCTTGGAGCAGAAGCCAGTCCTGCCTTGGTTTATGGTAAGAATAAAGAAAAACGTCAGTATGTCACCTTACAAATGGCTAACTGGGGCAAATCTCAGACTGTTACCCTCAATGTGGATGGCGTAAAATATGAGCAAGTCAAACTGGAATCCGGTATCAATACGGTTAATACAAGTGTACCTGAATCGGCAACAGAAAAAAATGTGACACTAAGTGTCCTCTCAGGATCAAAGTTACTGGGAGAATGTGAGGTAAAAGCTTATCCGGTAAAAGACTGGACGGTATATCTTGTACAGCATACACACACCGATATAGGCTATACAAAGCCTCAGACCGAAATCTTGGCTGAACATATACGCTATATCGATTATGCAATCGAATATTGTGAACTGACAGAAAATTATCCCGACGATGCCAAATTCAGATGGGTATGCGAAGCGGCATGGCCTGTAAAGGAATACCTGAAAAGCCGTCCGCAAGAACAAATCGATAAGTTTCTGAAATATATAAAGAACGGACAGATCGAAATAGCGGGCATGTTCTTCAATATGGCCGAAATTATCGACGAAAACTCATTCAAGACATTCCTTGAACCGATCCGTCAGTTTAAAGAACTCGGCATTTCGGTGAAGACTGCTATGCAAAATGATGTAAATGGTATTGCATGGTGTCTGGCAGATTATATGCCCGATTTAGGGATCAAATATTTCTCGATGGGAGAAAATGGGCACAGGGCGTTGATCCCTTTCGACCGTCCTACCGTTTACAAGTGGGAATCTCCATCGGGCAAGTCTAATTATTCGTATCGGTCAGACCATTATATGACTGCTAACTTTTGGGGCATCAATCAGGGAAATGTAGAAAAAATAACTCCTGCTGTATTCAGTTATTTGGAGAGTCTTGATAAACGGGGTTACCCTTTCGATGCCATCTCAGTTCAATATTCCGGTTATTATACCGATAATTCGCCTCCGTCGATGATACCTAACGATGTGATTAAGGAATGGAACGAGAAATACGCCAGTCCTAAACTCCGCAGCGCATTGTTCCACGAATTTATGGACTATATCGTATCAAAATATGATTCACAATTGCCTGTTATCCGTGCTGCATACCCCGACTGGTGGACAGACGGGTTCGGTTCGGCAGCCCGAGAAACGGCCGCTTCGCGTATGACTCATGCCGATATGATCGCTATACAAGGATTGCTGTCGATGGCAAGGGCTAAAGGCCAACTGCTACCTACCGATATACACGAAAGGATACGCCATATACACGAAAACCTGTTGTTTTATGATGAACATACGTATGGCGCATCCGAAAGTATTTCAGATCCTACATGTGATAACAGCATGGTGCAATGGGCAGAGAAAGGCTCGTATGCGTGGGAAGCGTTAAAAAATGCCCAGATAATGTACGAAACTGCCGGAGGGCTGGTGCAAACTTATATTCCGCGAGGAGAAAAACCGACAGTAACTTTCTACAATACATTGAACTGGGCGCGGTCGGGAATGATCGAATTGTACATCGATCATGAGATTATACCTCGCAACAGAGAGTTTAAACTAGTCGATGAAAACGGCAAAGCGTTGAAAGCGCAGCCATTACGCTCGCGTAGCGAAGGTACATATTATGCTATCTATACAGAGAATATTCCTCCAATGGGTTACAAGAACTATCAAATAATAGTTGGTACTGAGAATGCAGCCTCATTGCCGAATATATCGCTGGCTCAGAATACAATAGAAAACGATTATTTTAAGATCGTATTGGATACTGATAAAGGTAGTATTAAGAGCCTGTTTGATAAAGAATTGGGTGTAGAAATGGTCGATGCCGATTCTCCATGGCTGCTTGGTGCGTTCGTATATGAGACCTTGAATAACAACCGCAGACAAATGGAACAATACACCCTTACCGAGTATGACCGCAAGAGTTTAAGCAATGTATCAGTAAGGCCGGGCACAGACGGGCCTGTGTTCAAGAGTTTTATTATACAGGGCAAATCTGACGGTGTGGAAGAAAGAAACGGTGTAAGGGTAGAAGTACGCTTGTTCCACGATGAAAAGCGTATCGAAATGAATTACACTACCCGTAAACTTCCAATTACCCAGCCGGATGGCATATATGTCGCTTTCCCTTTCAAACTGGATAATGCGAAACTGTATTTTGATGTTCAGGGTGGGGTAGTCAGTTCGGGCGAAGACCAAATAGATGGTACAGCCTCTGATTGGAATACTGTTCAGAATTTTGTTTCGGCACGCAACAATAATACGCAGTTCATTGTTGGTAGTAATGCGATTCCGCTGTTCCAGATGGGAGGCATTTGTACAGGACAATATCAGCGTAAAAAGTCATATGACAAACCGCATGTGTATTCATGGGTGACAAATAATTACTGGACAACGAATTTCAGGGCTTCGCAAGAGGGCGAATTACGCTGGAGTTATTATCTGACTTCGACAAACGATACATCTAATTCTGTAGCGACCAAGTTTGGATGGGGATCGCGTGTGCCTATTTATGCACGTGTGATGCCTGAGGGTAAAAAGAATGATTATCCGGCCGAGTTTTCCACATTCAGATTCAATAACGACAACTTCCTGATGACTTCTTCAACTCCTTCCATTACAGATGGATATCTTTTAATAAACGTAAGGGAACTGGATGGTAAGAGTACTCAGTTCCAATTACTGGATGGTAAAGGGAGTCCGGTAGAATTTACTGTCGTGAATGCGATTGAAGAGCAACTGGAAAGACCGGCCAAGGAAACAAGTTTTATTCCATATGGGAATAAATTCATAAAAGTGAGACTCTAGGAAGAAGATGATAACAATAGAAGATATATTTTCTGATAGTTGATGTAGGGGCGAATAAACATTCGCCCACCATCACTATCGGGCGAATGTTTATTCG
>JAITVH010000169.1 GCA_031285905.1 Prevotella sp.
TGCTCTATCAACTGAGCTACTTCCGCAAAGTATGAGTGGGCAGTGAAGGATTCGAACCTCCGAAGACGTAAGTCAGCTGAGTTACAGTCAGCCCCAGTTGGCCACTTTGGTAACTGCCCAATGCTTATAGCGAGTGCAAAATTAATGTTTTTTTTTATTCTTCCAAATTTCTGCGATAAAAATCTATCATTTTTAGTGCAGTGATCGCACATTCATCCCCTTTGTTGCCGTGTCTGCCGCCTGCCCGGTCGAGTGCCTGTTGCATCGTATCGGTAGTTAACAATCCGAAAATGAAGGGGATATCATAACGGATGTTCATATCGGCTATCCCTTGAGTGACACCACTACATACATAATCGAAGTGAGGCGTATCGCCACGCACTACGCACCCTAATGCTATTACTGCGTCGATATCTTTATTCTCAACCAGGTGTTTTGCCCCGAATATCAGTTCAAAACTTCCGGGAACAAAATCTGTTATGATGTTTTCTTCTTTTACACCATGTTTTATCAGGGTTTTTAATGCGCCTTCCACCAACTTACCGGTAACAGCCTCGTTCCATTCCGAAACCACTATCCCTATTCTCATATCTTCACCATTAGGTACTTTTTCTGTATCGTAAGATGATAAATTCTGAAATGCTGTTGCCATAATTATTCTAATTTTTAAGTTATCTGTACAAAGATAGATTTTTGATTTGCATTACTATTTCTAAGTACTATTTATCAGACTAATGCTTATCCATTTTAACTAAAAAGTAACAAAAGTTACACCTTTTCTACATTTCTTAAAGTATCTTTTAAGCTATTTGACTCGCCTACGCTTCGTCGATTGCCAGTTGCCAATTTACAGATTCTTGAATATTCATTATCACATTGGCATATTAGCTCAACATCGCATTGATATTATATAGATAAATTTTTCAAAATATCTTCAGTCAATCGGCTGGCCCCAATCCGAAAATATTGATTATTCAAATACTCTTCGCCTAACACCTCTTTAACAATCGTATAATACCTGACAGCCTCTTCGGTGGTATAAATGCCTCCTGAGACTTTTAAACCCACTTTACGGTTGTTTTTTGCAGCATATTCCTTTATTGTTGTACATATTACATAGGCAGCTTCGAGGGTGGCGCCGTTATATTCCTTTCCTGTGGAAGTTTTAAGAAAATCGGCACCCGAGTATAAGGATAGGAGAGAGGCGACCTTGATATTTTTGGCTGTTTTCAAAGCGCCCGTTTCCAGGATGACTTTTAGTTGCGCATCCCGGCATGCATGTTTTATTTCATCTAGTTCTTCACTTAGTTCTTCATAATTTCCATCCAGGAAGAGTCCTAAATTCATTACTATGTCTATTTCGTCTGCGCCGTTTGCTACTGCAAGAGCTGTCTCGGCTATCTTTACTTCGATGAAGGTTTGTGATGAAGGGAACCCTCCGGCAACTGCTGCTATTTTCACATCTGCTGTTAATGCTTCTCTCACTATTTCCACAAAGTTGGGATAGACACATATGGCTGCCACATTGGTTACGTCGGTAGATCCTTCAAATTCATTCACTTTTTCGGTGAATTTCCATATACTTTCCTTAGAATCAGTAGACTTGAGTGATGTCAGATCAATGCACGAATATATTTTCTTGTAAGTTTCTTCATTGTTATTCTCATCGAATTTTTTGCTGATTATCTCATTTACTTTTTCGGCGATATCAGCATCTTTCAGATTAGTTTCGTATTGTCTTATCGTGTCTAAATATTTGTTTGTTTCGGCCATTTTATTTTAGTTTTTCGTTGTTAATATGTCTGTCTTTATCTCTGTTCGTTTTTTTCTCCAGATTCTTTCTGAAGGCTTCTGTAAGGTCTGTCCCGGTCTGATTGGCCAGGCATAGGAGCACCCATAGCACATCGGCCATTTCATCCCCAAGGTTTTTCTCCAGATCAGATTTTTTAAAAGACTGGTCGCCATATGTACGTGCCATGATACGTGCCAGTTCTCCAACCTCTTCGGTCAGGATTGCCATATTTGTCAATTCGCTGAAGTAGCGCACACCTATGGTCTTTATCCAGTCATCTACTTGCTGTTGAGCTTCTTGTATTGTCATTTATTCTTTTACTTTAGAGTCTATCCATATTGTTACAGGCCCGTCGTTTATTAATTCTACCTGCATGTTTGCCCCGAATTCCCCTGTTTGGATTTCCCTGCCTGTTTTTTCGAACAGCGTCTTACAGAATTTTTCATATAGGGGAATGGCAATATCAGGTTTTGAGGCGCGGATATAGGATGGGCGGTTGCCTTTTTTTGTCGAAGCATGTAGTGTAAATTGAGAAACGACCATGATCTCTGCATCTACATCTGTAGCTGAAAGATTCATTACACCATTGCTGTCGTCAAATATTCTTAAATTCACTATCTTATTGCAAAGCCATTCTATATCTTCATTGTTATCGTTATCTTCTATCCCTAGCAGGATAAGCAGTCCTTTCCCTATTCTGGATTTGATTTTATTGTCGATAGTAACCGAAGCTTGTTTGACACGTTGAATAAGTATCCTCATGTTTTAAAGTAAGTAAAAGATGAAATTTAAACTGTTACTTAAACAGGCTATAAAAAAGTCGTATATAGATATCTTCTATATACGACTCAAAATTATATATTAATTCCCAAAAAACTCCTTTATTCTCTCTATTAAGTGATAGAAAGTATTTAATGATATATTTTCAGATTATAACTTTCTGTAGTTGTTATACATACATAAGTAATAAAAAGGTCTGCGACCTTAGTTATCCATCTTTTTAAATTCGTTTGAAATGGATTTTAGTTTTACCCCATAATATATTCTCAATATACCATACATGATGAGTGTGATAGAGAATAGGGCAATAATAAATCCGGTTGCAAACAATGGATTAACAATTAATATAATGGATAATATGATACCCAATATTGCCATAGCCAATATCCATCCCCATCCTTTGATCCCATTTTTCTGCATTTCGATAGAAACCCCGATAGCCCAAAAAGATTGGAACATCATCCAGAAGCCGACAAAGAATATCAGGACAATAATGGTTTCGAGGGGGAGGGCAAGTAGTATGATCGCAAATACGACACTGATAATGCCGCTAGCCAATGACCATCCCCAACCATCGAGGCTATCTTTGTTGGCGACAGCATACACGATCTCGAATAAACCACTTATTAGAAAGCCGGCTACGAATAGTGCCGCAAGGATAGTTATGGTCGTACCAGGAACGGCCAGACACCATACACCAAGTATAACAGCTAAAGCTCCAATCAGGATTGATACCCACCAATACCTGACAGCTTTGCGTACCGAACGAAATAAGTTATTTTCCATAATGTTAATATTTATATTATATATAAACAATTTATGGTATTTATTTGTTTCGCAATTCCGGTTATTTATTAGTTATTTTAATAATTATAAATATTTTTTATGTGTTAATATTGATTTGTGATATAAATATTTGATTATCAATTAGTTATTGTCTATTTATGTCTGGTCGTTGTATATTTTGATGAAGTTATACATTTTCATCACTGTTTCGTGCTTAGAATATGCATAATATAAAATATCTATATTTTCCTATGGGAAGAAAATCATTATATTTCTTTCTCAGCAAAATATTTCCTGATCAACATTGTCTTATGTTTACCTACTATTTTCTCCAGTTCTCTGTCTTCGGCCAACCGGATTCTTTTCACACTTCTGAATTCTCTTAGCAATAAACGCTTTGTTTCATCACCGATTCCCTTGATATTATCCAGTTCGGATTTGACCTGATTTTTACTCCTTTGGTGACGGTGAAAAGTGATACCAAATCTGTGAGCTTCATCCCTGAGGTGTTGTATAATTTTCAGTGACTCGGAATTTTTATCCAGATAGAGTGGGATCGAATCTTCGGGATAATATATTTCTTCCAATCTTTTTGCAATACCTATTATAGCTACTCTTCCGTAGATATTCAATACTTTTAATGATTCACAAGCGGCACTTAGCTGGCCTTTTCCTCCATCTATTACTATCAGTTGGGGTAGGGGAGTTTCTTCCTCCAGCATTCTTTTATACCTTCTGTACACTACTTCTTTCATAGTAGAAAAGTCGTCCGGGCCTTCTACTGTTTTCACATTGAAGTGGCGATAATCCCTTTTTGATGGCTTGCCCATTTTGAAAACTACACATGCCGAAACGGGGTTAGTTCCCTGTATATTCGAGTTGTCGAAGCACTCGATATGCGTCGGTAGTTCTTTCAGATTTAGACTTTTTTGTAGCTCTTTTAACACCCTTACATTTCGTTGTTCCGGGTTAAGACTCTCAGCTTTTTTCAGTTTGTCTATCTTATATTGTCTTACATTTTGTGTCGAAAGAAGCAATAATTTTTTCTTATCTCCACGTTGCGGAATTACAAATTCCACATTATCGAGTGTCATATCAGGATAGAATGGAACCACGATTTCTTTTGCTGTGGAACCAAACCGTTCCCGCATTTCCAGAATACCCAGGCCGAGTAGTTCTTCCTTCTCTTCTTCCAGTTTTTTCCTGTATTCGAAAGTGAAAACCTGTATGATTGCACCATTGTGTACATTCAGATAATTGATGTAAGCTGCACCTTCATCTTCGTCATAACTATACACATCTATGTTGTATTTAATGGTGCTGACGACAGTTGATTTGTTTTTAAAGTTTTCTACTAACAGGTATTTGTTTTTTAGAAAGTTGGCTTCTTCATATTCATGGGTTTCTGCTTTTTCCAACATTTTTGCATATATGTCATCACTTACAAGGTTGGTATTTCCTTTCAGAATATCTTTTATCGATTCAATATTTTTGTTGTAATCTTCCAGACTTTGCAATCCGACACAAGGGCCCAGACATCTTTTAATATGATACTCCAGGCATACTTTATATTTTCCTTCTGCTACTTTTTCAGGAGTCAGGTTAAGAGTGCAAGTTCTTACAGGGTAAAGTTTATGTACAAATTCTAATAATGTTTTTACATTTAGCACATTTGAATATGGGCCGAAATACAATGAACCGTTTTTAACTATTTTCCTTGTTAGTTCTACTCTTGGGAAATATTCATTTTGGATGACAATCGAAGGGTAGGATTTGTCATCTTTCAACATCACATTGTACCTCGGCTGAAATTCCTTGATCAGATTATTCTCGAGTAGGAGAGTGTCGACCTCAGTTTCTACAATGATGTATTTGATGTCTTTTATCTTACTAACGAGTATTCTCGTTTTGGGTGTGTCTTGTTTTTTTGTGAAATATGAAGATACTCTTTTTTTTAGATTTTTTGCCTTACCTACATATATGATCACACCTTTGTCATCATAATATTGATAACATCCCGGCTTTTCGGGAATATTTTGGATGATATTTTTTAGATATTCATTCATGGTTTCTCAATAAAAAGTGTATGCTAAGGCCTCTCTTTTGGTGATGAATTTTTATAAATCAAATGCGATTAACGCGGTTAAATCCACATTTTCAGGAAATAATTTCCGCCCCTCCAGCTCTGCCAATTCTATGATAAAGTTAACATATATTTTCCTTACTCCCATCTTTTTTATCATATTATATGCAGCAAACATAGTGCCGCCTGTGGCTAAAAGATCATCATGGATAAGGACGATGTCATCCGGACTGAGAGAATCTTTGTGTATTTGAATTTTGTCAATTCCATATTCTTTTTCATATTCTTCTTCGAATACATCTGCCGGAAGTTTTCCCGGTTTTCTTATCGGAACGAATCCTGCATTTAGTTCGAGTGCCATGATCGGGCCCATTATAAAACCTCTCGATTCTATTCCCACAACTTTAGTTATACCTTTGTTCCTGTATTCATCTACTAATACTTTCGACAGCATTTTCAATGATTCTCCGGTGTCGAATAGGGTAGTGACATCTTTAAATTGTATTCCGGGAATAGGGAAGTCGGGAATATTTCTCACTCTTTTTTTGAGTATTTCTAGTTGTTTTTCTTTGATTTTATCGTCCATTTTTATAGTTATTTTTTTGTGTTCCACGTGGAACAATTGAGATTTTGTCTCTGTTTAATTTTATGTTTCACGTGGAACAATTCAATTTCATCTTCCTAAAAGTACTAATAATATTGATATGTCGTTAGGCGAAACCCCCGGAATCCTGCTTGCTTGGGCTATTGTTTCAGGATCTATTTTCGATAATTTTTGCCTTGCTTCTATCGATAAAGATGAGATGTTTTCATAATCGAACTTGCCTTTTATTCGGATGTTTTCAAGACGAGAGATTTTGTCTGCGATCAACTTTTCTCTTTTTATATATCCATCATATTTGATGGCGATCTCCGCGGCTTCAATTATTTCTTCTCTTCGATTAGGAATCTGGTCTAATTCTGATTTAAATGCAGGGATATGCTCTGCTATATTTTCGATTGTAATCTGTGGCCTTGTGATTACATCTTTTAATTTTATCTTTTGTTTTAGCGGGCTTGTTCCGAATGAAGCTAAAGTGTCATTGATATATTCAGGCTTTAATGAATAATCCGCAGCGAATTCGATAATCCTGTTAATTTCTTCTTTTTTCTCATTTAATAAAACTATTCTTTCTTTTTTTGCCAAACCTATGTTGTAGGCTTTTTCTGTCAATCGCATATCTGCATCATCTTGGCGAAGCAGTATCCGATATTCCGCTCTCGAAGTAAACATACGGTAAGGTTCATCTACTCCTTTTGTAACAAGATCGTCTATTAATACGCCAATGTATGCTTCATCTCTTCTCAGTATAAATTCGTCTCCTCCGTGTACATTTATGTGTGCGTTTATTCCGGCAATCAAACCTTGCCCCGCAGCTTCTTCATATCCGGTTGTCCCATTAATTTGTCCCGCAAAAAACAGATTCTTTATCAACTTCGTTTCCATCGTATGCTTCAATTGGGTAGGATCGAAGAAATCATATTCGATAGCATATCCGGGACGGTAAATATGTATATTACGAAATGCAGGGACTTTTTGTAATGCTTCTATTTGTATATGGAGTGGGAGGGAAGATGAAAAGCCATTCAGATAATATTCCTGTGTGTTTTCTCCTTCCGGTTCAAGAAATAGCTGATGGGAAATTTTATCTTCGAAAGTAATGATTTTTGTTTCTATACTCGGACAATATCTTGGACCGATACTTTTTATCTGCCCGTTGTAAAGGGGAGAATCTGCTAATCCGTCACGCAAAGTATCATGTACTTCCTCATTTGTATGGCATATCCAGCAACTAAGTTGTTGTAATGTTCTTGGTTTAAAATCAAGATATGAAAATTTATGGAAATCATCATCTCCTTTTTGTTCTTCCATTTTTTCAAAATCGACGCTTCTTCCGTCAATTCTTACAGGTGTGCCGGTTTTCATCCGGTCTGTGGTAAATCCGAATTCTATCAATTGTTCGGTGATTCCGAATGAAGCCGGTTCTGATACCCGTCCGCCTTTTAATTGAGTTTTACCGACATGTATTAATCCGTTCAGAAAAGTACCATTTGTCAGAATTACCGATTTAGCCGAAAAAACGACACCAAGTTCTGTTTTTACTCCGGTTACGTTTTTGTTTTCAATTACCAAAGAGGTAACAGCATCTTGCCATATAAATAAGTTATCAGTGTTTTCGGCAATCTTTCTCCATTTGAGTATAAATTTTGCCCGGTCACTTTGAGCTCTCGGGCTCCACATAGCAGGGCCTTTCGATTTATTGAGCATCCGAAATTGTATTGCCGTTGTATCAGTCACTATACCCATTTGTCCGCCAAGGGCATCTATCTCACGCACGATTTGCCCTTTTGCAATTCCACCGACAGCAGGGTTGCAACTCATTTGGGCAATCTTATTCATATCCATTGTTATCAGCAATGTCTTCGAACCCATATTGGCAGCGGCAGCAGCGGCTTCACAACCGGCATGACCAGCTCCGACAACAATTACATCATATTTGAAATTCATATTATTTTATTTCGGGATAATTTTTTTGCAAAGTTACAACTTTATTATATTTCTTCTCGCAAGTATTCTTAGGTAAGATAAGGTTGCTTCGGATAAAATACTCGAAATTTATGTTTTATAATTTTTGATCGCTTAGAATATTGTCTCCTTCTATTTCTGATAATTCAAATTTTGAATTTTTATTTTGATGAGAGCAAAATATGATAAAGATAAAAATCTGTGTTGTTATTCATTTTTTTCACAAACAGTACATAGTTATCCTTATTTTATTCATTTGCATTTTCAATTGCTTTCTTTACTTTTTTAGCATCTGTTTGTAATATTGAATATTCTTCATTTTCATCGTTGAATATGGGCGAAATATATTCCATATCTCCTTTCACTCTGCTTCTGAATGAACCATGAAATTCCGTCAAGTTGGTTGCCTTTACAAGTTCTGAAATATTATTTTCAGTAATCCCACCTCCGGGCATAATGATGATTCTTTCTTTGGCTTTTTCTATCAATTCCCTGATTATATTTTTTCCTTCTGTTGCTGATACTTTTCCTCCCGATGTAAGTATCCGGTCGCAGCCCAGTTTGATAATATCTTCCATCGATTCGGGTAAATTGGCGCATCTGTCAAAAGCCCGATGGAATGTAGCAGACATATTATATTGACGGGCGATATTTACTAATTCGTTATTTCTCTCTATGTCCACTTTTCCTTCAGCAGTTAATATCCCAAAGACTACACCGTCACAACCCGATAATCCACATTGGCGAATATCTTCTTTCATTATTTCAAACTCAATATCATTGTACAAGAAATCTCCTTCACGTGGTCTGATCAGGACATTTAATTTTATATCGATCAATTGGCGAGTTTTGTCTATTTCTCCTTTGGAAGGAGTTGTTCCTCCTTGAGCCAGATTATCACATAATTCTACTCTTATGGCGCCTCCTTTTTCAGCTTCAATTGCCGATGAAATGGAACCGGCACATACTTCTAAAGTAATCATTTTATATTTAACTTATTGTAAATGAAATGTTTAAATATAATTTCAATTTTTAAGTATAATGTTAAAATATTGATATACAATTATTTAACTGATATTTCTGATAATTTTTCGTCTATTAATTTCATCATACTCTTAAAATCTTTTTCATTAAAACCGACAGACATATAAATAATTTCGCCCTTTTCATCCACTAAATAGGAGCGTGGGATATTCTGAGTGGCAAATTTTGAAGTGAAATCACGTTTCGGATCAGGATATAATGGAAAAGTAAATTCTTTTTTCTTATTATATTCCATTAATTCTTCATCGGTATGTTCTCTGCCTATTGTAAGCATTACAAAATTAGGATTGTCTTTATATTTGGGCCAAAGATCTTTTTTGATCTCTGCCAACTCTACCTGACATGGGTCGCACCATGTGGCAAAAATATTTATTAATACTATTTTCCCTTCGAGTTCTTTAGAATCTATATTGCCATTAATGTTTGAAGAAAGAGTGAAAGCAGGTATTTGATCGCCTTTTTTTACTATATCGATTTTTCCATCTTGAGCAAGGAGTGTAAATGTATAAAGCGATGTAGCTAATAAAATAATCAACTTTTTCATGTGTAGAATTTTTTTGAATTGTTTATTTTGGAAAACTTCTTTGTCTCTTTTTATTTTTAAAATAACTTTTTCAGCAAATCTTCCCGTTTCAGTTTACGGAGAGAATTTATTATTTGGTTTCTATAATTTTTGTCGTACCAGAAAAAATATTGTCTTTGTGCCAATTTCTGTTCTTTCGATTTTGCGGTGTATACTTTTTCCAGCGTATAAGGGTGATAACCGGTATAGTACATTTCGGTGGCGAGTGTCATCGGTGATGGTGTAAAATCCTGTATCTGTTCCAGTTTAAATCCTAATGGTTTGGTTGTAGCTGCCAATTCGGCCATATCTGCCTCTGTGCAGCCCGGATGTGATGAAATAAAATAGGGGATGAGTTGTTGTTTCAGTCCGTTTTCACCGTTTATTTTATCAAATCTTTTTTTGAAAGTATAAAATTGGTCGAAACCGGGTTTACGCATGTAGCTCAATACTTTGCCGGATGTATGTTCGGGTGCAACCTTCAATCTTCCGGATACATGGTTTATGATCAGTCCTTTTATGTATTCATCGGATATTTTGTTCAGTCGTTCATTCGCATTGCGGTGTAGAAGCATATCATAACGTATACCACTTCCTACAAATGACTTTTTAATTCCGGGGATCGAATCCACCGCATTATAAATATCCAGGAGGTGAGAATGATCAATATCCAGATTCTTGCATATGACAGGATCAATACATGATGGTTTTTTGCATTTCCTACATATTTTCAGATCTTTTCCTTTCATCATATACATATTTGCCGACGGGCCGCCAAGGTCGCTTAAATAGCCCTTAAAATCGCTCATTTGGGCAATCTCTTTTACCTCCTTCAATATCGATTCTTTTGAGCGTGAAGCAATGTGCTTTCCCTGATGTGCCGAAATGGTACAAAAAGCACAACCTCCAAAGCAACCCCTGTGCATATTTACCGAGAATTTGATCATCTCGAAAGCAGGTATTGTTTTTCCTTTATATTTTGGATGCGGAAGACGTGTGTATGGCAGATCGAAGGAGGCATCGATTTCTTTCTCTGTCATAGGGGGGTAGGGCGGATTGATAACGACAGCCTGATCTCCATATCCCTGAATTATTCTTGAGGCTTTTATCAGGTTTGATTGTTCTTCTACTATCCTGAAATTTTTTGCCTGTTTGATCTTGTCCTTTTCGCATTCTTCGTGTGAAAACAGGTATATATCTTTATTATCTCCGCTTTCATAAGCCGGAATTCCTTTTTTGCCCGATAAATAGGCTGTTTGTGGAATATTTTTTAGTTCATTCAGCGATTTTCCTTTTCTAAGCTCCGATACGATCGCTTTCAACGGATTTTCTCCCATCCCATATACCAGCAGATCAGCTTTGGAATCTACCAGGATAGATTTGTATAACTTATCGTCCCAATAATCGTAATGTGTTACTCTGCGCAGAGAAGCTTCTATTCCGCCGAGTAGTACGGGAACATCAGGAAAAAGCTCTTTCAAGATGTTGGTATAAACAAGAGACGCCCTGTCGGGGCGCATCCCTGCCTTATTGTCAGGGGTATAGGCATCATCTGACCGCAAACGCTTATTAGCAGTATAGTGGTTGATCATCGAATCCATAGCTCCGGCCGTTACTCCAAAAAATAAGCGGGGTTTCCCCAGTTTTTTGAAATCTCTCAGGTCATCACGCCAATTGGGTTGTGGAACAATGGCTACTTTCAACCCTTCGGCTTCAAGCATTCTTCCAATAACAGCAGCACCAAAAGCCGGGTGGTCAATATAGGCATCTCCGGTGAAAAGGATCACATCCAGTTCATCCCAGCCTCTAAGTTCCACTTCTTTTTTTGTGGTTGGCTGCCAGTCTGTTAAACGGTATTCTTTCATATTATCGCAAAGGTATTTCTATTTTCTAAATTAATATTCCGGGGAAGACTATTATTAACACTTTTCACGTTCTTATAGTTAAACATTGTATATTTGTGAAGTGTTAATAATGAGTATGAAAAAATATTTAACTGTATCATTTGTCTCTGTCCTGATCCTCGCGGCATGTAGTACCACAAAAAACATACCGGAGGGGAGTTATCTTTTAGATGGCATCGAAATAAAGCATGATACAAAAAATGCGACATCGGATTTAGAAGGTTATGTCCGCCAACAGCCAAATTCCAGTTTTCTTTTTTTTGGCAAGGTGAGATTGAAAATCTATAATATGGCCGGACAGGATACCAGTAAATGGATTACCCGTACAGTTCGCAAAATGGGACAGGCTCCTGTTCTGTACAGCACTACTCAGGCTTCTACTTCACGAAGACAACTGATAAAGCAATTACAAAATCAGGGATACCTGAATGCTTATGGCGATACACTTTTAAGAAAGAATGAAAAGAATCAGAAGATCAAAGTTACTTATGAACTTCATGGAGGTGATCCTTACAAGATAAGAAATTATATATATGCTTTTTCGGATACTACGATCGCACGCATAATGGGCAGATTTCCCTCAAACAGACTGGTAAATCCAGGCGATTATTTTGATAAGGATATGATTGAGGAGGAAAAGAGCCGCGTGAATGAGATTATGAGGAATGTAGGATATTATGACTTCTCCAAGGATTATGTATATTTCAAGGCAGATACCACTTTGAATTCTCATGCAGTGGATTTATTTATGGATGTATACCCTAAAAGGGACAGTCTTCCGTATAGAAGATACAAGATAAATGATGTAACTATTATTTCCGGCCTCAATTCATCGAATAATATATCTCAGTCAGGAAATCGAATTAATACAAACAGATGGTTTTTTCGCAATGCGGATACTACTTATTATAACAACCTTACGATCATAAGGGGAAGGAATGACTTTCTGCGTACTACTACTATAAACAGGAATAATTATTTGAGGAAAGGGAATTATTATTCTGATTTTATGTTGAATTATACATATCAGGCATATAGCAAGATGGGAGCTATTAAACAAGTAAATATCACGACCGAGAAAAATGCCCGGGATAGCACCCTCCTCGATGCTACGATTATCCTTATGCCGGCTAATGTTCATTCGTTTAAGGCAGGGCTTGACGGAACAAATTCGGCAGGGGATTTAGGGATTGCTCCGAGTATATCTTATCAACATCAGAACCTGTTTAATGGGGGAGAACAACTAAGTATCAAATTGAAAGGGGCCTATGAATTTATTACAGGTAATGAAGAAGGAGATCTCTTAAATGATAGTTATTACGAATATGGTATTGAAACCAGCCTCACTTTTCCGATGTTTCTTTTCCCGTGGTTGAAAAAAAGCTGGAGAGAAAGACCTTCTGCCTCTACACGTATATCAATAGGGCTTAACAATCAACATCGTCCTGAATATACCCGTCAGTTCTTTAATGCCGCTATTAATTACAATTGGTCTGCATATCGCAACCGGCTACAACATTCACTGGATTTTCAGGATATAAATTATATCCTTATGCCTTGGGTATCACAACGTTTCGACAGCCTATATTTAAATAATAATGATGATCCTTTACTCCAGGAGAGTTACAGGGATCAATTAGTTTCACGTACTGCTTATTCGGTGACGCTGACTAACGGCAGACGTATTGACCCGTTGTATCCTACTTATACTTTAAGGGGATCGATAGAAATTGCAGGAGTCGTTCCGCGGTTGATAACGACATTAAATGGAGCAGATCCCGATGAAAACGGACAAAAGCAGATTTTGGGTGTTGCTTATGCAGAGTATGTAAAAGGAAGCGTGGAATACGCCCGAACATTTTACTTTTCTAAAAAGCATTCATTGGCTTACCGGACTGTTTTAGGTTTAGCCTATCCTTATGGAAATTCATCCGTATTGCCGTACGAAAGGCGATTTTTTGCAGGAGGGGCAAATAGTATCAGAGGGTGGAGCACCCGTACGCTGGGCCCGGGAACTTATAAGAGGAATCCTGACGGAAGCGATTTT
Organism: Prevotella sp.; assembly: GCA_031285905.1. Classification (GTDB taxonomy): domain Bacteria; phylum Bacteroidota; class Bacteroidia; order Bacteroidales; family Dysgonomonadaceae; genus Dysgonomonas. The sequence continues at coordinate 13,565 of JAITVH010000169.1, forward strand.
GTGAACCAGACAGGAGATATGAGACTTGAATTTAATATTGAAAATCGTATGAAATTGACTACAATGTTTGAGTTTGCCCAATTTATTGATGTCGGGAATATATGGACATTAAAAAATTATGAATCTCAGCCCGGAGGTCAGTTTAAGTTTCATACATTTTTTAAGGAGCTAGCCGCATCTTACGGGTTAGGACTACGTCTCGATCTGAGTTTTCTTCTCGTGCGTTTCGATGTGGGCTCACAAATATATGATCCTGCAAGAGATACCGGACGTTTTGTGATGCTGAAACCAACCCTGGATAGAATGGCTTTCCATTTTGGGATCGGTTATCCGTTCTAAAGGTATATATTAAAGACAATCGGTTTTAATCCCGAATTTCCTTTTGGACAGGAGGATAATATTCGGAAGATGAAATAACCTGTTTTGTCTTTGCATCGAAAAAGACATGCTCTCCCATAGTAAGTCCGGTGTAAACCGATATTTTTTCCGGCGCTTCTTTCACTCCGAAGACGAAAATACCATCTTCACTCGATGATACCAATTCATCATAAGATAGTGTTTGTCCTTTAAATTCTAAATTCATTTTTACAGGTTGAGAAACCGATACGCTCGATGATACCAGTTCTCCAGCAATAGTGATACTCGATTTTTTTTGTATGGACGGATTTGACAGGGGATTTCCGTCAGCCAGTACCTGTATGGTAACTAATCCCTTTTCTGAATCGTAGTTAATATCCCCCAGGCTTATGGTATATTTCTTCCCATCTATTTTTAGTTTGTCATTGGGTTTACTACTACATGAAATTATAGATGTTATCATTGAAAGTATCATTAGCGATAAAGCGATAGTCTTGAAAAGTATGGCTTTTTTCATCTTTTTTGTTTTTTTCATCTTGACTATATTTTATATTTACACAAAGCTAACCAGATGAATAACAAAAAAATACCCTATTAATAGGGTATTTTAGATGATAATAAAGCTAATTACTTCTGTCTTTTAATAAGTAGATATGAATAAGTTCATACATCAAATCTGATCAATGCCTAGAAATTTGAACGCTTTAGAATCTGTAAACTCTTTGCTCACATCTCCCGAATAAGTTTTACCACCCACAAGGTCTAATTTTTTCACTTTCCCTTTTTCGGTGAAATCGATCCTTTTGAAATCAACCCAAACAACATTAGGATAGAGAGTTGATTCAAAATAATAGACTTTGTTTTTTTGATCTGATACTGTCCTCCACCTTGTAGAGGAAATATTCGGTTCATTAGGGGTTGTTATTCCGTATGGAACAGAAGTATTTCTTATCACGCTAAATACACTGGCTACTGCAATTCTTGTGTCTTCAGTTTTAGGTATTGCATTGACATAGAACGATGCCCTTACAAATCTGTCTGCTGCACGGTTAGTTCCTGGCAAGAAGGTGATACCGCCTATTGTTTTCCAATAGTCATTCAGGGCAAGCTGTTGATCAAATATCGGTGAATTCGTCATTACCTGATATGATCTATCGTGATGAATAACTAATTCACCGCCGATATATTCAAATATGGCGTTATCGCCTGTCGCATCCGAGATTGAGAGATGTAATGTTGCCATTCGGGTGCCATCGGGCATCATATCCGAGACTACTTCAAAATCTCTTTTTTTCATTGCATCAACAGCGTCTTCTACTGTAGCGAAGTTATCCAGTATATATTGAACCCATGCAGCGATAGACAATCCTTTTTCCTGACCGTTCCATTCAGGATATTTTGATTCTGCCAGCCAGAGTAAGTTTGCTACTAGTCCTGCTTCGTTCATCCCGTCGGTGCTGCATATGTCGTAGGCCGATGCGATAACACTACCATATTTCGAAGTCCATTTCATTGGATTTTTCCCAATTTCACCGTTTCGTTCCATCCCTTTGGGGAATATCCACAAGTTGCTTTGCGTATCTTCTTTCCAGTCCATCGAGCGGGCTGTCAATATTGTGTTATTCGGGCCTTGATGTACAATTCTGGTACATGCATAAATGATGCTGTATTGTATACATAACAATAAAATAGTACTTAATAAAAAAATCCTTTTCATATCAATTCATTTTAATTTCAGGATGTGATATTTTTGATTAATAAATCAGTTATGAAAGAATAACAGCATTTATTACATAATGGTTCAAAATGAAAAGAGGCTTTTGGATATTTCCAAAAACCTCTTTCTATTTATAGTCGTTGTATTTATCGATCAAATCGTAGCATTTGACCGGTTATTCCATGTAATATTCCATCCTCGAATGCAACCTTTCCGTTTAATATTGTTTTTTCTATTGTAGTAGAGAATGTTTCTCCTTCCAACGGAGACCAGCCACACTTATATAATATATTTTCTTTAGTCACTGTATATGGCTTATTAGGATTTATGAGTACCATATCAGCAAAATAGCCCTTACGGATGAATCCGCGTTTCTCTATTTTGAAGAGTGTCGCCGGAGCATGGCACATTTTATTTATGACTTGTTCCTTAGATATTTTACCTTTCTTTGACAGTTCCAGCATCATCTGTAATGAATGTTGAACTAATGGGCCTCCCGAAGCCGCTTTCAAGGCTCCTCCCTGTTTCTCCTCCAGCAGATGGGGTGCGTGATCTGTTGCGATTACATCGAGCTTTCCTTTCAATAGCCCCTGCATCAATGCTCCTCTGTCCTGCCTTGTTTTCACCGCCGGATTCCATTTAATGAGCGATCCGTATTTGGAGTAATCTTCATCTGAAAACCAGAGGTGATGAACACAGACTTCCCCGGTTATTTTCTTTTCGTTAAGAGGCTTTATGTCAAACAGGCTTATCTCTTTTTCGGTGGAAAGGTGAAGTATATGCAATCTTGATTCGTATTTATCGGCTAGCTCGGCTGCTTCTGATGACGATTGATAACAGGCTTCGGCACTCCTGATAAGTGGATGGAACTGGATTGGTACGTCATCTCCGAATTCTGCCTTGTAATGGGCGATATTCCGTTTTATTATATCTTCCTTTTCGCAATGGGTAGCGATTAGCATATCCACCTCGGCAAAAATAGCCTGAAGGACGTTTCTGTCGTCTACCAGCATATTCCCTGTTGAAGAACCCATAAATACTTTTATTCCTGCCACTGTTTTGGGATCGACTTTTTTTAGTTCGGCCAGATTTTCATTTGTAGCTCCCAGATAAAACGAATAATTGGCATAAGCTTTTTCCGAAGCGATTTCGAATTTTTGTTCCAGCAACTCCAATGTTGTTGTCTGAGGATTGGTATTGGGCATTTCCATAAAGCTGGTGACACCACCTGCAATGGCAGCCCGGCTTTCGCTTTCAATATCTCCCTTATGGGTCAATCCCGGTTCGCGGAAATGTACCTGATCATCAATTACGCCTGGTATTAGCCACAGGCCTTGAGCATCTATCACTGTTACTCTGGTCAGCATATTTTCAGGAACTTCTTCTACTCGGTAAATTTCTGAAATGATGTTATTATCAATCAGTACGGAACCTACATAAGATGTTCCTTCATTAATAATCGTTGCTCTGTGAATAAGTATCATAATTTTTGAGTTTCAAGATTGTTCGAGTAAAGATACCATTTTTAAGAGAATGATAAACAATAAGGTCTGACTTATATGTTTTGAATTAATATCCCAAATTCGTTGATCTGGCGGTCTGCTTCATTTTGGGGATCTTTAACAGGTTTACCGTCTTGGATTAAAATATTTACTTTAATTTCTTCATGTATAATAGCATTATCTTTTTGATTTTCCCACCTAAACGGAGGCATTTTAACAGAAAACTCCTTTTTTACTATAAATAAATTCAAACAATCAATTCCTCCAGCCTCAATTCCCTTAGCTATAACTTCTTCAAAATTATTATGTTGTTCTTCTTTATAGAATATGTTATCTGTTTCCTTCTTCTTTAGAAAAGATGGACAAAGAGTTTTTTCTTTTGTATTATTTTTAAATCCCCCTTTTAAATCATACATTGTATAGTAAGTATCCGATATAGGATAAGATTCTATTACTGCATATTTGTTTCCGTTTCTAGCTTGCTTAAGTTCAATATTTGTGATTCTATATTTTTTAGAATCAGAAGGAATAATTTCTTCTAATCCAATAGTAGAAATAGAATGTTCTTTTTTTGTTAAAATACAAAAGGATGTTAATTCTTTCTTTATCTCATCATTATCTGGCAATAACATCTCTGCATCTTCTATATATTTTCTATTAGATGTTTCTTTTCCTCTATAAAACAAATCGAGACCGACATAATCTTTCATCAAAAAAGAATTAATATCCTCTAATGAAATCTTATTTGCAGATGTTTTTACACCTAATTGCATTTTTAAATCATCAAACTCTTTTATATAACGCTCAATAATAGTACTATCATCGATTTTTATAACATTCTCAAGATTTTTATTCTCTGCAAAATATGTCCAATTATATGACCCTGTAAACAAAAAAGAATTATCAATAATACAAAATTTGTGATGTATGGGACGATCTTCTTTGCTATACATCAATTGTCCTCCCTTATCTATAAAAGATTGAAAGTCCAAGCCATGGTTTCCATTATTAATATAGTCATCAACAATTAATAATGATATTCTCACTTTCCTATCCAAACAACAGATCAGGGTATCAAATAGCTCCTGATTTGTAAACCACGCAACAGCAATACGTATTTCTGATTGAGCATTTTTAAGAGCCTCTACTAACTCTTTTTTTATATTTTCAAAATAAGCTTCTCCCATTCTGTATAGATTTTATTACATTAGTTCTTCTATCATAGCTACCTTTTCCCCCATCGGCAGAGTTGCATCTATCCAATGAATTTGCGTTCCCCGTTTCTCCATACCCCTGAACCATGTCATCTGCCGTTTAGCGAATTGATGGATGGCAATTTCTAATTGGGAGAACATGTCAGTATAAGATAACTTCTTCAGAATATATAGAGTAACATATTTATATTCAAGACCGTAATATATAAGATCATCGGGATGTATTCCTCTGCTAAGTATATTTTGAATTTCTTCGATCATTCCTTCTTCAAGCCTTGTTCTCAATCTTTTCGATATCTTTTCGCGACGCAATTCGCGGTTTATATCTACTCCTACAACCAGACTGTTGATTGGAGGATATTCGTTTTGTTCCAATGGATGATCCTTCTTGTATTCTTCTATTTCTATAGCTCTGATCACTCTCTGTACAGTATCCACATCGGTGGTATTATGTAGTTGTTTATAACCGGTCAATATCCCGGTCAATTCGTCTAAACTGAAATTTTCATATTTCGCCCTCAACCCTTTATTTTCGGGAACGTTAACCAGAGAATATCCTTTAAGCACCGATTCTATATACAGTCCTGACCCTCCACAAAGGATGGGCAATATCCCCTGGTTTTGAATATCCTGATATACTTTATGGAAATCATGTTGGTATTCGAAAATATTATACTTTTCTCCTGCCTCTCTAATATCGATCAAATGGTATGGAATAGCCTTTCCCTTCACAATATAATCGGATAAATCCTTACCCGTTCCTATATCCATTGACCTGTATACCTGCCGTGAATCTCCGCTGATAATCTCCGAATTCATCGTATAGGCCAGATGGCAGGCAAAAGTTGTTTTTCCTGAAGCCGTAGGGCCAAGTATTGTTATTAGTTCATAATTGCTCATAGCACAAAGGTAAAATGAAAATGGGAATAGCGGATAAATGTAATGTTTTTTACTGATTTTCTTACTTTTAATAATACTTGTTTGGCTCAATCAATTAGATATTTTACTTTTGCAATAACAAATGTATATGAGGCTTATATCTTACAAACTTATGAAACAATTACTACTCTTATTTTTTATATTACTTTCTATAATTGTTAAAGCGCAAGATACCGAATTTTGGTTTACTACAAATAGCTTTGGTGATCCCAGAAGTGAAGGTGGATTCTTCTTCTCCAATGCGAATGAAAAAGAGGCTACAGTGACTATCAAATATTATAAAACAGGGCAAACCCAGACAATAACTATCCCTGCAAAAAGTGGATATGCGCATGTATTGGCCAGTGCTTTTATAACTAATAATATCGTTGCTCCCAATGACGGGAATGTAAGCAATTGCGGTGTATATATATCTTCAACAGAAAAAGTATCAGTGTATTTTCACTGGAATCAATACGCCTACCAATATATTGCTGTATTGAAAGGGCGTGTGGCATTAGGAACAGACTTTTATGTAACACAGGTAAGCGATCGCTGGATAACCACTGAAGGTCAATATGACCATATTGTTATAGTGGCATCTGAGGATAATACTACCTTCAATTTTACACCTACCCGTGATTGTTATGGCGCGGGAGGGAATTATACAGCAGGTACTACCTATCCGAAAACGCTGAATAAGGGACAGACTTTTTGTGTTCGGGAATTAACGATGAATAGCGGAGGTGCGGGCTCCTTCAGTTCACTTGCAGGAACACATATTACATCTGATAAACCGATTGCAGTAACTTCTGCCGAAGGGGTTAATCATGATCCGGCAGTAGACCAGATAGTTCCGGTAACAAGACTTGGTACTGATTATGTAATAGTGAAGGGCTTCGGACTGATAAATAACGGGGAACGGACATATATAACAGCTACTGAGAATAATACTAAAGTATATGCAACTGCTGAAAATGGAACAGAAGCGTTGCTGGCAACACTAAATGCCGGGCAAACCACTGTATATAATATGGGTAATAAAAATGCTGCGCCTTATGTGCTTTCCATACGTTCAGATAAGCCAGTTAGTGTAACGCAATATGTGGATTGTAATCAATCGAACGGGAATGGGCATACAGATGGTGCTGTTGTACCCAACTTGACTAATCTTAGTATTGGCGACTATTCATTCTATAATATCTATTCAGCTACTGATGTCTATAATGCTATCCTGACCGTTTATAAAAAAGGAAGCCGTGGCGACTTTTCCATTACATACAACGGGAGCACATATCCTATATCATCTGCTAATGCAGGCACTGTTGTCCGTTACGGGGATGTTCCGGGACGACCTAACCTTGAATATATGCAATGGGAATTGCCAAATGCTGCAAGAGGTAAGTTTGTGAATGTGAATAATTCCACCTCGGCATATACGCTCGGATACTATTCTGCAAGCATTGCTACTTTCTATACAACGTTTGGTTATTTTTCCACTTTCAGCAGCAATAAGCAGGAACTTTGTTATGGAGAAAAGATAAATGAATTAATTAGCTTTATATCGTTGTCGCAGTCAGACACTTATCAATGGCAATCCAGTTTCGATTCTGTTTATTGGACAAATATTTCGGGAGCGACAAATAGTACTTACCAACCTATAAGTCAAAACAGGGGAACTATTTATTACCGTGTACAGGTAACTAACGGAACGGATGTTGTATATGGACAACCGGTAGAAATTAAGGTCAATTCGTGCCGATTACCGGTTAACCACAATATCAGTTCGATGGAATATGATTAAGGAGTGTTTTGATCGGAAAAGAAGCCTTAAATATCAGTGTTTTTTAGCAGAAATTATCATAAACATAGGCCGTCTGAATTCATCGGTGAATTCAGGATGATTTTTTAACATTTCAGGATCGGATTCAGGCTCTGAAAATCCATATCCTCCATTGCCACTAACTTATATTCAACAATGGGACTGCTTGTTTGCCTCATGGTATAATAACCATCTTTTCTATTCATATCAGGGCTTTGTGAAATGATAAATTGCAAAAATAAGTTTTTTTTGTTTGCTAATTCTTTCTTCTTATATGATATAGGGGTTAAAAGTTGAAAAAACGGATTATATTTGTATCTTCAATATATTATACACTTTTAAAACTAAGAATGAAAGAAGTAAAAAGCTTGGTAAATAACATTGTGGCTGCATGTCAGGAAAAAAAGGCCAAAAATATTGTAACAGTAGATATGTCGGAACTTCCGGGAACCATTTGCCAATATTTTGTCATTTGTGAAGGAAATACCCCAACCCAAGTATCAGCAATCTCCGATGAAATTGTAGATTACGTGAAAAAAAAGAAAAAAGACCGCCCAATTTCTATCGACGGCATGCGTGAGGCCAGATGGGTAGGTATAGATTATGGTACAGTTATTGTACATGTATTTATTCCAGAACTGCGCGAATTTTATAATATTGAAAATCTTTGGGCAGATGCAAAACTGGAATCTATTCCTGATATTGATTGACAACCATATATGAAAGTTGTGTGTTATATAGCTTCAATATTATAAATAATAACCCCAATAAAATACGATAAAAATAAGATATGGATAATTACAATAAAGGAGATGACAAACCAAAAGATCCTAAATTGAAAGGCCCGAAAATTCCTTTCAATCTTTACTGGATATATTTGCTTGTATTCGGCGCAATCGTCGGAATGTACATCTTTCAGGGGAATAATATGGGAGGAATGGAAAAAGAAATTCCATGGTCTCAGTTTCAAGGCCTCTTAAAGGACAACAGTGTAAGCAAAATTGTAGTAGACAATAATGCTAAAAAGCTAAAGGCTACTGTTCGTAAAGAAGCAGTTGACAAGGTTTTCAAAGAAGATGCCGATAAAGCGGGAACAAATCCTTCCATTATTGTCAGCATACCTACAGTGGATGCTTTCTCTGATTATTATAACGAAGTTCTGAAAGGAAACAATTATGATATAAATGTTACTTATGATCCCAATTCTACCAGTGTAGGAGATATATTGCTGAGTTTCTTGCCCATCATCCTTATATTCGGGCTTTTCATCTATATGATGCGCCGGATGTCAGGAGGTGGAAGCGGAGGTGGAGGCGGAGTCTTCAGTGTAGGGAAATCTAAAGCTCAACTTTATGATAAAGGTTCTGATTTGCGGGTTACTTTTAAAGATGTGGCCGGATTGTCAGAAGCCAAGGAAGAAATTGAAGAAATCGTAGAATTCCTCAAAAACCCGTCCCGCTATACCGAAATTGGGGGTAAAATACCAAAAGGAGCTTTGCTCGTAGGCCCTCCGGGAACCGGTAAGACATTGTTGGCTAAAGCTGTAGCAGGTGAAGCGAACGTGCCGTTTTTCTCACTGTCAGGTTCCGATTTTGTAGAGATGTTTGTAGGAGTGGGAGCTTCACGCGTACGGGATTTATTCAAACAAGCGAAAGAGAAGTCTCCTTGTATCATTTTCATCGATGAAATTGATGCTATCGGACGTGCCCGTGGCAGGAATCTGAATATGGGATCGAACGATGAGCGCGAAAATACATTAAACCAGCTCTTAACCGAGATGGATGGTTTTGGAACAAATAGTGGTATCATCATTCTGGCTGCCACTAACCGTGCTGATATTTTAGATAAAGCATTATTACGTGCCGGACGTTTCGACCGTCAGATCACGGTAGATTTGCCCGATTTGAATGATAGAAAAGAAATATTTAAAGTACATCTGCGTCCTGTGAAAATTGACGATACAGTGGATGTGGAATTTCTTGCCCGCCAAACTCCGGGTTTTTCCGGAGCTGATATTGCCAATGTATGTAACGAAGCGGCCCTAATCGCAGCCCGAAAAGGGAAGAAAGTCGTTCAAAAGGATGATTTCACCAATGCAGTTGACCGTATTATCGGTGGATTGGAGAAGAAGAATAAGGTAACCACTCTTGAAGAGAGAAAAACAATAGCAATACATGAAGCAGGCCATGCTACGTTGAGTTGGTTCTTACAATACGCCAATCCATTGGTTAAGGTTACAATTGTTCCACGTGGGAAAGCACTTGGTGCTGCCTGGTATTTACCGGAAGAAAGGCAAATTACGACTAAAGAGCAGTTACTCGATGAAATGTGCGCCCTCTTAGGAGGGCGTGCTGCCGAAGACGTTTTCATCGGTCATATATCTTCCGGTGCAGCCAATGACTTGGAACGGGTAACTAAAATGGCATACGCGATGATCTCATATATGGGAATGAGCGAAAAAATGCCTAACCTTAGTTATTATGATTCATCAGGTGAGGCTTATGGCTTTACAAAACCATATAGTGATCAGACTGCGTTACTTATAGATAAAGAAGTACAGGCAATGATCAACGAACAGTATGAACGGGCTAAAAGCCTCCTGAAGGAGCATTCTGAAGGTCATGAAAAGCTGGCTAATCTTCTTATTACAGAAGAAGTGATTTTTGCCGATGATTTGAAGAAAGTATTTGGTGAGCGCCAATGGACTTCACGTTCTGAAGAAATTCTGGAAGAAACAAAAGAACCACCCAAAAATGTAGAAATAAAGGAGGATATTAAACCAAGTGATGTAGATTCTTTAGGCTCATTAGAAGACAAAGCTTGACCAAGAAGAAAACATATGAATAGATTAAATGAGGGTGTATTAAAAACACCCTTTTTTATTTTCAATAAATTGTTTTTATCTTTAGGAAATAATGGTTTTAGAGTATATTAAAATCATCATAAACTTAATAGATACTACTATGAAAAAACACTTCTTTTTATTTTTGACCATATTTGCTGCCTTATTTGCAGCTTGTGGTGATGATGACAACAATGATGGAGTAAGGAAAATAGAAATAGAACAAAATCAGCAACTTATTCAGAATGTATATGCTGATACCTATAATGGAACACCTGTAACATTTTGGACATCTGATACATGGACATCCGAGATTGCAGAAGTAACTGCAGATGGAACGATAAAAGGTATTCCTGATTGGATAAGCATCACCCCTGATAAGGCCACAAAATCGGGGAAACATACTATTGCAATCTACTTAAACACTAATTATACTGAGACAAAACGTTATGCCTCGATTACAATCTATTGTAAAGGTGCCTCGATTACTATCAGTATAACTCAGGATAGAGTAACAAAAGAAGGAAAAGTTCCTGAGGCAAAAGCGATAGCATTTTTTCCTAATCAGGAATTGACACAGCACTTATATGCTAATGCCAGAGAAGGAACTCCGATATTATTTACTACAAATAGGACATGGACTTCTTCAATCGTAGAAATACAAGACGATGAAACGGAAAAAGCTAATCCTGACTGGATAAGTATTACTCCTGATGAAGGTATAGCCAATGATAATAAAATAGAGATTAACCTAAAAATCAATTATTCCGGTAAAAAACGTTCGGCCCTGATCAATATCCATTGTGGCGGAGAAACAGGGACTATTAATATAACGCAGGATGGCCTTACTGAGGATGGGAAGGTTCCTGATGTTGATGTTTTATTTATATTGCCAGATATTGGAAGAATGGGACAGAGGTAATCTTGGGAAAAGGAGTTTCCAACTCTTCTGCTAGTTCTATCTTTATTGAAGAAAGAGACTAAAATATATAAAGTAAAAAGCCGTATCCATCATTGAATACGACTTTTTTGTGCTGTTTATTCCCTTTATTTCGTTGCCAGATACATTGTACATGCTCCCAACGTATAAGTCTTGTGGTAAGCTTCTTTAAAGCTGTTTTTCAGCAATGTATTCACCATGTCTTTACCCTGAATAAATGCACCGATGGATTTGGGCAGATAAGAGTAAGCGGCTTTATCCTTTGATATGAATCGCCCGATGGAAGGGATAAAGATACGGGTATATAGCCAATGTCCCTGTTTCATAGGAAAATATTCAGGAGTGGTAAGTTCCAGAATCATCAGTTGTCCGCCCGGTTTCAGCACCCGTAAGATTTCTCTCAATCCTTTGTCTAAATCTTCAAAATTACGTACTCCAAAAGCCACCATGGCGGCATCGAAAGAATTGTCCTCTAATTCTAATGCCATACAATCCTGTTTATCGAAGAAAATGTATTTGGAAAGTCCTCTTTCTTCCACTTTCTTTCTCCCTATATCCATCATTCCTTCGGAAATATCAATCCCTAATATTGAATCCGGTTTCAATATTTTGTATGCATCTATCGCCAGGTCTCCTGTTCCTGTAGCAATATCGAGAATTTTCTCGGGCTTAAGCTTCTTCAACATGGAAATCCCTTTTTTTCGCCAGCTCCGGTCAATTCCTATCGACATTGTATGATTTAACGAATCGTAATTCTCGGCGATAGAATCGAACATACGTTCTACCTGAACGCCTTTATTTTCATCAGAAGAATAGGGTACTATTTTTTCTGCTTTGTAAGTCATCTTAGCAAATGTGGTGATTTATATCTATAGGCTTCAAATCACGGGCTTTGATACCTATGACTTTTCCGTTGTGGCTGAAATAAAGTTCTTCGTCCTGAGCCTGCCTTTTTGCGATCAATTCATTGTAGGATGTATTAATTCCGCTAAGAAGTTTTTTCCTTATTGCCAATTCTTCCGGTGTCATATATCCCTCAAATAATAGAATTTATCTTCATCTTGAACATCAATGACTTTTGTCCGTTTACCTTCAGCAATCATGCTAAAGGGGTCTGTCGAATTATCAACCAATATCCAATAATCAGCAATAGGGATAAACATGGAAAACAGGTTTCTCATACCTGCGAAATACCTGCGAATAATTACATCCTCAGGAACATTATGCCCTCCAAACCGAACTCGTTGTTCTACCCTTTTTATCGCTAATTCGGGTGATTCAAGCCAGAAATAGATTAAAGTAACGAAATATCCCTCATTTTGAGCCCGTTTGATGAAGTTTGCATATGATTTGGTAGCTAATGTCGTTTCAATCGCGAAATCCTCCCTTAACCGGAGCATTTCATTCATACGCATAATCATTAGCCGGCCGGCCTCTATCGCTACCGACTCAGGATGAAATGGGGATAATCCTTTAGCTATCTCGTCTGCATTGATAAATTCTTTGCAATCAAGCATTTCGGGAAACATGGCATACGATGCGGTTGTTTTTCCGGCACCGTTACAACCTGATATAATATAGAGATTTGGCATTCTTTATAGACCTCTATTTTTTTAAGTATTCGTTTATATTCTTTTCAAGACGCTTAGCAACATCATTTACATCTGCTTTTACAAACTTTTCACCGACGATTTTCTCATAAAGTTCGATGTAGCGTTCCGATACGCTGTTGCAATATTCTTCGGTCATTTCAGGTACTTTCTGGCCTTCTTTACCTTGAAAACCATTATCCATAAGCCATTTGCGTACAAATTCTTTGGATAACTGCTTTTGTTCTTCGCCTTTTTCAAACAACTGCTGATAAGAGTCAGCATAGAAATAACGCGATGAATCCGGAGTATGGATTTCGTCTATTAAATAGATCTTTCCATCCTTTTTCCCGAATTCGTACTTAGTATCTACCAGAATAAGATTCTTTTGGGCAGCCATTTCCGTTCCGCGCTGGAACAGGGCATATGTATATTTTTCCAGTTGCTCATATTCTTCTCTGTTTACCAGTCCCTGAGCGATGATCTCTTCTTTCGATATGTTTTCATCGTGGCCTTCGTCTGCTTTGGTGGTTGGGGTAATGATAGGGGTAGGGAATTTCTCATTCTCTTTCATTCCATCGGGTAATGGTACTCCGCAAAGTACACGGGCTCCGGCTTTATATTCGCGCCATGCGCTTCCGGTAAGATAGCCGCGTATCACCATCTCCACTTTGTATGGTTCGCAACGTAGACCGGCAGTTACCATAGGGTCAGGCATAGCTAATTTCCAGTTAGGAACGATATCTGCGGTGGCATCGAGGAATTTTGCCGCAATCTGGTTCAGCACTTGTCCTTTATATGGAATTCCTTGTGGCAATACGACATCGAAAGCCGAGATGCGGTCTGTTGCGATCATGATCAACAAATCGTTACCAATGGAGTACACATCCCTTACTTTTCCATGATAAACATGTGTTTGTCCGGGGAAATTGAAATCTGTTCTGACTAACGTATTCTTCATTTTATAATCTTCTTAAATTCTATGTATAAAAACACTCCAAAGTTACTGAAAGTTGAGCAAATAGCAATGAAAAGCATAATGTTAATGGAGTAGCTCTATGAAAACAATCTCAATTATTCATTACTTTTCTGAAAATATGTTATATTTGGAATGTTAACCCAAAATCAATATTTATGAAGCCCAATTTAAAATGCCTTACTATGCCCAAATTATTAGTATTTCTTTCAGTTTTTACCATCTTGTTGTTTAGTGCGTGTAATAATGATGATGATGAGAACGGTAATCAAATTGTAACCGCCCGTATAGATGAATCTGCTTATGGCATCAAACAAGGATGGGAAAAGGGCGATAGGATAATGTTTTATAACAAGGAAGAAGGTTATTGCACTGCAAGTTTTAAACTTAAAAATGGGGGCGGAACTTCATTAGGAAAATTCAAATCGGAGCCTGATAATTTTTTAAACGGATTATATATAAGGGAATTATATCCTAATTACCAATATACTGTAGTATATCCGGCTATTGATGGAGCGGCAACTATCGAAGATAGAGAACGTATGATAACCGAAGTTACTCAGATAGGTAATGGAAATACGGATCATATCCAAGCTCAATATTCTATGAGTGGCAATTACGTCTATCCTGAAAAATCTCCCATAAGTTTTAAGCTTGAATATACGACAATGACTATTAAATTAGAGAAACCCGACACATATGATATCGCTATACATGGTGCTCCTGTAAGTCTTAGATTTTTTGATGGAGACAAAAAAATTCTGCTTACCTTGAAAAATATAGATTGGAGTAATGAGATAACTGCATATATGCTTGTAAAGGCTTTTAGTAAAGAACAGCAACAAACTTTTAATTTTGATTTGATTTGTGCAAATGGTTATCTTTTCCAAAAAAAGATTAGTTCTAATGACATTCTCGAGACAAACATGCGTTACACTACTTCCTTGACCGGGAATAACAAACTTATGATAGCTGAAGGCTATACTCTGTCAACACTTAACGATATTACTGATAACATAGACATTTTGGTGATAGCTGATGTTATAACATCAGAAACAGATCTTTCTGTTCTGACAGATAAATTGCGAAATCCAGATCACCGAATACATCTAATGCTTCCCAGAGCTACTTCAATAGGTGATTATGCATTTCAATACTGTAAAGGTCTTGCATCAATCAATTTTCCTAAAGCCACTTTGATAGGCGATTATGCTTTCAGTCAATGTGATAGGCTTGTATCAGCAAATCTTCCTGTAGTTGCTACAATAGGTAATAGAGCATTTTCAGATTGCTGCGAGTTAAAGAGTGTAGATTTTCCTGTAGCCACTTCAATAGGTAGTAGTGCATTTTATGATTGTATAGGACTCACAAGTGCAAATCTTCCTGCTGTCACTTCAATAAAATATCTAACATTTTCAGATTGTAGAAATCTCACATCGGTGAACTCTCCTGCAGTTACTTCAATAGAGGACAACGCCTTCTATAATAGTGGCATCACATCAGTAGATTTTCCTTTAGTCGATTCGGTAGGCTATTTTGCATTCTATCGGTGTGGTAGCCTTGTGTCAATATATCTTCCTATGGCCACTTCAATAGGAGGCTATGCATTTTGCGATACTAGTGTTACTTCGATAAATCTTCCTGCAGTTACTTCGATCGGTTATTATGCATTCTCTATCAGGCTTTATAACCAAAGACTTACAAATCTGGAAATAGCGACTGCTTCATCTGGATTAGATGAAGCTGGCGTAGAACTATTTGAAGGGGTATCCTTGTCAGAAGTCGATCTCACCCTTGGCATAGGCGAAAACTCACGAGTTAATGGTAAATACTGGCGGGACTACGGGCCATTTAAAAGTATCACCATAAAATAATATTATTACAAGTCAGCAGTACAATTTTAACTAAAAAGTAACAGATGTAACACCTTTTATTCAGTTTTTTCAAAGATCGCTTTTTATTTTAATCTCATTGGCACATCGGCATATTACTAAATTGTCTCATGGATATACTATAGATAAATTCAAAATAAAAAGTTGAAAAATGAAGTCTTATCAAGTGTGTATTTTAATGGCAGATTCTTCTAAAGTTGTTTACCTTTGCAGGAAACTAAAATTCATTTGTATGGTAACAATTGTGTTTGCCCATCCGTGGCATGGCAGCTTTAATAAAGTAATTCTGGATACGATCACTTCCAGGTTCGACCTAAGCGGTAAACTTTATCAGGTAATCGACCTGCACAAAGACGATTTCAATCCGGTGTTTTCAGAAGTCGAATTATCCGTTTACAACGAAGGAAAGGCACTTGATCCGCTAATACTGAAATACCAGCAATATATAAAAGAATCGGATGAGATGATCTTTATCTTCCCTAACTGGTGGAATACCATGCCGGCTATATTAAAAGGGTTCTTTGATAAGGTATTGCTCAAAGATTTTGCCTTTAATTATGAAGGAGGTTTTAATCCGTTGTTGAATATCACTAAAACCACGGTGATTACGACTTCTGAAAAGCCAAGCCCCAATTTTAAGAATGTGATAGAGAACGGTTTCATCGGCGATATGCTCAATCCGGTAGGAATTCGCAATACTACATGGTTGAGTTGTGAGGGTACATCGAAAGGGACAGACGAACATCGCCGGGAATTCCTCCGGAAAGTCGAAGAAACGGTATAAATTATAAACTTAAACATTTAGAAACAACTTATGATGAAGAATATTGTAATAATTTTAGCAATTTGTCTGTTGACAGCGTGTTCCGGAAATAGTGGACAGAATGATACTGAAGTAACTCAACTGAAACAACAGTTAACCGAATTAGAAGCGCAGTTATCAGCTTATGAGTTGAAGAAGGGATATATCCAGCATACTGTACAGTTTAATCTGAAATGGGATGCATCTGCTCCTGAAACTAACAAGTTTCTACAGGATGGAAAGCAAATTCTTAGTGCATTGCCTATGGTGCGTAACTTTGAGGCGCTGCATCAGGTAGGAGGAAAGAATAACTATAAGTATTATTTTACTATGGTGTTCGAGGATCAAAAGGCTTATGATGCCTACAACAATCACCCGGATCATGTGAAGTTTGTAAAGGAAAGATGGGAAACTGAAGTGATCGACTTTTTAGAAGCTGATTTTGTGGTACTTGACTAAAGTATAATTCTCTGATAAGTAAAAAAAGCGGTGAAAACCGCTTTTTTATTTATATGATCTCTTATCCACTCCTTCAATGTAATTGATAAAAGCCGTATTCACCATCCTGTTTCCACCGGGAGTAGGGTAGTTGCCTGAGAAATACCAGTCCCCTTTATGATCTGGAGTGGCTTTATGCAGGTTTTCGATGCTTTGGAATACCAATTCTATTTCTGCTTTAGTCCCTTTTGGCGTCAGCATTTCAGCCATTTTGGCAGAAATTTCTTCATCAGTAAAAGGAGCATAAATCTCTTTCACATAGTTGACAATCTCTTCTTTCGGCTTATCTTTTTGCGCTACAGACTTACGGTACACTTCATCTATAATTGCCTCTTGTCCTCTTTCATTTAGCAGTTCTATCGCTGCCCTGAATGCCGCGAATTCGCTCATGCGGGACATATCTATGCCATAACAATCGGGATAACGGATCTGTGGGGAAGAAGAGACAATCACTATCTTTTTAGGGTGTACCCTGTCCAGCATATTGATGATGCTTTGCTTTAAGGTGGTTCCCCTGACAATGCTGTCATCAATCACTACCAGATTATCTACATTCGGCGTAATAGAGTCATATGTCACATCGTAGACGTGAGCTGCCAAATCGTCACGATGGCCATCCTGGGCTATGAATGTACGCAACTTGATATCCTTGATAACCACTTTCTCGGTACGTACTCTCATCGAAAGTATCTTTTTCAGTTCTTCCTCAGAGATGGATTTGCCTATTTCAGTAATTTTTGATAGTTTTATATCATTCATATACTTATTGAAAGACTCTGTCATCCCGAAAAAAGCCACTTCGGCCGTATTTGGTATGAATGAGAAGACAGTGTGCTGAACGTCATAATCTATAGATTTCAGTATCTGTGGCAGCAAGAGTTTCCCCAAATCTTTACGCTCTTTATATATATCAGCATCTGATCCGCGGGAGAAATAGATACGCTCGAAGGAACAGGGTGATACAGTCCGTGGTTCCTGTATCTGTGAGAATAGTACCTGCCCTTCCTTTTTTACAATGATTGCCTGTCCGGGATTCAGCTCTTTTATTTGTTCCACATCGAGGTTCAAGGCTGTTTGTATAACAGGTCGTTCGGAAGCGACTACCACGATTTCATCGTCGTGATAATAGAATGCAGGACGTATTCCCCAAGGATCACGATACACGAATCCATCGCCGCAACCGATCAGTCCGCCAATGGTAAAACCTCCATCCCAGTTTTCACTGGCTTTGTTCAGCATAAAATGTATATCGAGGTTTTCTTCGATCAAAGCATTTAATTCTTCACCTTTTACCTTTCTTTCTTTGCCGTATTTATCGAACTGGAACTGAACCTCCCTGTCCAGATAATGGCCTAAAGATTCTAAAAGCACGAAAGTATCAGCATAATCGCGTGGATGCTGTCCCTGAGCTACCAGTTCATCGAATAATTCGTCCACGTTAGTCATATTGAAATTTCCGGCTAAAGCGAGGTTTCTCGAACGCCAGTTGCTTCTTCGTAAAAATGGATGAACATAAGAAATGCCGCTTTTACCGGTAGTACTATAGCGCAAATGTCCTAGAAACAGTTCTCCGGCAAATGGCAGGTATTTACCGGCATATTCCGGATCGTTGAACTTCTCTGCGGGAATTTTTTCATAATTCTTATATACATTGGAGAAGATCTCGGAGATAGCTCCCGAGCCTGTCGCCCTTTCTCTGAAAACAAATTCGCTTCCGGCTGGCGATTCAAGTTTTATGACAGCTAGCCCTGCACCTTCCTGACCACGGTTATGCTGTTTTTCCATCAGCAGGTAGAGCTTATTGAGCCCGTATTGCCATGTTCCGTATTTCTTTTGATAATAGTCAAGTGGTTTTAATAGACGTATCATTACGATACCGCATTCATGCTTCAAAGCTTCTGTCATAGATGAATCTCCTTTGTAATTTGAGACTACAAAGATAATATCATTTTCGCTTTTATCCTATAAAATTAGGTCTTAGCGGAGGATGATTATTATATTTTAATAAGGCGTGAATTGTGAATAAATATACTTTAATTGTGAATTTTGTTGATTGTCTATATTCTCAATTGCTTTTTAACTAAAAAGTAACAAAGGTAACAGTTAACAATGAGTCCGGGGCTTTGCCTGTAGGGGCGGAACATCTTCCGCCCGCAGACTCTTTGTTATTCCGGGTCGAAAATATTCGACCCCTACAGCAAGCCCGGATATTTTAACTAAAAAGTAACAGAAGTAACGCTTTCTCCTGTTTTTTCTATAGCTATCACCTAATGGCTAAAAGGCAACAGCTATATTTACTATAGATAAATTCAAAATAAAATCTTTGTAGTATTTAACTATGTTTTTCGGAGTTTAACCCTCAAGTTTTTTTATAATCCGAAAAGGGAAATAATCGCATTGCAAACCGGAAAGGACATAATTTTTATTTCATTAAACATTTCGCTTTCCCCGAATCCATAAATACACACACCTTTCAGGATTGTACTGGCGTTTCTACCACGTTTTTAATTGTTTAATATCAAACGTCCATTCAGGCGTGTATAGATATCCAACAATGTTTGCGCTATACCAAGGGCTGAGTTTAACGTCATTGTTATTTTTCAGAATTTGTGTTTCTTGTGCCGGCATATAACTTTGAGCAAGCAAAAAAACTTTTTCTCCATTCTCGTTTTCAGCAACATCCACAACAATTACGGCGTGTCCGGGCGAACCGCCTAAAATAAGAACATCTCCGATAGCAATGCCTTTAATGTCTTTTGAATGCAGAGATTTTGATAATGAAAGCGTGCCAGCATAAATAAAAACAAATTCCATGTAGTTCCTAAAGTCTTTGTAAGTATTTGAAAGCTCTGCTGTTTTGTGCCAAACAGTTTTGTTGCCATTCACGATTACCCGGTTGCCGTTCATCCATTTGGTATAGTCCATTTGGAAACCGTTTGTCAGAGTAAACGAAATTTGGTCATACGCTTTGATAGAATAAAGATATTCCCCTCGTAACCGCATAATTGCATCTGCACATTGCTGTAAATCCCTGTTTGAAATGTCCATATCAACCACAGCGTCATAAACAATGTTATGCTTTATATCGCCATTGAAGTATCTCACTTTTGTCCCCGCTGGTTTTAACGGAAGATTACGCAAATAATCGGCAAATGAATTTTCATCAACGGATTTACGTTGAAAGCCATTCGGCGGATTAAACCTTGTTTGTATAGTATTTCCTTCTTTGTCAATTATACCTTTATCATTGACAGTTATCTCTATTGTTTGCTTGTCAGCAGACTGACCACAACAGTTTAGTGTTATGGAAACGAATAATAAATATTTAATCCAATGTTTCATCCGTATCGTCTAAAAATTGCTGCTGTCATAAAACTTCTATCGCCCCCCCCAAAACACTAATTGTCTGAAATACAGAAGAATTATACTGAAATTCCGATGTTATTCGATTTTCAAATCCGAAAAAATGTGTGTTTTTCTCTTTGTACAGTTGATTGATATATCTGTTTGTGAGGATTGAAAGATTATCCCGCTAAATTTGTTTTTATACCTAATTGCTCTACTCTGTCAGCTATTTTTCTTAAATCCTCTAAAGGCACCTTTTCAAGGTTTTTTTCGGGAGTTTCCCTGTCGATGGCGTAAATCATTACTTCCCGTGGATTCGTCTCTTTGATGGCTTCTAACCACGCTGAGATTTCTTCTTCCGTGGTATTATCTACCACCTTTCCATCGTGGCTTCCCCTGACAAACATGGTTTGCATGATGAAATTTCCGTCGAAACGCTTGAATAATTCGATTTGCTTTTCGATGCTATACAGGCGCGAGTTAGGGCGGTCTATCAACTTCACTGTTTCCAGGATAGCCGAATCGAGTTTCAGGATATTGTTATCCACTTTCTTCAAAGCTTCAAATACTTTCGGATTGCCCGCGTGCATCGCATTGGATAGTACACTGATTTTGGCATCGGGGAAATATTGATCCCGCAGTTCGATAGTATCATCGATGATTTCAGCAAATTGCGGATGCATCGTCGGTTCGCCGTTTCCGGCAAAAGTAATTACATCTATATTTGCCTTTTCATCGATAAGCTGTTTTAGTTTATCTTCCAGTGCTGCCTTTACGTTCTCTCTATCAGGCAATTTGGTTTTAGTACGGAAATCTTTATTATATCCGCATTCACAATAGATGCAATCGAAAGAACAAAGCTTACCGTCATAGGGTAACAGATTCATCCCTAATGATGTGCCCAGCCGTCTGCTATGGATAGGCCCGAAAACTATTTCGTGAAATAAGATAGTTGACATTTTTTTAATTACAAGTTAGTAAAAATTAGTTCCCACTTTGTCATGCTGAGGAACGAAGCATCTCCTTCTTCAAAAGAACTTAAGAGAAAAGAGATCCTTCCTTGCAGTCAGAAACAACTGTTGGCTTTGCCGATTCTTCGAATTCGACGGAGTGCAACGTAGTCAATGACAAGATTACATAAATTATATTAGTACTTACTTTTTAAACCTGCTGATGAAGCTATCGGCTTTTTCCTTGTCCTGGTCGAAATAAGCGGATAATTCGTTGAAAACGATTTCTTCTACCCCTTCTTCTACCTCCGGCATCTCCAGTTCCAGCTTCATAGAGCCTCCAAATCTATAATTTGGCCCAAGTACTGATGCTACGAGGATAAAGCCTTCTTCTTTTATTCTTTTATCTGATACCTCAATATCTATGCCATTCTTAGTGGCATAGTTTTCTATGGCCTTAACAATCCCTTTTACGATTCCATCGACTAGCGAACCATGGTATAATGTATCTACATATCCTGCAAAGGATTGTATATAGGGGCTGACAGCATAGTTGAGGAAACTAAATGAAACGGAATAATGAAAATCGCCACGCGCCTGTTCAATATTCAGGCGGATATGCGGTTCATCGATGGAACGCTGAATAACAAGGCTGTCCATTTTATCGGCCAATCCGTTCGGATAATGGAATACGCACCGCTGGTGTTCCCGGCCTGCATTGTCAACACTTATTATTTCTATATCCGGATTGATGGAAGCAATTCGCTGATAAATAGTATTCAGGTCTTCGAACTTCAACTCAGGCTGCTGAAATATATTCTGATCGGGAACAAATTCTATCAAGAAGTCGTGAGGAATATAATTATCTTCAGTATCTGTCTTGAATTCTCCCTTTTCACCTGTGAGCGTATATGTTTTTCCGTTGTAAACTTCTATTTTTACTGAACCGGAAAGAGTCAGTATAACGGATAAATCGAGGATTTTAGTCAGTACATCCATATCAGTCGGATCAAATCCATACTCCAGTATTTCCAACTTTTTCATCACGGTCTTCACATTCAGGTCCGACGAGGTAATGCGGATGAGCCCTTTAGGAGCAATTTCTATTTCGGCTTCGTTCATTTCAGCCGATGAAATCATATCCAGCAGGAAAGCTTCAAGCATTCTGTAAACTCCTTTTGTATCTGTTGAACCTACATACATTGCCGGACGCGATAGTATGCTTTCTTTAATTGGTATTGTTCTCATATCAGATTCTATTATATTGGTTTATAATTTTCAATTTTTGTATATATTTTACCGTTCCACCACATTGGAATTCCTATGTTATCAGGATGAATAAAATCAATATCAAATTCCGCTTTTAATATGCCTTTTTTCCAAAGCTGCTTTTCTATTTTTATGTATCCACCTTTACTGTCAAAATATTCTTCTCCAATATCTGTTATACTATTGAGCTTTATCCGGGCAAAACACTTATTTTCTATAATTCGTAGTTCCAGGCTTGAATGAGTAGCAGCGTTACATTCGGTATAGCATAGGATGGTATCGTTCTCCCCTTTATAAGCCCGTGCAAAATTTGTTCCTGCCCACTCATAACACTGTGCTTCGCCGACAGTGGTATGATAAAGATGAGTTGTATCTGTTAATTGATAGTACTTATCGATAGAATCGTTAAATATTTTTCCCTCTTCATCTCTCATTTTATAAGTTCTTTCATCGCACAGACCATCGCAGACAAGTTGGGCAAAGTCATTTAAAAGTATACCTTCGGGGTAGTCCCATTGTTCTGTAAATGAAAAATCTCCTCTCAGATTGTCTGTCCATTCTATTTTTATTCCCCTCTCATTATTGTTACATGATAAGAGGAAGAAAGAAAATAATATGGTAGAAATTGTTCTCATTTTATCACACTATCCAGTTCACACCATACATTATCAGTACATAACGGGCGAATTTACCGAGAAACATGGCGACATTTACAATATATACATTTGCTCTCATAAATCCCAAAGCCAATGCTATCACATCGCCCACCACAGGCAAAAAGCTGAAGAAAGCCATAAATGCGCCCTTTCCTTCGAGCCATTTTTGAACTTTGTCAATTTTCTCTCTATTTACTTTCAGGTATTTTTCTATCCATTCTGTTTTGCCCAATCTACCGAGCAGATAATTGGTCATACCTCCCAGCCAGTTGCCCACAGAGGCAATTATCACACATGTCCATGCATTCATCCCCAGAGCAATCAATCCGGCAAAAACGACTTCCGAACCAAACGGCAGGATAGTAGCTGCAAGAAAAGATGCCAGAAATAGTCCGATATAGCCGTATTCAACGAATCCATCAAGCATTTTGCAGGCGGATATAAAGAGAAATGGCGAATCCTACGGCAAATATGCACAATACAATACCAAGCCTTTTTACCCATTTTTCGGTCTTCAGACTTTCCTCATCATATTTTGCGCCGCGCATCAATGTTCTGGGGCTAACGATCATGAAAATTCCGAAAAGTAAGAATAGAGCTGCATATAAATAGTCGAAATTAGAAAGATGACTCATAAATTATTATTTAGGATGTTGTTTTCGTCTGGATACAAAGATATAAATACATAACAAAATAACGCAGCCGATGGTAATGTACCACGATATATTTTGAATTATTGTACCTTTATAATATACTTTTAGAGTACCCGGTTTATCTGCCGGAACCTGTATAAGGCCGTTCCTGCTTTGTGTAAAAGGTATGTTTTCATTGTTAAGCTCGGTTACATATCCTTTATAGTAAAATAACGGTAATTCGAGCGAATCTATTTTGCTGGTTGTGATATTTACCTGAAAAATATTTTTGTTGCGGGATATATTCATAATTTGGGCATCATTATTCATAATACCAATACTATCGCCTCTTGATAGAATATAATAT
Organism: Prevotella sp.; assembly: GCA_031285905.1. Classification (GTDB taxonomy): domain Bacteria; phylum Bacteroidota; class Bacteroidia; order Bacteroidales; family Dysgonomonadaceae; genus Dysgonomonas. Next base: position 37,853 of record JAITVH010000169.1, read on the forward strand.
CCCGAAGAAACCCTGTCGGGAACATACTCTGCCCCGTTGAGATAGAAGAAATTTCCGGGGGTGGGTTTTTCATTTGATGGGCGGATATGCTCAGCATACATAAATTTGTAATTATCATTGTGGAAATACAATGTAACCGCTGTTAGCAACACAACAACGCCTAAAGCGATGAAACGGGACTTATTCTTTAGGAATATGCGGGATAAATAATACCCCGCTGCAATGGCAAAGAAGAATGTAACTAATAAATACAAACGTGATGGATACTGAATGAACGATAAAAGCGTGAAAGGAAATCGCCCCCAAGGGAACATGCTGGATGAGGCTATAAGGTATAATATCCCGATCAGTACGCCGATATCCACACTTTTCAGTTTATTCGATTTTTCCCTTACAAAAAAACGGAGGAATATTGCTAAAGTGAGGACAACTCCTATTCCGACTATCGTTATATCTTTTGGATAAACAAATCCGCAAAAAAGAGCCCAAAGAACATAATTCAATGGTAATTTGGCCCGGGATGGCAATGTCCAGTCGTTGGTTTCATATCTGAACGTGTTGGATTGCATTTGTTCCCACATCGGAAGTATATAGCTGCAAGTGATGAAAAGGGTGATTATTCCGGCCAAAGCCAGATAATAGAAGCGTTTCGGCTCGTTAACAATATCTTTGTAATAAACGATTAAAAAGATAATAACTGTAATGAATGTCAATACCGTAGAAATGACATGCGAGAAGATCAGGAGGGAAAATCCGATGGCAATAATGTACCATTTTTTGTAATCCCCTTTTATGATATGGTAAAGTCCCAGAAAGACAATCGGAATAAATGTAAAGGCAAATACTTCACCCAGTGCACCTCGATTATATACATCGAACAGGCGATATACCGAAAATGTGTAGAGGATGGAGCCTATTGTAGCGGCAAATGAGCTTTTATATACCGTATTGATCGTTTTATACATAAACAGTCCGCAAAGGATGGTCATCGTAACCAGCATCACCTCGTATGCAGACTGTCCGCCTGTAATTAATCCGATGACAGCGAAAGGGATAAGAATTACATCGGAATAAAAAACTTTGCTCAAGTATCCATAATCCAATGCTGCGGTGTAATCGATGTAAATGGGAAATCTACCTTCCTGTAAGGTAGTAATCAGGGCTTCAAATCTCTTCAGGTGAAAGTAGTAATCATACCCCGGTTGGTTATACACAGGGCCATAAAGAAGAAACATATAGACTGACAGGACTGCCAGTAGCGCGAAAAAGAACCAGAATTGGTACTTTTTTGCAGAATTATCGGTAAGTTTTTCTATATCTTTTGTCATATTGAGAAATAACTATAATTACTTTTACATACGCTACGCTCCTGTGACCGTTGGTTGTCATGCTGACGATAGGAAACATCTCCTCTCATATAAGATCCTTCGTAACCTCAGGATGACAAAGTGAATGTGATAAATCGAGATATTAGAGTTATATTGGACGACTATATGTAATTTATTATCTATATTCAATTGCCCCCTGCTTTAGCTGGGGGAGAAAAATCAAACCTGTAAATGGCTTTAGCCAAAAGATTTTGACTAAAGTCTTCTTCTTGTGATATCATTATTCCCCGCCTTAAAAGACGGGGCAACAAAATTTTTGAAGATAAACACATTATGCTTTTATTCAATATAAACTCTCTTGTTTATTTTTCTGTTTTCTTTTTTGCAAAACAACAATAATTACAAATATAAGCACTCCTATTACAGATATAAGCACAGATGAATTCTGAATTTGTGTACTATTATACCATATTTCAATCCTTCCGGATTCGTTAACTTCAACTTCAACCAATCCGTAATCACTCTCGCTTACACCTAATTCTTTACCGTTTTGCTCGGCTTTATAGCCTTTATAATAAATAAGAGGCAGTTCGACTCTATCGGGTTTACTGATGTCTATATCTAAGGATGTAACTCTTTCATTTCTTTCAAAATTCACAATTTGTGTACCTGTATTACGAAATTTGACACTATCTCCTCTTTCATGAATGAAATCGTAAGACGGAATTTTTACTGGCAGGTATTCCATCCGCCCGAGATAATATTCGTTTTCAACGGAGGGAACCCCAGTAAACCATGCGGGTGCACCTTCCATCGCTTTTGTTTGCCAATATTTATAACTATTGTTGTTGACGATGAAAACGATAAGAATAAATCCGATGATTCCAATACCGGCCACCATATATTGCCTTTTTGTTTTCAATATTGTAAACAGATAATACGTTCCGGCAATGGAAAAGAAGAATACTACAAACTCGTATAACCGCCATGGAAACTGGATAAACCCTAATGGTAACCGCCCCCACGGGAATACTGAAGATATCATTATTAATAATAGTAGCCCGGTGAAAGCGCAGATATCGGCGATTCTGGTATAATTACTCTTTTCTTTTACAAAGAGCCTGAGAACGATAAGTATAATTAATAGCGGGCCTGTACCGCTTATATTTTGTGTTTTTGAATAAAGGACACCACTGATCATGCCCCATCCGATTTCTTTTAGCCCGAGTTTGGTCTGCCCGGTTATGTTCTCGTGCTGGCTATAGTAAAATGTATTGGAAGACATTTGCTCCAGCAATGGTAAGAGATAGCTGGCGACAATGGGCAATGTTATCAGAGCAGCCAGTAACAGGTATTTGATTCGTTTTGGCTCTTTCAGCAGAGGTTTATAACATATTATGAGGATTAGAATGATCGCTATAAACGTAAGGAAAGAGGATAATAGGTGTGTATAGATAAGCAAGCTGTAGCCTATTGTAAGGATGTACCATTTTTTATAATCTCCTGCTATAATATGGTATAATCCTAAGAAAACAAGCGGTAGAAAGGTAAAGGATATCGATTCGCCCAGAGCCGCCCTGTTGTACCAGTCGAAAAGATGATAGGCCGAAAAAGTATATAGCAACGAACTCGCCGAAGCAACGAATGAATTTTTGAATATAGCATCTACAGCTTTGTACATGAACAATCCGCAGAGGAAAGTCATCGTAAAGATCAAAATGTTGTAAGCAAGGACTGTTCCCGTCAATAATCCGATTAG
>JAITVH010000170.1 GCA_031285905.1 Prevotella sp.
TAAAAAATGCACGACTCAATTATTAAAATCCATCACAGTGGACTAATCTTTCTTTTACTTATTTCTGCACCTCTTCTTGGTCAATCGGATGACGATAATGTGATAATAAGCAGCAGGAACGAAACTTATACTTTCGATGAAAATAAAGGACAAATCTTTATTAAAGAGAAAACAGAGACAAATTACGAATGTACCAAAATGGGTACATCCATACCTGTCATAGAAATGTATGATGACCAATCTGCCATAGATAAAGTCAACACAAAGGGAAGAGCTTCCACTCCGCAATACAATCAATATTCGGACGACGACCTATTCTACACAGATGCTAAAGTGTGTCACTTTAAGCTTTTCTTCGATAAGAAAGGCTCTACGGCTCAGGTAAAGTTTGAGAAAACATATAAAGACCCACGCTATTTCACATCGGTGTATTTATCCGAGCCGCTTTTCATAAAGGAGAAGACTGTAACAATCGTTGTTCCCGGTTGGATGAATATCGAACTTAACGAGCGAAACTTCGGAAAGAACATCACAAAGGAGGTAAAAATAGACCCGAAAAGTAAAGCACATACCTACATATATACAATAAAGGACGAAAAAGAAATGAAGAGTGAAAGCCGTATGCCCGGCCGCTCTTACATTTATCCCCATATACTGGTATTGAGTAAATCGTCTACATTGAATGGCGTGAAAACCACCTATTTCGAAAAACTGGATGACCTGTATGCATGGTACCATAACATTGTAAAAGGGGTAAACAACGATAAAACCATCATAAAAGCCAAAGCTCAGGACATAACAAAAAATTGCAAAACCGACGAAGAAAAAATCAGGTCCCTTTTCGCATGGGTACAAAGCAATATACGTTACATAGCGTTCGAAGATGGTATTGCCGGGTTTAAGCCGGATGATGCTCAAGAGGTATTAAGAAAGAAATACGGAGATTGTAAAGGAATGTCCAACCTGCTGACAGCCTTACTCGAAGCCGAAGGATTTGATGCACGCCTGTCATGGCTTGGAACAAACCATATAGCATATGATTATAGTACCCCATCTCTTTCTGCAGATAATCACATGATTTGTACGCTGTTTTTTGATGACAGGACATACTATTTGGATCCTACCATAAAATATATGCCTTTGGGTGAATATCCGCAAACAATTCAGGGGCGGCAGACATTAGTAGAGGATAAAGACAAAACAAAATTTTTATTGAACAGAATACCATCCTTTTCTCCCGAGCTTAACTCCGACAGTCTTTATTGTGAATTTTCAATAACAGGCGATGCCTTACAGGGAAAAGTGAAGCAGTACTATATGGGAGAGTCGAAGCAAGTATTACTTTCTTTGATGGACAATACTCCAAAGGACAAACTGAATGCTGCCCTGAAAAGATTCCTGGAAAGTGGCAATACACAAAATGAAGCGGGTAATATAATATTGGAAGGGGCTACCTCTCAATCAAAAGTAGTAGAACTGACCTATGATTTAGCTTATAAGTCAGGATTACAAATACTAAATAATGAGTATTATCTGACCCCCGATACAGAAAAAGAATTTATGAATAATAATATCGATACGGCTAAACGGGTAAACGACCGGGAATTTTTATACAAACATCACATAGTGAAAAATATCAGGTTGAATATTCCTGAGGGATATATAGCCTCACATCTGCCGGAGAATCTAGTCATTGAAAAAGATGGATATATATTCAAAATAAACTATACCGAACAAAACAATTCAATCATATACACAAAAGAGATTACAATATCCAACCCGGTACTCACGAAGGGACGGTTCGCCGAATGGAACAGCGATATCGCAAAGCTCAAAAAGGCATATATGGAACAAATATCTTTAACCAAAAAATAAGACTATGAAAACATGCATTAAAATACTCTCATTAGTTTTGGCAATACAGTTCAGTCAAAGTGTAATGGCAGAAGAATATCCGGACTATGCAAAACGTATCCGGCAGGAAGTGTGGGCATGGGATAAACCCGAATTTAAGAATTATAACGTACCGGAACAATATAAGGATGAATCGGCTGTTATCTTAGCCCATCATGAAGATATAAAGGTAGAAAGCAAAAAAATTATACAATTGGTAAGAGTACGCTATACCAATACCGACCGCCGGATGGTAAAGATAAACGACAAGGTATCACTGGATGAGTATTCAGATTTGTCGTTTAAAGAAGAAATAAAGATGCAGACCCGGTTTACATGGGGCGCAAAAAATAAAGTAACCACTGTAGTAGGCGTCCGCATAATTAAACCGGACGGGACAATAAAAGAAGTAGATGTAGACGAATCCGTTTCAGTTACCGAAGGGAAAAAAGAGAAGGAAAGCCATAAAAAACTGGCAATTCCCGATCTTCAGATCGGCGACATAATTGACTACTTCATTTCTTAGTATGCAGAACTGGATGAAATGAATATTCCTGCCCAGTACTTTCTGTTCTATGGATCACATCCTACCCTTTCTTACTCTGTGCATTGTGACATCAGTCTGAAACATATGACTGTGGAATATATTCCTCTGAACGGAGCTAAAGATTTCACCATATCATATAATGATGAAAAGGATGTATCCCTTGATATTGCCGAAAAGAATTTGCCTAAAATTGAAAGAAGCCGATGGTCGTCTGTTCTACGCGACCTGCCAATGACACGCATGAATATCCTCAACAACGGAACCGGGGACCATCTGATATACAAACCATCGAGTGCCCGCAAAGCAGGACTATATAAAATAGGTACTACCCTGAATAAAAATCTGATTCTGGCAGATGCCGACCATATCGGGACATATCCGGAGAAGTTACCGTACGGGGATAATATACGCAAGGATGTGAAAAAAGTAATAGAAGCACATGTCAAGAAAAACCCGGATATCAGTAATGATCAACTAGCTGTCTACATCAGGGATATGCTATATTTCATGTGGCCATCTAACGACAGATATTTCAATTCCAGACTATTCCTTTCTATGTTTAAGAACTATCTGAAGGATTTCAAGATACCTACTGAAAGCATTTTAATGACAAACAAGTACAGTGCACGCATGAATGAGATTCTCAGCGCATCCGACCTTGACTATGCTATAAAGGTCAACGACCGCTATTATACTTATCCCTTCGGGCTGAGAATAGCAGGTGAGATTTATCCCGACAATCAGGGACAGGAAGCAAATATCTTTGAAAGAACAGCTTTGGAGAAAGGTAAAATAAAAGACCAGCCTGTGGTTGACGCTTTTTTCAAACTGCCGGAGACGACTGCCGGACAGAATAAGAGCCTGATGAATATAAATGTCTCTTTCTCGGAAGACAATCCGCTCGAACTGCTTATCTCCAGAGAGGCCACAACATCAGGTTCACTGAAAGAAAGCACCCAGTCCATCCTTGTGACATACGAAGACTGGGATAAAACAATGCGTAAACATCTCTCCATAGAAGATACCAAGGAGCAGGAGATGCAAAAGAGCAAGCAGAGCAGAAAATATATCGAGGAGATGAACAGCAATTTCGAGAAGAGGAGAAAAGATCAGGTGGATAGTATGAAAGTTGAAATATACAATTACCATGGCTTCAATCCGAAGGATGTTATTGAGTATAATGTCACCAGTATCGGTGCTATCCCGGAGAATCCCGACCTGAAATACAATGTGAAATATACGGTAGAAGGCTTGGTAAAAAAAGCAGGGAACAATATTATTCTCGATGCAGGGAAACTCATTGGGAGCCAATGGGAGCCAACTCCTGAAGAACGAAACAGAAAGATAAATGCACATCTGCCTACTGCCCGCATTTATGAAAATGAAATACAGGTACAGCTTCCCGCAGGATATGAGACACAAGGTCTTGAAACCCTGAACAAGTCTGTTGACAACGAATACGGACTATTCAGTGCCTCTGCCAGTATGGAAGGCAATACCCTTAAGATAAATGTCAGAAAAGAATATAAGAAATCTTTTATTCCTGTTGCAGAATGGGGGAAACTGATGGAGATGCTGGATAAGACGAATGAATTTTGCGCGCAATCTGTTGTATTGAAGAAAATATAAGAAAAACCTCCGATTTGAAAACAAAGTACTCCGACACAGTCTATCTTATACAGGCTGTACCGGAGTAGTTCTTCGGACAATAAAAATCCTAAAAAATCGAAACGAAAAAAATTTAAACAGGATCTTAATAAGGGTGATCTTATCAAAAAGGTTTGGGGGAAATCGCTGTGATACTCTCGGAAAGAGAAAGAACACCGGAATCTTATCCCAGATGTCATATTGTAATAGCACCTTTAATTTTCCAACGAGAAATTGAATTTTCGGAATTAAATATAGATGAGCTTAAACCTTTAGAAAGTTGATAGAGAATATACTTTCAAACACCAGAAAAATATAAATTTAAACTTTCATAAAAAAGAAATTTGTATTGGTGTTTATACAAGGATGAATAAAGCGAATTAAAAAAATAATAGGAATTATTAATCCAAAAATTGTTCATAATGGA
>JAITVH010000005.1 GCA_031285905.1 Prevotella sp.
CGTTATATGCGGAGCAATTATTTTTTTACCGAAATTGTGTGATTTATTTTAACGGATCGAGACTAATAATAGCAAGACGAGACCGTAAAAAGAGAACGATTATCTATAACGTAAAATATACAAGGCTCGGAATGTATAATTTTATCGTTGATTTATAAGCATATTAATGATAATATGTTCTCAACAAACAAACATCGTAACAAAAACGGTCGGGACTTCTTTACTAAAAAAAGGAACAAAGATGCGTATATGTTGTTTAAGTGATATATCTAAACAATCATATAAAATCAATTAAAACATGAAAAAGCTAATTTACTTACTTGCTCTTCCCTTATTAATTATTTCTTGTGGAACCGACAAACCGTTGGAACTAAATGTAATGACATTTAACATCCGCCTCGACCATGCAGGCGATAGTCTTAACAACTGGCAATACCGCAAAGACATTGCAGCACAGATGATAAAAGACAACAGTATAGATATACTCGGCACGCAGGAAGTACTCGTCAATCAGCTTAACGACCTAAAAGAACGCCTGCCCGAATATAATGCCATCGGCGTAGGCCGCGAAGATGGCAAAGACGGCGGCGAATTCAGCGCCCTGTTTTACAAAAAAGATAAATTTACGGAAGTAAAATCAGGTACTTTCTGGTTGAGCGAAACACCCGAAGTAGCCGGATCGAAAGGCTGGGATGCTTCCTATATACGTGTAGCAACTTGGGCTATTCTGAAAGAAAACACAACAGGTAAAGAAGTGTTTGCCATAAATACACATCTGGATAATGACGGACTCACCGCACGCAAAGAAGGCGGCAACCTGCTGATGAAAAAAGCAATGGAGCTGGGCAAAGGAATGCCTATCGTACTTACAGGTGACTTCAACGACACTCCCGATTCGGAAACAATAAAGAATATAACCGATCAGTCGAAAGCCGACCATTTATTCGACAGTAAAGCCATTGCCACTAAAGTAAGCGGTACAGACTGGACATTCCATGACTTCGGACGATTGCCCGAAAATGAACGTATGCTGCTGGATTACATTTTCGTGAGCAAACAGATAAAAGTAACAGATTATGAGGTATTGCCCGACATGTTGAACGGAGTCTTTTTTTCCGATCATAAAGCTGTACTGGCAAAGATCGTAATCGACTGATTATAGACAAACTAATACTGAAAATTACATTCGACTATAGTTTTAACAAAACACTAACAACATGAGGAAATCATTGACTTTATTAGCTCTGATTGTCTTGGCCGGAATGGTTAAGGCACAGATGCCACAGCCTCTTCCTGTCGATCCGCAGGTAAGATTTGGCAAGTTGGAAAACGGCCTGACCTACTATATCAGGCACAATGCTTATCCCGAAAAGAGAGCCGATTTCTACATAGCCCAGAAAGTGGGTTCGATGCAGGAAGAAGACAGTCAGGCAGGATTGGCGCACTTCCTTGAGCACATGGCTTTCAACGGAACAAAGAATTTTCCGGGAAAGAAAACCATGCTCAACTACCTTGAATCTATCGGCGTAAAATTCGGTGCTAATGTGAATGCATATACATCATTTGACGAAACAGTGTACAACCTTTCCGATGTGCCTGTCGTACGTCAACCTATCATCGACTCGTGTCTTCTTATATTACACGACTGGTCGGGATTCATTGCCCTGAAAGATGAGCAGATCGACGAAGAACGTCTTGTGATAAAAGAAGAATGGCGTACCCGCAACGGTGCAAGTATCCGTATCTGGGAAAAACAGCTACCTGTTATCTTTAAGGATAGCAAGTATGCCGACCGCATGCCTATCGGTAAGATGGAAGTGGTGGAAAATTTTCCTTATCAGACATTGAAAGATTATTATCACAAATGGTACAGACCTGATCTGCAAGCCATTATAGTAGTGGGCGATATAGATGTGGATAAGGTAGAAGCACAGGTGAAAACCATGTTTGCCGACATACCGAAACCTGTGAATGCAGCAGAAAGAGTTTATCATCCTGTTCCCGACAATGGCGAGCCTATTGTATCTGTTGTTACCGATCCCGAAGAAGTGAATACGCGTGTCACTCTTTATCTGAAACATAATATACTCCCTGAGCAACTGAAAGGCACACAAGCCGAACTGATTGCCGGCATAGTAAAGAATATGGCTTCTACAATGCTTTCAGACCGTCTGAAAGAAATATCACAACAGGCCGATGCTCCGTTTGCCGCATCAGTGGCGTATGATGGTCATTTCTTCGTAGCCAAGACAAAGGACGCATGGACTACTATCGCCCTAAGCAAAGAAGGCAAAGTAAATGAAACACTGGCTGTTATCGCAAGAGAAAACGAACGTGTTAAGAAATTCGGCTTTACTGATGCTGAAGTAGAAAGAGTGAAAGCCAATATGCTGCAACAGTACGAGAATATGTACAACAACCGTAACAAAGAACTTAACGGACGCTATGTACAGGAGTATGTACGCAGTTTTGCCGACAGCGAAGGCATACCGGGAATAGAATACGAATATAACTTCCTGAAACAGATGGCACCGATGATCAGCGCCCAAATGATAAACGGTATGGTACAACAGCTTATCAACGATAAGAATGTGATAATCACTGTTACCGGTCCGGAGAAAGAAGGTATAAAATATCCTACTTCCGATGAGCTGTTGAGTACATTCAAGGCTGCGGCAAACGAAAACATCACTGCCTATGTGGAGGAGGTATCGAACGAACCGCTTATCACTCAACTGCCTAAGGCGGGAACTGTGGTTAAAACGGAAACCGATGCTAAACTGGGAACTACACTGTGGACACTGTCTAACGGCATGAAAGTAGCTATAAAGAAAACAGACTATAAAGATGACGAAATAATGATGTCTGCAGTGGCATACGGTGGTACGTCTCACGTAGCTGACAACGACATTCACAATGCCTCTATGGCCAGTGCAGTACCATATATCGGGGGAATAGGCAATTTCAGTTCTACCAATTTAAAGAAAGCACTTGCGGGTAAATCGGCAGGCGTGAATGCCAGTATATCGGACAATACGCAGGGATTCAGTGGCAGATCTAATATAAAAGATGTGGAAACACTGTTACAGCTCACATACCTCTATTTCACTGCTCCGCGCAAAGATGAAGGTGCATACACTACGCTGATGGATCTGATCAAGAACCAGTTGAAAAACCTGAGCACAGAGCCGTCATTTATTATGAGTGTGAATACAACTAAAGCACAATACGGAGATAATCCGCGCAAACAGGAAATGACGCTGGAAGATGCGGAAAAGCTGAACTATGACCGTATATTAGAGATATACAAGGAAATATATGCCAATCCGGGATCATTTACATTCACATTTGTAGGAACGGTAGATGAGGCCACATTGAAACCATTGGTAGAACAATATCTGGCTTCGCTTCCTGCAGGTAATAAGGATGCAACATACAAAAATGTGAACGCTGACATTCGTAAAGGCAAGTTCGAGAATATTTTCGAGCAGGAAATGAAAACCCCTAAAACATCGGTATTCGAGTTATACAGCGGCACGCTGAAACGCGATCAGAAAACGCAGATATGCCTGTCGGCTCTGAAACAGATACTCGACATCGTATATGTGCGCACTGTGAGAGAAGAAGCCGGTGGAACATATGGTGTAGGTGTAAGATCGGGCATAAGCCGTGTACCGGAAGGACAAACCACTCTAGCTATGAGCTTCGACACCGATCCTGAAAGGGTTGCAACAATCTCCCCTATCATCGACCGCGAAGTGAAAAAGATAGCTGAGAACGGCCCTGAGGATGAAGACTTCCTGAAAGTGAAAGAATATATGATGAAGAAATTTCAGGAAGACGAAAAGACAAACGGTTACTGGCTGGGTATAGTAGGCGCTAATTACTTCTATGGTGAAGATAACCATTCCAACTATATGTCAATAGTAAGCGCCCTTACCAAAGACGACATCAAAGCTGTTACCAAAGCATTGGTTTCTCAAAATAACTTTATTGAAGTTATTATGAATCCGAAGAAGTAACAGGAACAGAAATATTATAGTGAAAAAGCCTCAGGAAAGTGTATTTCTGAGGCTTTTCTGTTTTTATTACGTTTTACTAAACAGCTTCTTAACTTAAACTTAACGATACAACGTTTCTGTTTTCAAATCTTTAAGCTTTACTTTGCCGTATATTTTTTAAAACACGGAATGAAACGACTTATTACTCTTATCTGCATCGCAACCTTAATGGGATCGACCTCTTATGCTCAGGATTCCATAGCCTTCAAGCCATCGGGAAAAATCATTGCCCGCAGTTTCATGGATTACAGTACCGGATTCGGTCATGTCAACGACGAATCGGGATTCGATATTACCAGAGCATTGCTGGGGTATAATTATAAAATTACCCGTACCTTACAGGCACAACTGGTGATAGACGGCGCAGCCGGAAAAACATCGTCCGACGGACTGGAAGTATATCTGCGTAATGCCTTCGTAAGATGGAGCGACAAGGGTTTAACCATCAATGCCGGACTAACGGGGCTGATGCAGTTCAGCACACAGGAAGACTACTGGATGCACCGCTATGTGATGAAATCGTTTCAGGATCTGAATAAGATGGCACCGAGTGTTGATCTGGGTGTAACGGCACAGTACGACTTCAACAAATATGTATCAGCCGACCTCAGTATTACCAATGGTGAAGGGAACAAGAAGATAAAGAAAGACAACAATATGCGCTATGCGGCAGGTATAAGCCTGCACCCTATAGAAAATACTACATTCCGTGTGTATGGCGATATATACAACAAGGACGAAAACCAATACGATGCCCTGCCCGAAGGCATTACCGAAGCCGGATACAAAGACCAGTACACACTGTCGGTGTTTGCAGGCTATCAGAATCAGAGAATTTCGCTGGGTGCTGAGTACAACCGCGTTTACAACAAAGGCTTTATAGAAAAGAAAGACTATTTCGGATATTCGTTTTATACATCGGCCAAGCTGTCACAGAAGTGGCGCACATTTGCCCGCTACGACCTCACCGATTCGTCTGCTCCGTCCAATTTCACATCTGCGTGGAACAGTGGCGACGGACAACTGATGATGCTCGGCGTAGAATTTGCCCCGCTAAAACAACTAAAGATAGCACCCAACTTCCGCAACATCAATCCCGACAGAGGACGGTCGGAACAGTATTTGTTTGTTAATGTGGAGTTTAATTTGTAGAGAATAAGATACAATTTTACAGTGGCTTATTCTATTATAAGTCTAAAATCACGTTGTACAACATCATATACAGAATATTTATATCTTCTCAAATAATTATTTCCACTGACATACATCTGAAAATCATTAGCAATAAATAATTCTTTATCGAAAACGAATATCAGGATAGTATCTTCAAATCTGAAATCGCGAGGACTGTCTTTCAACGAAATCTTGTACTGCATTTCCGATTTAGAGAATGGTACTATCGTATTGTTTGCCAATATGGAATCTCTATTTGCTGTGAAAAATAATGTTGTATCCGGATAATTGAAACTGGGAATTAAATAGACATCTTTATCCAATTTGTTTTCTACATAAAATCTACAATTATTAACCAATGCAATTCTATCACAGGTTATAGCCATAGAGGCAATACCTGCGAAGACGACCAATAATATCAGAATTTTATGTTTCATTGTAGTAGATATTTTAAGCCTAAATACAAAGAAAACAAATAACTTTTAATTCTTAACCGTTTCGTAACATATCCTTAGTCTGTTTGTTATAATATCATAATAATATTGCACCAGAATTAAAAACGAAAAGATTATGAAAAAAACAGTATTATTTGCAGCAACAGCACTTATCGTAGCATTAAGCTCATGTGGTAAAAAAGAAGCGTCACTCTCGGGAGCAGGAGCTACATTCCCCGCACCATTCTACAATATAGTATTTAAGGAATATGCCAAAACAAACAGCAACGTTACCTATGGCGCCATCGGTAGCGGCGGCGGCATTCGCAGCCTGAAAGACAAAACAGTAGACTTCGGTGCGACAGATGTATTCCTGTCAGACAAAGAATTGCAGGAAATGGGTGGCGACATAGTACACATTCCTACCGCATTGGGCGGCGTGGTGCTATCGTACAACCTGACAGGGGTAAACGACCTGAAACTGACTGCCGAACTGATCTC
>JAITVH010000022.1 GCA_031285905.1 Prevotella sp.
TCTTTCCAATTTTTTGACTCCGTCGATTTTACATACGCTTTGCTCCTGTGATTAATAATTCAATTCAAAGAACACTTTTTCGCTTTGGCTCCACCGATTTATGCTTCGCTCCAATTGACTCTGTCGATTACTTTGTAATTTAACTTTCCATTTTCAACTTTCAACTTTCAACTAAACTTACCTATAGATAAATTTCTAAAATAAATATGCATGTTTTACAACACATTAACTATAAAATAATATCCAAAGATTATTGTTATTATTGTAAGTGTAAAATAAACACTTATTTAAGACTGTATTTTATACCTAAATAGATAAATGAAATAATAAACTAACATTAAGACTATAAACCTATGAAAAGAATTATCTTATTACTTCTTATTCTAGCCTGCTTCATATCAAATATGGATGCACAGATTGAAGAGCCGGTAATGTTAGTTCCTACCGGAAACCCCTTATTTACACATAAATATACAGCCGATCCTGCAGCATTGATATATAACAATACTTTCTATTTATATACAGGACAAGATACCGGAGATGGCAGAGGATATAATATTCCTAACTGGTTGGTCTTTTCCTCCAAAGATATGAGAACATGGTACGAACATCCTGTACCATTACAGACCGGCGATTTTAAATGGGCAAAGGGACATAGTTCATGGGCTTCACAGGTAATAGAACGCAATGGCAGATTTTACTGGTATGTCTCAACAGAACATAATACAGGAGGAAAAGCCATTGGAGTAGCAGTGTCTGACAGCCCTACGGGGCCATTCGGGGATGCAAGAGGTTCGGCGCTCGTAACCAACGATATGACTACAAGTCGTACCAATATTTCGTGGGATGATATAGATCCTACCGCATGGATCGACGATGACGGGCAGGCTTATTTGTTTTGGGGAAATACTTGTTGCTACTATGCCAGGCTAAAAGAGAATATGACTGAGCTTGACGGAGAAATTATGACAGTCGATATACCTCATTTTACCGAAGCCCCATGGATTCATAAACGCGGAGATTGGTATTATCTATCTTATGCAGCATGGTTTCCTGAAAAAATCTGTTATGCGATGAGCAAAAATATACATGGCCCATGGGAGTACAAAGGCATACTGAATGAAATTGCAGGTAATAGCAATACCAATCATCAGGCAATTGTTGAGTTTAAAGGTAAATGGTATTTCGTCTATCACAATGGGGCTATTCCTACTCAGGGAGGGAGCTATTTGCGATCGGTATGTATAGACTATCTCTATTATAATAAAGATGGAACCATGAAACGTATACAAATGACATCAGAAGGAATAACTGCAGATAAATAATTCTTATAGATACACCCGGATAATTTCTAAAATAATATCTCTTTGTTTTTGTCTGCCCGCGCGGACGTCCCGTCCGTGTGCATTATCATCTTAATTGGCTTCGCCGATTGCTTCGCAACACACAGACACTAGAAGTCTGCGCGAGCGAGGGAAATTTTGTAGACGGATATTAAAAAACCTTGACTTCTTTTATATGTCGTAATTATACTACCTTTGCTATACATTTTGTATAAAGAAAATGTGAAATCTAGAGGAGCGAACGGCAAATGAAAAGAAACATACAAACAATTGAAATAAAATGAACCCGAATGTTTTCAATGATTCAGGCGCAATAACAGAATTATTCCGAATTTTGAGAAGTAAATCTATATACAGGTTTAAATCTATTAACGATATTATTGACTATAAGAGGAACTATCCTAATGAAATTGAAAACATCAGGGCAAGAATAAAAAATGAAATCAATGAAGAAATAAAAAAACTGACAAAAGAGAATGAAAATCTTCTCGACGAGTATGACAGAGATAAAACCGAGTGTGGATCGCTTCTTTGTGCTCAGATAGACCTATTAAAATCAATACTTTCGAGTTCACGAAACAATCTGTTCTCAAAAATTAAAAAGTATAGAGCAAAAAGAAAATTAAATCTCTTGGAGCCTGATTTCGACTGGATAGTAGAAAAACAGATAAAACACTATCTGGTTAAAATCGACAGCAATAAAAAGAAGATCAACCATTTAACATATAGCCAACTGTTAGAAATCGAACGAAGGTCGAAGCCTTTTATAAGGAAAATAGAACACATTGTTTCCGAATTAAACAGCCTTTCCGCATTCATATATGGAAGCGTCGGCGAGTTGAAGGCGATCGAGCTTTTGCGGAAACTCCCGAACGAGTATTATATCATCAATGATTTCAGAAAATCGTTCGACCCTCCTCTTTACCATAAAAGCGAAGACGACCGGATATATTCAACACAACTCGACCATATCGTTATCGGCCCTACGGGTGTGTTTGTCATAGAGACAAAATATTGGAGCAGGAAATCAACTGAAAGTAATGATTTGTTTTCACCGATCAAACAATTAAGGAGGGGTGGGTTTGCTTTGTACATCATTATAAACGAGATTACCAAAAATTCAAATAGTTTTTTAAGTAATTGGGGGCATACTAAAGTATCTGTTTCAAACATATTGTTAATGATGGGAGCATCGGTAAACAATCAATTTGAGCATGTTAAAATACTGACAGAATCGAACTGTATTTACTATATTACCCGCGGACCGACCATTCTCAACAAAAATCAAATTGATTGTCTCGTTAAAAGATTACTTCGCTAATGCTCGCAATAATAACAGTGGTGGAGCACCGTGCGTTACCGGATATTTCCGCAAATCTACGACTCTATTGATGGCTATTGCTGTTCAAATACCTCATCGCCCGTTGTTCGCAAGTTTACTGCTATATTTATAGTAGAGAGAGAATTCTTTGATAGTATTGCACCGCAAAACACTGAAATACGCACGGTTTCTAAATCGTTACTCTCGAATCTCAATAATTCCGCAAGTGTTTATTCATTGGGCATTTAAATCATACTGCGAATAATCTAAAATAATATCTCTTTATTTTTTGAATAATTATTTTCTGACCAGAGGTAATGTAGAACACCGCAACAAACCTCCCATTTTGGAAATTTCATAGTAAGGAACTGTTTCGACAATCATTCCCCATTCATCTTTCATATAATTATTCAGACGGGTAAAATGAGCTTCGCTGATTACCACATCGGGAGAAATGGAAAAGACATTCGTATTCATGTAATACATCTCCTCCTGCGTGACCTCAAATATATTATCATTCCCGAACAATTCTATTAGATAATTATAATCGTCTATATTTCTAAATCCATCCTTATATATAATAGCTTTTCCCTTACCGACAGGCATAAATGTACAATCGAGATGAAGAATACCTTTAGACGGGCCTGTGTCGTTCTTTTCCAGTTCTAGAGCAATAAATGTCTTATCAGGAAAGAGTTCTTTCATAAAATCTATTGCATATGCATTTGTCCGCGCAGTTTTATAGCTTGGATAATCAGATTCTGTATAAGTTCCCACAAATATCAGGTCATTGTATAAGACTACATCACCACCTTCCACATGAGCTTTTTCAGGGAGGTTATATATCTTGTTAAAAGCAATTTCACTATAGATCGGAGCGTATGCTTCCTGCTCATCTGCACGGTCGGGGATAATATTAGAGGTGATTATCCTGTCTTCGATAACAAATGCCACATCCCGTGCAAAAACCTGATTGCTGTTTGGCAGGATAAGCGGACGCAGAACTTCTACATCATATTTCTTCAGTATCTGCTCGAATGCAGTCATTTCACCAGCAATATCTTCTTCGGTAGGATATGTTCCGTTCTTTACTGTTTCATATGATTTAGCATCATATGTTTCTTCCAATGTCGGTATCTTACCTAAAGAATAAGGCTGGCCTAATACGACAGTTTTAAGCTGTGCAGTCTCATTTTGAATATTCAGTATCATAAATGCTGATTTTTTATATAAAGATACTACTTTATGACTCAATAAAAAATAAAGTTGAACTACTTGCTGGATATCAGTGTATTATGATTTATCGGTCAAATTGGAACAAAAAAAATAAATATTCTTTTATGGAAATTCAACCTTTTTAATCTCTATAGAGTGTATTCGTTAATAAAAACATAGGCTTCCCCTTAGCCTCCCGGCGCGATTTTAATGATGATTTCTCTCACATAATCTTTCATTATTAAATATCGAGCCGGGTATTATTTCCCATATTTATTCGACTCTGTTTCCCTCCAAATCGATAAAGAAGGTTTCGCCGTTCAGTTTTACCTTTGCTTTACCGTCTTTATTAAAGTAGCGGGCATCATCATATATTAGTGGGATAACTACTTCTCCTGTTTGGTCTATAAAACCACATTTACCCTCTATGCATACGGCTGCCAATCCCGTTTTAGTGAATGACCATGCCGGATTATATATACATGGAATAACTTCTTTCCCTGCTTTATCTACGTAGCCCCACCAGCCATTTAACCGGACTAATGCCAATCCTACAGAAAAAAGATGTGCATAATCATATACAAACGGTACAACCTCTTCGCCTGTCGTTGCATCTAAAAATCCCCATTTACCATTATTATTGGTCGGTACCAGTTTCCGCGTATCCGGTGCTGAACTCACAGAAGATTTCCCTGCGGATTCCTTTTTAGTTTGTTGTTTAGCCATTTTGATGTAAAAGAATAATTTGCATGTCTGCGAATTTAGCAAATATTTGAAATGCAGGAAAATATATTCTTATGAATCCCATATCCTTTCATATAGAAAGCACACATTACTATTTTTTTATTCGACTCGCTTATAAATCGCAGATTTTTATCTAAGTTTGTCATTAAACTTAAATAACTATATACTACCATGAATTTACGTACCAGACTTGTATTTCTATCCTTAATCTTATCGCTCGGGCTTTTTGCCCAAAAGACGCAAAAATTATCTCAGATTCACATTACCCAACCTGTAAATATTACCGAACCGATATTGGTAGACTCCAGTACCCTCAAAGGTGAGAAATACGATGAAAAGTATCTGTTGAAAACAGAATTGACCATACCTGCCCAATCAGCTTTCACATGGACATTGAAAGCCGATACCGCAGGATTTTTCTTTCCTGAAAAAGCAATAAAAGGAAAAACCACCTTACAACTTATATCTTTCTATGTAAGTACCGACAGATATGGAAAAGGAACGCTAAAAGTAACCTCGCCCAATATGCTGGAAATACTGGTGGATGGAAAATCCGTAAAATCGAAGACAACAAAGGAAAGCAATGTAGGATCAGCAAAAGATATTAGTGCAGACCTCAATCCATACCCGCTGAACAGTAGGGTAGTGATAAAGTTACTTTCTTCGGCTGATGACAAGGCATCCAGTGCCTTGAAGATAGAAATAGAAAATGAAAAAAATGATTCGCTTACTGTATTCTCAGTATCAAATACAAATAAAAGGAATGTTAACTTCACCGATATGATGCTGGGAGACAGGGTGTCGGGAGTTAATATTTCTCCGAATGGTGGATATATACTGATATCATACCGTAATACTTTGGGAGAGAATAGTGTTTCCTCTACAGAACTTTACGATATAAAATCAGAAAAACGTGTATTGATCGATGCTAATGGTAGTAAAAGGCAATTAAGTTGGATGCCTAAAAGCGAGAAACTGTTTTATATATCTAGAATAGGGGAAGAATCGAATATAATAACAATCGATCCTGCAACATTACAGGAATCTACATTGGCCAAAAACGTTCCTAATGAATATTTCCGTTTCTCTCCTGACGAACAATCCCTGTTCTACAACAAGCAGGAAAAAGGAGATGAAAACAAAGGAGACCTGAAACTTCTGAAATCGCCTGAAGACCGTCAGGATGGCTACACTAACCGTTCTTTTATTTATCAATACGATTTAGGAACAGGGTTAAGCCAGCAATTGACTTATGGTTCGCATTCTACATGGATAAGCGATATTAGTCCCGACTCAAAACAAATGCTGTTTTCCATATCGGATGAAATTGTTACAGAACGTCCTTTCCGTAAGAATATGATGTTCCTGCTCGATCTTCCGTCAATGAAAGTCGATACACTTTGGAAAGATGAGGGCTTTGCACATAGTGCTTCTTTTTCCCCTGATGGAAAGAAAATACTGATATCCGGGTCAGGTGAAGCCTTTAACGGTATCAGTCTGAATATAGACGAAAGACAAATAGCTAACAGTTACAATAGCCTGGCCTTTATAATGGATTTAAAGACTAAAGAAATTGACCCCATTACAAAAAACTTTGATCCCAGCATAGACAGCCACTACTGGAGCGAGAAAGACAATCATATCTACTTCCGTACCACAGATATGGATTATGTGAATGTCTATCGTTACGATACTGGTAAAAAGACTTTCACCAAGCTTTCGCTGGAAGAAGACGTGGTTAGAAATTTCTCAATTGGCAAGAGATCGGATATTGCCGTATATTTCGGAGTCAGCCAATCCAATTCTACACGGGCATATATCTATGATATGAAAAACCAGAAGTCGAAAATGATAGCCGACCCTTACAACGACAGGTTATCGCAAATGACACTTGGCGAAGTTAAAGACTGGAATTTCACCAATTCGGATGGAATAGAAATAAAAGGAAGTTATTATCTACCGCCTAACTTCGATCCGAATAAAAAATACCCGATGATTGTGTATTACTATGGCGGAACCTCACCTACTTCCCGCGGATTTGAAGGGCCATATCCTGCACATGTTTTCGCTTCTCAAGGATATGTGGCGTATATCATCCAGCCAAGCGGAGCGACCGGATTCGGACAAAAGTTTGCGGCAATGCATGTAAACGCGTGGGGTAAACGTACTGCCGAAGATATTATAGAAGGGGTTCAGAAGTTTTTAACAGAACATTCTTTTGTGGATGAGAAAAAACTTGGCTGTATAGGTGCATCCTATGGTGGATTTATGACAATGTACCTGCAAACCAGAACTGATATATTTGCTGCGGCGGTATCTCATGCAGGTATCAGCTCAATAAGCAGCTATTGGGGTGAAGGTTACTGGGGTTATACATATAGTTCGGGAGCCAGTGCGCACAGTTACCCATGGAACAATCATGATCTGTATGTAAATCAAAGTCCGTTGTTCAATGCCGACAAGGTAAAAACCCCCATATTATTTACGCATGGTATGGTTGATACCAATGTGCCTATCGGCGAAAGCATCCAGATGTATACAGCGCTGAAAATACTGGGTGTACCAACCGAATTTATACAGGTAAAGGACGAGAATCACGGTATAATGAATTACAAGCGCCGCGTGGAATGGAACAACTCCATTATGGCATGGTTTGCTAAATGGCTGAAAGATGATAATGGCTGGTGGAAAGCTTTATATCCAGATAGCAAATAAAAACAAATGAGGCTGTCCAATCGGGCAGCCTCATTCTGTATATTTATATAACAGTTTAACTTTGAGTTCCTGCGTTAGCTTTCGCTTTCATTTCTATTTCAGATAATTCTTCGGCTAGCTTTCCGACAACCTCCCCGGTCATTTCATTAATTTTTTGCTTGCCTTTCCGTACTTCCTGCCTTGCTTTCACGCCTGCACGCAGTACCTTGCTTTTACCTACAGTATAGCCATATTCCATCTCCGACTTGGCCTTATCTGTCATATTGTTCATTTTCGAACGTAACTCTTCTCTCGACTCTTCATCAGTGAGCTTTAATGCAGCATATACACCTAATGCTCCTATAGCTAATCCTAAAATAAATCCTTTCATAATGTGATATTTTATGATTTTTATATTCCTTACTTTAACAAATATAATACTTTTATAGTTTAAACAGTTACATTCAGGTAAATGTTTAAATTAAATTTTACAGATAGTTAAAAAAACTTACATGTCATACAGGATCATAAAAGTTAAGACTCCTATTACTATTAAGAATATGGATAAAATACTGACTAAGAAGCGTGCTGTCTTTCTGCCAAACATATTCACCAATCCATCTATTTTCCGGGGATCGTAGTTAGAACCGCTGATATCTCCGAATATCCAGTTCCAGTCCAAAATGCAGGCAAGTAACAACAATATACCTAGAACAATACAAAAGAGTGGCAAAATGACGGGGTATTCCTTCACCCATTCTTCTAAGGTCTCTCTTATTTTATCCATCTAATCTTTATCTCTCTGTTTACTAAAAATTCCTCCAAATAAAGGAAACATAAATATGATAGGAATAAACATTACTGGGATGTCGAATATAAAATAGGCGATAGCAAAAGCCACCATCAATATAATGGTTATAAGGAGTATCCATTGTGATATATTCCATCTTCCTTTATTATGTTCCTTCTCTTGCATTTAGATAGCTTCCCGAATAATATTAGCCTCAAAACTAATTAATATTTTATCAAAAACATTCGGTATCCACTTATATTGATATTTTTTTAACTTAAAAAAAACATCCATAATGCAATATTTTACTATGTTTGTGTGTCGAATTACACTTTTAGACTGATTATAAACTAATTGAGAGAAAGGCGGATTGTATGGAATTTAAAGACAGACTAAAGTATTTATTAGATAAAGAGGGAGTTACCGCTTATCGTATATGGAAAGATACAGCTATTACCAAAGGCACAATAGCAAACTATGTAGAAGGAAAAACTACTCCTAACAAGTCCAATGTTTCACTATTAGCTTCCTACTTTAATGTTAATGAAGAATGGCTATTCAAGGGTGAAGGCAGAATGAACCGTTCCGACAAAGTAAATGGTGAGGATCCATACATTATTACCAAGTCGGGCGTAAAATACTATGAGATGGCAAGCGGTAAATACCGTATGCGTGTCCCATTTATCCCCGTTAAAGCCTATGCCAAATATATAGACGAGTGCAGAGATGCTGAATTTGTTGGCGAAGAGTTTGAAGAATTTGACTTCATTGTCGACAAAATAGGGCATGGTCGTTATTTCGCCTTTGAGATCAAGGGTGACAGTATGGATGACGACACAAAAAGAAGTCTCAGCAATGGCGATATAATATTGGCACGCGAACTGGGTAAAGAACATTGGTCGAATAAACTACATACGGAAGATTATCCCAACTGGATAATCGTTCTGGATAACACCATACTTTGTAAACAGGTTATCAACCAGGATTTGGATAAGGGAACTATCATTTGTCATTCACTTAACCCATCACCGGAATATTCTGATTTTGAGTTGAAACTGGATAATGTATGCCAGTTGCTGAATATTGTACAGCGGGTTTCGAGCTCCTTTTAAAGTTTCTGTACCACATCTCGCGCATAGCTTACAAGCTGGGGAAAAAACAACTTATAAGCCTCTCTTATTTCATCATAATGTTGTTTAAAGTCTGCAAATATTGGGGCATTATCATCAAGATAGTTAGCCCGCATTTGCAATCGCTTGAAGCTGCGTTTTATCATCCATTGGTAGCGATAACTATAAAGCCAGTTTTCGCCTTGCATATACATAAACATTGTACGAAATTCGTTGGGTAGAATCTCACTGTTCGTTCCTATTTGCTTATAACAATGGGTCGCAAAATAGTTCCACTCTTTAGCGCTATTGCGCGTCTTATCCAATGCCAGGAAGTGGTCGAATGATACATCAAGGAAAGCTCCCGCATACTTACCAGCCGAAGGACGTAATAAGGCCATTGCCTGCTGGGTAATCTCATGTCTGTCTGTGAAAGAATCAATCTCTCTGTGTAAGCGGATTCCCAATTGTATAGTTTCGGGATAAACTTCTATTTGTTTGCCCTTCACCATATCTGCGATCATATTCCCTGTCAGAATATCAGCATCACCAAAAGACAAATACGCATGCGCCAAAAAGTTCATTTATGTCGTTGTTTAATTACCATTGTCCATAATAACATACATAAATAATGTTAGTATAAATGAAGCCGGGCCAAAGGTAACTCAAAAATAGGATGATAACAAAAATAAAAAGCAGTAGCCCTAATGAGCAACTGCCGCATTTACATAACACTACAATTATTACTTTACGATCGGTAATTTACTCATTTGAGTTATATCTTCTATGTTTGTACAATCATATTGATAAAGTCCGTCATTCGCTATCATCATCAACATATTGTCAAAAGGAATCACATCATACCCATCCATACCTGTAAAATGCGCTATCTTATTCGCTATAATTTCCTGCGGATTTTCAGCCCCATATATTTTCAGCCCGTCATCACATAGATATAATATACCATTTTGGACGGCCAGGCCTTTAGGATTCTTCATTGCATACGACGCTATTTGTTTTGGTTCTTTTACATCACTTACATCTATGACCAACAATTCATCTGTATTTTGTCCACACGAATTTCCGGAATGTATAGTTACATATGCTATATCATTTTCCACCACTACCGGATCACAACCATACACATGTTGCAGCGAAGACTGATATTCCGGCCTAATCGGGTCTGAAACAGAATAGATCATCATTCCACGGGGTGTTCCCAGATACAAATATTCTTTATAGTTGAAGATTGTTTCTACATTCCAGCTCAGACTGACAGAATCGGATTTCACGACAGGTGCATTACCCGATAAATCAAAAATATCCATCTTATGTGATTCATTCATCACTGCATACAAATAATCTTTGTATACACAGAAACGGGACATAGAACCATTTACTCCATTCTTACTATCAGATGAAGTAGGAGGCGATCCATCAAGATACTCATTACGGTTATCTTCAGGATTGTAAAGCATTGTCACAGATCTTTCTACAAGATTCCATCCTGTTACTATCCTGTCTTTTGCGGGTTCACAGAGAGTATAATCATAACCAAATTCATTTTCTACCGGAGGCAGTGCTCCTAAGAAGACATTCTCTAAACGTCCTTTTAATTGGGGATCTGAAGGACTTGAAATATCGAACCAGATCATATCTATATATGAATCTGCATAGAGTGTATTATCACGGATAGCAATATCCGCGTTTCCCATAATTTCAATGAATGCGATATTTTGAGGATTCTGAGGATCTTTGTTGTTGATGATATGGATACCTTTTTCCGGTTCGGATATATATATGAAACCTTCATAAAAGCACATCTTTCCCTGCCCTGTAATGCCTTTGGGTGTTTGTGATACTTTCACAGAGTTACGGAATACTTTCGCATCCATAAATACAGGTTCGTTAATCTTATAATTCAAAGTTTCAATTCTTTCCCCATCCGAATCATCACAACGATTAAAGAGGATGCCGAAACCTAGAGCAATAATTATATATAATAGATTCTTCATATTTTAAAGTATATATTAAGGTCGATTCCTAAAATTTATATCTAAGCCCTGCTCCAAGTCCGAATACCGACTTTTTCTCGGTTCTGACGCTTACAGGCTGATTGTTCTCAAAATAATGTGAAAAACGAGGTTCGACATATGCTCCTATATCTTTATAAAAGTTATATCCTACTCCCACAGATGCATTTAATGACCATTGCAGACCACTAATACTTCCTTTCTCGGATATAGCAGATGTTTTATCATCAGTCTGATACATTTCCTGAGTATATTTTCTTGTTAATCCTTTTTCCACCATACCTCCGGCAGAAACATACACATTCCATTTAGGGTCATTAAGTATATAAACTACTAAGTTTACAGGGACACCTAAATAATGTAATTCCTGCTTTGACTGATACTGAGGTATATTTGTTCTTTTAAAAGTAGAAGATAAATAAGTATACATCAGTCCTGTTTCGACACCAAAATGCTTATTGATATCCTTTCGTACAGTAAAGCCGAATGATAAAGGGAGGTCATGTTCTACTTCCGGAAAATCCCTTGACGAAAGGAATTTCGTATTCGCTTCTCCCGGATCTCTCAATATAATTCCGTCATCCTCGCCATTGGTTATACTAGGCGACGACTGGAATTCACTCTTTAGTGAATTTAAACCATCTCCAGAGGAGGAAATACTACCATTTGATGTAAAAGATGCCGCCATCGTCCAATTATCGTTACCCTTTTTCTTTGGTAAAAGGATTTTCCCCTGCTCAAAAACATTTGACCTGTTATCTCGTTTTACATCCGCATTTTTCGATGTTTGTACTGCCTCATCTTTTTTCTCCTGATCTTCAACAGGCTGATTGTTTTCTATTTCCTGAGTTGGCGTTTTCGATATATCTATATTCTCTCCATCACTAGCCTTCGGTTTATCAGTAGCCTTATTTGCAGAAGATATGAATGCTACGGCTTTAGTCACGAATGACTGTTCTTCAGTTGGCTCCGACATTGCCAACTCTTTTTCCATCTCAATAAATCTTTTCTCAGAAAGAGCATAGTCTTCCTGCTCCAAAACCTTTGCTATATCTGATGATAATGGAGCCTGATCAGGCATAAGTAAGAATACAGCTCCGATAAAAGCTGCGGCTGCGGCTATGCCGGTAACCCACCGTTTTATGTCTCTTTTAGGTTTTGATGAGACTATACGCGATTCTATACCGTTCCAACAATCGTTGTCAACAGTAACCTTATGATTTTCCAGCTTTTGTCGGATGAGTTCGCTGAATTCATCAGGAAAATTCTTATTTCTATCCTCGTTGTCGTTTCGCATCTTCTTGCATTATTTGAGAGAGAACAATCTTTTGTAACAGTTTACGGCCTCTGATAAACTGAGACCGGGAAGTGCTTTCTTGTATATTTAATATTTCTGCTATTTCATTATGAGAGTAACCTTCTATGGCAAAAAGGTTAAATATTGTACGATAACCGCTTGGTAACTGCTCTATACATTTCATGAGTTCATCAGCTGATAATTTATCTAATGCCGATACACTCACATTTTCAACCACTTCGGTATATTCATCAATACTGACACTGAACTTCAATGCGTTATTTTGTCTCAGATATTCCAGTGCTGTAGTAACAAATACCCGTCGCATCCACCCTTCGAGAGAGCCTTTACCTGTATACATATCCAACTTCGTAAAGACTTTTACAAAACCATCTTGTAGGATGTCTTGCGCCGTGTCTCTATCCGACGCATACCGCATGCAGATTCCCATCATGACAGGCGCATAGAGCTCATAAAGTTTCTTTTGAGCCCATGGTTTGCCACGCTTACACTCTGCAACTAGCATCTGATCATCCATCCGTTGGTTAACTCTCTATGGTGAAGATGCAAAATCAATTTCAGAAGTTGCATCTTGGTTAAAAAAAACAATACTTCTTTAATAATTAACAGAAGGCTCGGGTCTAATATCTCCGAGCCTTGTATTTTAATGCAAAAAATGTCTGATTCTTTTTGAGCTATTTTTTATCTTTCAATGCTGCAAAAATCAGGGTTTCCAATTCCTCTGCCAGCTCAGGATTATCTTTTATTGTATCCTTAGCGGCTTCACGTCCCTGTCCCAATTTAGTGTCATTATAACTAAACCAGGAACCGCTTTTCTTTACGATACCTAATTCCACACCTAAATCTACAATTTCACCGGATTTTGAGATACCTTCTCCATACATAATATCAAATTCGGCCTTTCTAAATGGTGGGGCAACCTTATTTTTTGCCACCTTTACGCGCGTCTGGCTACCCTTTACTTCATCTCCGTCTTTTAATTGCCCTATGCGGCGGATATCAAGACGCACCGATGCATAATATTTGAGCGCATTACCTCCTGTAGTGGTTTCCGGTGAGCCGAACATTACACCAATCTTGTCGCGTAACTGATTGATGAATATACATGTAGTACTGGTCTTGCTAATTGCGGCTGTTAGTTTACGCAAAGCCTGCGACATCAATCGTGCCTGAAGTCCCATTTTGGAATCGCCCATTTCTCCTTCCAGTTCTGCTTTCGGTGTCAAAGCTGCTACTGAGTCTATAACTACAATATCTACGGCAGATGAACGAATAAGTTGTTCTGCAATTTCCAATGCTTGTTCTCCACTATCCGGTTGCGAAATCCATAAGTTTTGAACATCGACGCCCAACTTTTCGGCATAGAATCGGTCGAATGCATGCTCGGCATCTATTATAGCGGCAATACCACCCGCTTTTTGCGCCTCTGCTATTGCATGTATGGCTAATGTGGTTTTACCTGACGATTCGGGGCCGTATATTTCTATCACCCTGCCACGGGGATACCCTCCCACGCCAAGAGCGGCATTCAATGCAATCGAACCTGTTGGTATTACAGCAATTTCATCTATTTTGTCGTCTCCCATCTTCATGATGGAACCTTTACCGTAGCTTTTCTCTATTTTGTCCATCGCAGCTTGCAGAGCTTTCATTTTTTCTGCATTCGGAGCCGCTTTCTTTTCTTTCTCTTCCGCCATTCTTTAAGTCCTGTTTTTATTGTTTATAATTGATTCAAAATTTGTTGAGCATGCTCTTTTGTTTTTATCTCTTTCGGGCCTATGATTTTTTCGATA
The DNA here is from genome assembly GCA_031285905.1 of Prevotella sp. GTDB lineage: Bacteria > Bacteroidota > Bacteroidia > Bacteroidales > Dysgonomonadaceae > Dysgonomonas. Next base: position 14,361 of record JAITVH010000022.1, read on the forward strand.
ACACCGTTCTCGTTTATCAGGAAAGTGGTACGGAATGTACCCATATATTTTCGCCCGGCCAGCGTTTTCTCACCCCATACGCCAAAGGCCTCCACCAATGACTTATTTGTATCAGCTATTAAAGGAAAGGGTAATTGTTGCTTTTCTTTAAATTTCTGATGCGATTTTTCACTATCAACGCTTACTCCAAGTATCTGATAACCTAATTTGCGAAACTGTGAGAAATTATCCCTGAAACTGCATGCCTCGGCCGTACAACCCGGCGTACTGTCTTTGGGATAGAAATAGAGGACTAACTTGTGCCCGGTATAGTCACTAGCCTTTATTTCTTTGCCGTCCTGGTCTTTTCCTAATGTCTCGGGGATTTTGTCTCCCACTTTCAATGCCATCGTTTATTTATTCTTTATATAAAAAGTACGTTCATATTCACTTTTTCTTTTTCTGAGTACATTGCGCTTGTCGATTGCATCATTTGAAGCTTTATCAAAAGCTCTGGCCGATGCAAAATATTGATCGAAATCTGCGTCTGCATCGGAGCCCAACACCCCATATTTTTCCAATCTGCTGATTTTTTCTTTCATGGCATCAGCATATTCCAGTACAGATTTTTGATAATCTTCCCCACCTTTAAATATTGGCATACGTTTTATTTCTTTACAATATTCATCAATGGCAGTAGTAGGCTTAACGGCAGATTTCTTTAAATCCATAGTTATTTTGTTATCCCAAACGTTCTGAACTTTCTCCTCATAGTCTGCATATTCCTTGTCAATATCATTTATCATATCCAATAAAAACTGATTATATCCTGTTTTTGTTTGAATATTCTCGTTCTTTTCCGTCCTTTTTTTCAGGACGCCTCCTTCATCCTGCCCATATACTGTAGAAGGCTAAAAGATGATACTAATAATGTCAAAAAAACTCTTTTCATGTGTGTGTTATTGTGTTTTGTGTTAAAAAAATGTCAGGTTTTGAACCATTTTTCATTTGGTAAAGGAACATAGGTTCCCATTCTGTATAACAACCTTTCTATATCATCATCAATTAATAAAAGGTCTTTATACTCCTCTTTCAAAAAGCCTTTTTCTATCATCTTGGCCGACATTTCAGCCAATGCATCATAATACCCGTCGATGTTGAATAAGCCTATGGGCTTTTTATGTAAAGACAGTTGAGCCCATGTAAGCATTTCAAATAATTCGTCCAAAGTCCCGTATCCTCCAGGAAGTGCGATCACAGCATCACATAATTCGTTCATCAAAGCCTTTCGCTCATGCATTGTCTCTACAATGTGTATTTTGGTCAATTGTGTATGCTCCAATTCTTTCTTTTTCAAGAAAGCCGGAATAACCCCTATTACTTCTCCGCCTTCGGATAATGCGCCATTGGCTACTTCTCCCATCAAGCCCACATGAGCTCCTCCATATACAATTCCAAATCCCTTCCGGGCAATAACCCTTCCTAAAAGCACCGCCTGTTCTGCAAAAATCTTGTCATTTCCTGATGACGAACCACAAAATATGGATATATATTTCATCAATCTTCCCCCTTTGATTTAACAAAGATAATAATATTATTACTTTTTTCTGTAACAAAATTTCAAGTTATTCCGTCTCTATTATAGAAACGGGAAAATAACGAAAACGATGCTTGAATTATAAACAAATTATATAAAATGAATATGAAAAAACACTTTATCTTTTTATTACTAATGTTATCTTTGAGTATTACGGGCTACAGCCAAAGTGTTGACCAATTATTGAAAAAGGTATCAAAGATTGAAAATACGGAAAAAGTAAAGATCGGAGGATTTATGATGAATTTTGCCAGTATGTCCGGAGGACTGGGAGATATGCCTTTTGTTAAAGGTATAAAAGGAATTGAGGTCTATGATTTATCTTCCTGCTCTCTAGAGGATAAGCAGGATATCGGTAAACAGATCAACAAGATAAAAGATACCAATGGTTATGAAACCATGATACATACTAAAGAGAAGAAAAGCGGAGTTCGCATTATGATAAAAAAAGAGAAGGATATTATTAAAGAAATTTTGCTCTTATGTATGGAAAATGAAGAACCCTCCATCATCAGGCTTACCGGAAAAATAAAGGAAAGTGATCTGAATGATTTAGTAAATGAGCATAACAACTAGTGTCGTGTCAAATACAAATTGTAGCTTCTCACGGTTTGCCGGCATTTTACACTTGACATAACACTAGAAGTCTCTATTATAGAAACGGGAAAATAGTGAAAACGATGCTTGAATTATAAACAATTTATATAAAATGAATATGAAAAAACATGTTATCTTTCTACTACTAATATTATCATTGAGTATTGCAGGATATAGCCAGAGTGTTGACCAATTGTTGAAAAAGGTATCAGAGACAGAGGATGTTAAAAAAACAGATGTGGATGCATCTATGATAAAAGATATGCCTTCCGGTAAAGAGATAGAAGGAGTTGAGGTCTACGATTTATCCTCCTGCTCCACAAAAGACAAGCAGGATATTAGCAAGCAAGTGGGCAAAATAAAAGATTCTGATGGTTATGAAACGATGATGCATATTAAGGAGAAAAACGAGGTTCGCATTATGGCAAAAAACGAGGGGGATGTTATTAAAGAAATTATACTCTTGTGTATGAGTGGTAAAAACCTTGTAATCATCAAAATTACCGGAACGATAGAAGATTTCGACATAGATAATTTAATCAAGAATTGAGGATATAATAAAACAATATACAAATGAAAATGTAGATAATAATAATTGATCTATTCTAAAAAAATATGGATGCAGATACTTTCAAAAAAGTGTTTCTTCCCTATCATCAGAAATTGTACAGAATAGCCTATCGTATCGTGCAAGATGTTTCGAATGCCGAAGATATTATACAGGACACATATGTCAAACTGTGGAATTGTCGCAATGACCTTACAGATGTGATTAATACAGAGGCTTTTGCTATCGCTACCCTCAGAAATACATGTTTTGACTTTCTGAGAAAAACGAAAAAAGAGCAATACTCGACATACGATACCGACATACCGGAAACGGTATCTTTGTTGAAGCAAATAGAAGTGAATGATGAGGCTAATCTGGTAAAAACACTGATAAATGAATTGCCTGAACAACAACGGATAGTGATCATGCTGAAACATTGGGACGGATATTCAGATCAAGAGATAGAAGAAGCAACAGGGCTCAATCCGGGAAACATTAGAGTTATCCTGTCAAGAGCCAGAAAAACCATACGGGAGCAGTTTTTAAAAAACGGACAACAATGGAACCTAGCAAAATAAAGAATCTTGTAGAAGCCTTTTACAATGGCCAAACAAGCCAAGAGGAGGAACAAATTCTGTATGATTACTTCAACAGTAATAACATAGCAGAAGAATTATTGAGGGAGAAAGAGTTATTCCTTCAAATATATGACACCGATACAATAAATATACCTGATAATCTGGAATCTGATTTAAATAATCTTATTGATATTCTGAATGAAGAAGAAAAGGCCAGAAAGGGGTATCATAAAAGAAGGTTGTGGATACAACTGGGCAGCATTGCCGCTACTGTAGCCATACTGATATGTGCAGTTTATTTTAATCGAAAACCGGAAATAAGTGATGATATACCAGCTTCAGTTACTCTAAGTGTAGAAGACCAACAAAAAATACAAGAAGCTCAGAAGGCCTTAATACTTCTATCTTCAAATTTTAATAAAGGTATTGACCAATTATCTGTCGTTTCGACAAACTTTGATAAAACAAACGAAATATTAAACAAGACATTTAACCGTAAAAAACATGAAAATAAGAATAATACTCATTAGCATATTTATGATGTTTGGCCTGGTGAGCATCCAGGCTCAAGATGATATATTCGAGAAGCTCTCCGACCATGAAGATGTATCAACAGTCCTTATATCAAAAGCTTTACTAAAAATGATGGGCGGTATGATGGGCGGCGATATGATCCCGGATATGAGCATGGGCGGTATGATGCCGGGAGTGAACATTAAGGATATAGCTGGTAAACTGGAGCAAATAGAAATTTACAGTAGCGAGACTACCAAAGGCATAAAACTGATGAAGTCCGAAGCTGGCAAGCTTCAAAAAAATAAGTCGTATGAGGTACTTATGAAAATTAAGGATAAGGATGAGAATGTAACTTTCTATGGAGGACGTAAAGACAAAAGTAGATTTAAAGACCTGATCATGTTCGTAGATAATGAGGGAGAATGTTCCATCATTCGCATATCAGGTTCATTCACGGCTGAGGATGTACAGGGCGTCATTGATGGAAAGAGTGATTGATATATCATCAAATTATGAAGTATTCAATGCTTTTACTTATCAACTAAAAATATTCACATATGAGAAAAATAACGTTTCTGTTTTTAGCAATCCTATTCGCTTTCTCGGCTTCGGCCCAAACCATCATTACCCAAAATGATAAAAAGGGAGTAATAGACGATAATGGAAATGAAATCATTGCACCATCTTATGACGAAATCCGTTATGAGTCAAAAAAGACTTATGATCTGGAAAATAACATTTATCTGGTAACTGTCAATAATAAAAAAGGAGTCATAAATTACGATGGGAAACTGGTTATTGAACCAAGATATGATTCGATTTATTATGATCCCGAGTGTATCAGATATCTGGTAACGGAAAATGGGAAAAAAGGAGTGGTCGATAGGGATGGAAAAACTATCATCGAGCCTGAATATGATGACATTGGCTATAGAGGATTGGTAACAGCTTTTCGAGCAACAATTTCCGAATCAAATTCACAACCTGATAAAAGCACAAAATACAAACTGGCGGGTATTACTATTATGGAAATTATCGGTGATGGCGGTTTCGATCCTAATAATTTTGAAAGTAAGCTTGATAAAATAGGTCTTATTTATTGGGTTACAAAGGATGGAAAAAAAGGTGCGGTAGATGAAAACGGAAATATAATCTTCACTCCTCAATTTGAAGATATAGAATATGAGAAATCGAATAATGCATACATTGTAACTGTCAATAAAAGAAAAGGAGTAATAGATTGTGAAGGAAATACTATTGTCGCTCCAGAGTATGACCGTATCGATTACAGAGAAAGAAATGATGCCTATCTGGTAACTCTTAATGGTAAAAAAGGAATACTTGACAGCAAGGGGAAGACTATTGTCGTTCCCGAATATGACTATGTCGATTACCGTGAAAGGAACAATACATACATGACTACCCTAAATGGCAAAAGAGGAATACTTGATAACGAAGGGAAAACCATTATAGCCCCTGAATATGATTATCTTGATTTCAGAGAAGGAAACAATGCATACATGGCAATCCGCAATGGCAAAAAAGGAGTTCTCAGCAATGAAGGGAAGGCTATTATAGCTCTTGAATATGATCGCATAGATTTTAATGAAAACAAAATCTATGCCTCGAAAAATGATGGAGAAAAGGTTGCCTTTGACAAAAACGGAAATAGAATCTAAAGATAAACCTAACAATATTTAAATAATTACTTATGAGACACTTAATGCTTCTGCTTATTGCAATCCTACTTAGTCCTTTGTTTTTTGCCCAAACCATCATTATCCAAAATAATAAAATGGGAGTGACAGATGAAGATGGCGATATACTTATCTCTGCTAAATATGACAATATTGTTTATGAAGCAAGAAGCAATACATATCGGGTAGTTCTTAACGGGAAAAAAGGTCTTTTGGATGAGGATGGCGATGTACTTATACCAGTCATATACGATGATATTGAAATAAGAGATAATACATATAGAGTAACTCTTAATAGGAAAAAAGGTCTTCTGGATGAAGACGGAGATATACTCATTCCTGCTGAATATGATGATATTGCTTATCAAGCAAAAAACAATACATATTGGATAACATTAAACAAGAAAAAGGGAGTATTAGATGAAGACGGAGATCAGATTCTGCCTTGCGAATTTGATAAAATCGAATTTAAGAAAGATAAGTACCATGCGACCAAAGGTAAACAAAAGATGATTTTTGATGAGGATGGGGATGAAATAGACGAAGATGAATAATTTAGATAGTGCATTATAAGATCAATTATAATGCACTATTTTCATTTCAGAATAACAGTAACCCCTCTGGCTCCATGGGCTCCTACTATCAGAGCTTGCTCTATATCAGCTGTTTTGGACGGACCTGAGATAAATGTCCCGAATCCATAGTCATTAAAGGTTATCCTTTCGTATGCTTCATGCATATTGTTTACAACTTTCTCTTTATCGAGTATAATCACCAGATACTCAGCGATGAAGTACAAAGCCTTTTCTTTCACAGACTGAGGTATCCACACACAACCGTTTTCAGCTACCCCTATCTCTCCCTTAACTATTGCCAGATCTGTACCATTCAGGTTAGCAGGATTTTCCACTTCATCTGGATTTAATGTAGTAATGGTAATGTCCTCTAAATTAGAGGCTATAGTTTGAGATTCGGGGTATAGTGACCTGATAACAGTGTTTATATCCTCCTCTTTACCTAGGAGGATCGCATTACCGCCTACAGTTTTGGAAGCCTCAATAAAACGGGCGATTTTGTCCAGATATTCTATTACCTGAATATCCATATCTGGCATATCATACTGTACTTTAATATGCTTTCTTACATTTCCTAATATATCTTCTTTACTACTCATATACTTTATTGTTTAGAAGGGAATTAATTGTAAGCAATCCAAGCCAAACATGTATTTTTCTCCTTGCGATTGCTTGTTAGTTCCGGTTATTTCAATTCTTAATTTGATCTCACCTGATAAAGGGATAAAAGAACCAAGTTCTATCGGTTTGGAAGGAATAACATTTCTATCATATCCGTCAAAAGATACATGTGTGGGTTTATCATTCACTTTGAACGTAATAATGCCGTAATCAACAGCATGGGTTGCGTATACGATTATTTTATACTTTCTTTCTTCCAGATTATTAAACCTGAATTCTATATAATCTCCTATTTTGCCCTCTTTACCTAGTAATTGGGTTGCACGGCTCCACTTGCCTCCTTGAAAGTCGGTCATACCCTGATTTTCAACTTTCAGAGAAGGGCTTTTTTCCGTAATTTCCATTGTCTCAAATTCTATACTATTGGCTATTTTGTAATCTTTTGGGTTTTCAGGTGCGGGTACAAGCTTTCTTCGAGCTTCTTCTTCTCCAGAAGTGCCAATAGCCTGCGAGTCATAGTCGCCATACCAGTAAATGGTAGTCGCATAATCGGCATGGCCTCTTTCCCAACCCATCATTTCTATATCGAACTTAAATTTCTCTTTAAATGGGATGCCATCAAGGTTACGTGTACGAAAAAAGGCGTTGTAGCCATGCGAGCTTTCCAGATCGGCACGTGGTGCACCTCCAAATGGTGTATAGAATGGTACGACCGGTGCCCATGAACTATTATAGTAATCTTCTGTCCCGGTACCAAAATGTGAAGGGAAAGTATCATTATCTACCCATATCTTTTCGTCTCCCTCTCCATACCAACGGGGAGCATGGTTAAATAAAGATAATAAATCGCCTTTGTAGATTCCCCGTCCCTCTATTGTTGCAAAATTCCAGTCGATACACTTATCCGGCTCATTATATCTATATATAGGGATTCCGGTTTCCTGCCGCCATGAACTATGGAAGTAGAGGGAATGTTTATCCCACTTGAGCGGAGAGATATTGGTCTCCATTCTCACATCTATTGGTAAAGATGAAATATTTATCAGTTTCAGGATTCCCTCTTCCTTATATGGCATCAGCCAACGGCTTGTTATATTTCCTTTTCCATCCGAATCCAGATACCAGCTTTTTACATATGGTGCGCCCATTCCTCCTCCCGAAAAATCACTTAAAGGAACCCAAACTGTTTGCTTACCGTCAAAGCTGGCACAGAATATAATTTCTCTCATCAATTGGTCAAATTGAACGCTGTTTTGTGTATCAATATTAAATTTTACTTCATAAACAGCATTTTCTCCTTTGGGTAACTCTAATATTAATGAATCGGAAGCAGATAAGCTCTTGCTTTCTGTAAGTATTTCTCCACTTTTAGCCAGAACAGGATCCAGGAGCAGATTATCGACTTCTGCAATTCTCTTTTCAGCCCTTTTTAAGACTTCGGCTGAGAAAGTTTCAATATCCGTATTTTTAGGGTATTTTCGGAAATTGATTCCATAATACTTAGGAGTGGGATTAATGCCCGGTTCATCTTCAAATGTAATTTTACACCCTTTAGTATAAGGTATAGGTAGGAAAAGTGTATTTCCTCCTTTCCCTTCGGGTTCGTAACTGGTATGAGGCTGAAGTAAGCCACGTCCTATACCGGGAACATCCATCTTCATCAGGTCATATGCAGGAATAGTCCATCCCGGTTGAGTTGATCCATCGAAATAGAAACGCCATGTTCCCCTTTTATCTATTGTTGTTATCCAGATACGGGTAATTACCCCCGGCCCGGTTTCATCAAACATTACTTTTTCGAATCTTTCACCTATAGTATCTATCCGTATGATACCGAAACCATCATCATTGGCAAACCAGGTAGGGTCGTCAGGCGACACTGAACGCCGGTCATAACTGCTCTCTTGATGGCAGGTATAATATGGATCAGGAAAACAGGATAGCTTTTCCACCGAAACCATTTCATCCAGAAGTGATTCTAAGGTGATAACTTGCTGTTTTCCACACCCCGGATAATAGAATAATATCCCTATCGGAATAATTAATAAATAGATACATCGGATCAATTTCATATACTCAATTTTAACTAAAAAGTAACAAAGGTGACAGGTTTTAGCTTTTAGCCAATAGCCGCTAGTTCTTAGCTTTTATTTTCTCTTTACATACGCTCCACTCCTGTGATCGTTGGTTGTCATCCTGAGGAACGAAGGATCTCTTATATGAATGAGATGCTTCCTATCGTCAGTATGATAATAGCAAACATTTTAACTAAAAGGTGACAAAGGTAACACTTTTCCTTTCATCCTTTCAAAGAACATTTTTTTTCTGAAAGCTGTCAGCTAATGGCTAAAAGCTAACGGCTCTATTACTATAGATAAATTCAAAATAAAAACTTCAATCGCTCTTTTTCACCTTACCAGCTTTCCACAATTGAGTAAATGACTTTTTAGCGAATTGTGGAAGTTCCCGTCCTTTACCCCAATCATTGAGGTTATTATATAATGCAAAGCGTGGCAAATGATTAACAATAGGGGCAAATTTAAGGCTTGTTTTGTAAATTCCCGGATGTGTAAACAAAAATTTCATCCCTGAAGACATAAGCTTCTTCATCTTATCCGCTTTATGCAAAGAATCCAGATTTTGCCGCCAGCGGTATATCTGATCGGCTAAATCAATTTTGACAGGACAGACATTATTGCATGAATAGCAGAGCGAACAAGCTGAGACATTATCAGAATACTTTTCGGGTGACCTCAACATACCCAAATTGATACCGATAGGCCCTGGGATGAAATATGTGTAAGAATATCCTCCGCTACGACGATACACAGGGCACGTATTCATACATGCTGCACATCTAATACATTTTAGTGACTGAATATGCTCATTATTTCCTGTAATTTCACTTCTGTTATTATCAACAAGAACTATGTGTATCTCGCATCCTTTACGAGGTTTGCGATAATGTGAGGTGTATGTTGTGGCTGGTTGCCCTGTCGCAGATCGTGCCAACAGGCGAATAAATACGCTCAATGATCTGTAATCGGGAATTATTTTTTCCAGCCCCATAGAAACGATATGTAATTTGGGAATGGATGTTCCCATATCTGCATTACCCTCATTGGTACAAACTACCACATCCCCGGTTGCAGCAACTCCAAAATTAGCTCCGGTCATGGCTGCATCTGCTGTCAGAAACTCATTCCTGAGACTTTTACGTGCGGCATGAGTAAGATAGGCAGGGTCACTGTTCCCTTTTTCTGTATGCATCTTTTCTTCGAATAGTTTACCTATGACTTCCCTTTTGAGGTGGATAGCAGGCATTACGATATGGCTTGGTGGTTCATTCATCAATTGAAGGATCCGTTCTCCTAAATCACTCTCAACCACGTCAATACCTTTTTCTATGAGGAAAGGGTTTAAATGGCATTCTTCGGTAAGCATTGATTTACTCTTGACCAGCTTTCTGACATTATGTTTTGACAGAATACTATACACAATCTCATTGTGTTCTTTTGCGTCTTTTGCCCAATGAACAATAACCCCGTTTGATTCGGCTCTTTCTACAAACTGCTCGAGATATTTATCCAGATGCGTTATCGTGTGCATCTTTATTTTACCGGCATGTTCCCGGAGTTCTTCCCATTCGGGGATAGTTTGGGAAATAACATCTCTTTTGGCACGAACCTGCCATAACGTTTCGTCATGCCATCTTTCCTGAGATTTATCTGCAATGAAACGGTTTGCAGCTTCAGCGTGTTTTGTACTCATAATCCGGCAGCTAATATTTGAATAACATGAATAAACTGGATCGGCAGGTTTTCTCTGTTTACAATCCCTTGCATATGCATCAGGCAGGAACTATCGGCACCGGTAATATATTCTGCGCCTGTAGCTATATGATTTTTTATCTTATCTTGCCCCATACACACCGAAACTGCAGGTTCTTCCACTGCAAACATTCCTCCAAAACCGCAACACTCGTCAACTCTCTGAGGTTCGAATATTTGAATTCCTTCGACCAGTGACAACAAATCTTTGATTTTGGAGTAGCGTGGAATGTTCAGTTCACTTGCCGATGATAAATGTAATTCACGTACCCCATGGCAACTATTGTGAATACTGACTTTGTGGGGAAATTTTCCCGGAAGTTTATCCACTTTTAATATATCATGGATAAATTCGCACAGATCATAGATCTTACCACTAGTACGGCATAGGTGGCCTTCTTTCTCCATTAACCTGGGATAATTCTCTTTCACAAAGACTGCACAGCTCGCAGAAGGAGCAACTATATATTCATAGTCATCGAATAGTTTTTCAAACTGTACCGCCAATGGTATTGCTTTATCTTCAAAACCGGCATTAGCCATCGGCTGTCCGCAACAAGTCTGGTTGAGAGGATAATCTACCTTCACCCCCAGGCTATTAAGCAATTTGTACGAGGCTATACCAACCTCCGGATAGATGGCATTTACATAGCAGGGGATAAATAGTCCTACTTTCATATTTTAGTTTAATTGGTTGATCTTATCGTTATCCTAATTATTAACAATAAAAGCACGGAAAAAGTTAATAGCAGAAAAAACTCAAAGCCAAATCTGACTTTGAGTTTATCGTGAATTTTAAATAATTATCCTTTTGTCTCAAGATATACAACATGTGTCTGAAGATATTCTTCCAGCCCGTGTTTCCCATCTGCGCCGCCAATTCCCGACTTGCGCCATCCTGCATGGAAACCTTGCATAGCTTCAAAGTTTTCACGGTTGATATATGTTTCGCCAAATTTTAATGCTCTTACCAGCTTAAACGCTGTATCCAGATTTTGTGTATAGACAGACGATGTCAGGCCATATTCACAATCATTTGCCCATGTAATAGCATCTTCGATATCTGAAAATTCTACAATTGGCAATACAGGTCCGAATGTCTCTTCCTGTACAATATCCATCTTCTGGGTGGCATCTGCTAGCACAGTTGGCTCAAAGAAATAACCTTTGTTGCCAATCCTTTTTCCTCCACAGAGTAGTTTACATCCCTGCTGGATCGCTTTTTCCACTTTTTCGGTCACCGATTTCAATGCATTGGCTTCTACAAGAGGGCCCATATCCAAATCGGCTATTTCAGATGGATTTCCGGCTTTTACAGCTTTCATTCCTGCAGCCAGTTTTTCAAGGAATGCTTCTTTCACTTTTTTGTGTACATACACACGTTCTGCACAGTTACATACCTGTCCGGTATTGATTACACGTGATGCGATAATAGACTTAACGGCCAAATCTAAATCCGCATCATCCATTACGATGGCAGGTGCTTTTCCTCCCAATTCCAATGATACTTTTGTGATGTTTGGTGCTGCTGCGGCCATTGTCTGTACACCTGCACCTACACTTCCTGTCAGGCTCACCATTCCCACTTTCGGATTGGCTGCCAGTTCGTGACCTATAACAGAACCACGTCCCAACACGAGATTGAATACCCCTGCTGGCAATCCAGTTTCTTCTACTATTTGGGCAAATACATAAGCGTTTTCAGGAGTTATCTGACTTGGTTTTACTACTATTGTATTACCCGTCACCAGAGCAGGAGCAGCTTTACGTGCAATCAGGAAGAACGGGAAGTTCCAAGGGAGAATACCGGTAGTCACTCCTATAGGTTTCTTAAATAAGAAAATATTCTCATTGGGACGGTCACTTTGGATAATTTCACCTTCGTAGCGGCGTGCCCATCCGGCCATATATTCAAGGTAATCGGCAGTAAACAGGACTTCCACATTTGCCAATCCTTGTGTCTTTCCGCCTTCTTTTACTATTATATCAGTTAATTCCTTTTCCCTCTTGCGGATACCTGCAGCCATCTTTATCAGGTAGCTTGCTCTCTCCACAGCCGGAACCCGTGCCCATTTGTCTTGTGCTTTTTCTGCTGCGTCGATTGCTTTTTTTGCATCATCAACGGTGCTGTCGGGCATGCGGGATATTACTTCTTCTGTCGAAGGATTCAATACATCAATCCATTTGCCGGAAGTATTTTCTACAAACTTTCCGTCAATAAACATTTTTAGTTCTTTCATGGTATTAACTTTTATAATATTATAAATATAAAATCAATAGATTATTGCGAGCATATAAAATTATTAAACAGAAGATGTTTTTTATTAAAAAAATTGATATTAAGGATTTAATAATTGACAATAATACAACAATGATAAAAGAACTTGTTCTCAAGGGAAATTATTTTTTATATTTACATATTGATAAAAAACTGTATTGCTATGAAAAAAATTGCTATTACAGGTGCCGCCGGAAATTTGGGTGGTTTGCTAGCTCAGGCTATGAAGGATATGGATGTACATTTGAATCTGTTAGTACATCATAAAGATGTGGATGAAAATCTTAAACAAAAGAAAAACATTTCTGTATTCAATGTTGATTTGGCAAAAAAAGAAACATTGTTTAAAGCTTTCCAGCATGTAGATGTTATTATTCATTTTGCGGGAGTATTGTTTAAAGCGAATCCCGAAAAATTCTTACCAACCACTAATACCCATTACTTTCATAATTTGCTGACTGTAGCAGTACGCCAAAAGGTAAAAAGGGTTATCCTTATCAGTTTTCCTCATGTAGAAGGAGAAAGTACTCTGGAAAGACCGGCGCATGGCATTCTTTCGGGTAACCCGCAATCTATGCATGCCCGCACCCGTTTGGAGGAAGAGGAACTCCTGTTTCAGTATGGGGATAAATATCAATTCGAAGCAGTATCATTAAGGGTAGGAATGGTTTATGGTAAAGGAATTCTGATGATAGATGCAGCACAATGGTTTGCCCGTCATTGGCTACTTGGCATATGGAAGAAACCTACATATATTCACCTGATCTCGAAAAATGATTTTATTGATGCTACGATTGCTGCAGCTATAAATCCCGATATCAGAGGTATATATCATATCGGGGATGAGGGAATACAAACCCTGCAGCAGTTTTTGGATGATATTACTGTTTACAAAGGAAATCACAAGCCCTGGCGGATGCCGGTATGGATGATAATGACTGTTGCCCGTACTTTCGAATTATTCTCAAAAGTATTTAATACCCGAAGTCCGTTGACTGTCGATTTTATTAAAATTGGTATGGTTTCCTATTATGGAGATACCAGGCGGATGCGTCAGGAATTATTACCTCATTTAAGATATGGGACTTATAGAGAAGCAATGGAATTGTTCTAAGAGGTAGTTTAGACTTTTTTAATTTAGTGATATTTTTAAATAAATACTCTCTTTGTCATTTTGAACGGAGTGAAAAATCTCCTGAGAAATGAGATGCTTCCTGCCGTCAGCATGACAAAAAGATATAAAAATAAAACTCTAGACGACCTTTAAATGTAAAAAGCATGAACGACAGGCGTCCATGCTTTTGCTATAATATATATTAAAAGAGAATTATTCAGTCTCAGTATTTCTCACAAATCCAAGAACCAGAACACTACCTTTGTATAGATTGATTTTATTTTCATCAGCAACGACTTGCAATGGAGATTCCAAATGAGAGGTAAACAAATTCTCTCCTTTAAGATCAGGACAAGCCATTTTTGTAGATACTACAGGGGCAAATGTAATATTATTACCATCCAAAGTATAAGAGGTACGGTATGTGTTACAGCCAGCATTTCCTGTTATTTTACCTTCGGCATCAATATTCATTGTCGGTTTTTTTGTGGAGAATAAAGTTTCCATATCTCCTTCGCCAATGCTATTCAATATCCAATTTCCGGTTAACCTTTTTGTTATTATATTTCCATCAGAATCGGTGTTATCTACTGTTTTTGCAAATTGCATAATAATTTCATTCTTTTTTAAGAAAGAAAGAGTCTCACCTTCAATTGATAAAGTAAGTCCCGGATCAGATAAAGCTTTATAATATTGAGGTTCTTTATTGGCTTCAAAACAAGCTCTCATGGTAGAGACTACATTTGGTGCAAGAAACTCATTATTTTTTGATAAAGTAAACACTCCTGAGTAACTGTTACAACCTCCATTGCCGGATATAGTATTCTCCGAGAAGTCAAACTTTAGAGTTGGTACTGTCTCCTTGAAGGCATCGGTTGCATTTTCGTTATTCAATGTCCTTAGTATCCAGTTTCCTTCCAATTGTGATTTTTCTATTGTCTTCACAGATTTACAGCTTTGGAATGTTGAGAAAGTCATTATAGTAATAACAATAATTAATACTGAATTAAAAATCTTTTTCATAATTCAAATCTTTTATGTTGTATATTTTATTCTATCTTAAATTTGTCCGCATCTTTCCATACCGGAAACTTATTCCTAAACGTATCTAACTCATTCTTTGATAAAGAGATTGTGCAGATTTGCTCTTTGTCTATTTCTATGTTAGAGATCATATCTCCCTTTGCGTCTATAACTTGTGATTCTCCGGTATAAACAATATTGTATCCATCTGTTCCTATCCTGTTCACTCCACATACATAAGACATATTCTCTATGGCGCGGGCTGTCAATAAGGCATTCCAAACTTTACTCCTGGAGGCCGGCCAGTTAGCAACATAAATAAGAAGATCGTATTCATTATCTATATTGCGTGCCCATACTGGAAACCGCAAATCGTAACATATTAACAAACAAATATTAAAGTCTTTATGTTTTACAACTAACCGATTACTGCCAGCTGAGAAATATTGAGGTTCCATACCCATCCTAAAAAGATGACGTTTGTCATAATAATCTTCTTTATCAGGAGTTATGAAGAATCCCCGATTATAGTAGTTCCCTTTATCTTTAGCTATGAAGCTGCCGCAAATGGAAATTTCAAATTTTTTCGCCCATTCTTTTAATGTCGATATAGTATTTTCTTCATTTTTTTCGGCAAGATTATAGCTATTCATCGAGAAACCTGTAGTACACATTTCGGGTAAGACTACTAGATCACTTGTCCCGGACAGTTTTTCCAAAGTCTGATGTATATATTCCAGATTCTTCCGTTTATTTTCCCACGCAATGTCATATTGTATAAGACTTAGCCTCAGTTTATCTCCCTCTTTCATAACAGAATACAATTATAAAGCGAAGTACTCCGGATGCCGGGCTGTAACATCCTTATAATAAGATTTTATTGTCACCATATCTTTATCAACATCTCCTGTCGGGATAAATATATCCTTAAAGATAATCGCTTTTTCTTTATAATCCAACATGGTAATTACTATTGGAACATTTGATGCCAATGCTATAAAATAAAACCCTTTTTTCCAATCAGCATTTTTTTTGCGGGTAGCCTCGGGTGTTATTGCCAGTTCGAAATAATCCTTTCGGGCATATAATTCGCTCATTTCTTCAGTAAGCGAAGTTTTTTTTGAACGGTCTACAGGTATTCCCCCTAAAGCGTTGAATAATACATTCATTGGGAAAAAGAACCATTCTTTTTTTATAAGGAAAGAAGCCTTGCGTCCTATCGATTTATATGCTATTAATCCGAGAAGCAAGTCCCAGTTGCTTGTATGTGGCGCTACACATATAACACTTTTATTGGGTAGTTTTTCATGCCCCCTGATTTCCCAACCGAGGAGTTTTAATATGAATTTTGATATACTTTTCATTTTCCTAACGATGCTATCTCTTCGCCTATAGTATCTATCGCTTTTTTGAAGTCGTTATTTAATTTCTTATAATAGGCCTTTACTCTATCTTTAACTTCTTTTCCTTCATTAACATTTACACGTTTCGCCAAATCATTTCTTGCCTCCTGTATATTGCTTATTACTTTATCAGCAGCTTCTAGATCGGCATCCAGCACATATGCCTTGTAGAACAGGCAATCTACATAGAGCAAATCCATTGCTTCATTTATGTTTTTTTTCAATTTTCTTTTGCTGCTCATTCTCAATTTGTTTTTTAAGTTTATATCTTTGTCCGTCTTATGCATATCATGAATGTCATTAGATGCTCGGAACAAAGGTACGTACTTATGGATTCATAAGCATAACGCTTTAGGAATTATTAAATATTGATTAAAAAAACAAATATAATTAAAAGGAGACTTTTATAAAAATATGGCAAAACAAACTAACAATCCGGATTATATTTTTGAGGCAAGCTGGGAAGTATGTAATAAAGTTGGCGGTATATACACTGTTCTATCAACCAAGGCTAAGTCGATGCAAGAAGCAACAGGTGGAAATGTCATCTTTATAGGTCCCGATGTATGGGACAAGAATGAGAGCCCTTGGTTTGAGGAGGATAAAACATTATTTGCCGATTGGAAAGAGGCTGCCCTAAAAAAAGATAATATTAAAGTAAGGATCGGACGCTGGGTAGTTCCGGGAAATCCGACTGTTATATTGGTAAATTTCAGTTCTTTTTATTCGGAGAGGGATACTATATACGCTGAAATGTGGAAGAAGTTCGGAGTGGACTCATTTCACGGATATGGGGATTATGATGAGTCCTGCATGTTTGCATATGCATCAGGAGTTGTTATTGAGAGTTTCTATAAGTTTTACAAACTGGGAAAGAAAAAGGTGATCGCCCATTTTGATGAGTGGATGCTTGGAATGGGAGCTTTATATGTTAAAGATAAATTGCCGAAAGTAGGTACTGTATTTACAACACATGCTACATCTATAGGACGTTCTATTGCAGGAAACGGAAAACCTCTTTACAACTATCTCAGCGCTTATGATAGCGACCAGATGGCCCGTGAATTGAATATGGTTGCAAAACATTCAATAGAGAAGGCTGCTGCACAACAAGTGGACTGCTTCACGACAGTAAGTGATATTACAGCTAGAGAATGCAAACAATTGCTTCACCGCGATCCGGTTGTTACCCCTAACGGATTCGAGAAAGATTTTATTCCTGTAGGGAGCAAGCATGAAACCAAACGCAAAGCAGCTCGTAAAAAATTGATTGCTGTAGCTGAAAAACTTCTGGGTACTGATGTTCAGCCGGATGCATTACTTGTTGCTACCAGCGGGAGATATGAATACCGTAATAAAGGATTGGATGTTTTTATAGATGCAATGCACAGGTTGAGCAATATAAAACAATTACAAAAAGATGTAATTGCCTTTATAATGGTTCCGGCATGGATTGAAGGAGCCCGTACCGATCTGCAGGAAAGAATGAAAAGCCGTAAAAAGGAAAATACACCACTGGTGCATCCTAATCTCACTCATTGGCTAAAGAATATGAATCATGATTCGGTTCTTAACCAGATGAATTTTCTCAATATTAAAAACCAGGAAAACGATAAGGTAAAAATTATTTTTGTTCCATCATATCTTAATGGAAACGATGGTATCTTCGATATGCCCTATTATGATTTACTGATAGGGTTGGATGTAACGGTTTTCCCTTCTTATTATGAGCCTTGGGGATATACGCCTCATGAGAGTATTGCCTTTTCTGTGCCGACAATCACTACTACTTTAGCCGGATTTGGGCTATGGATGAAAAAGGTGGGAGACGAAAAGGGCATGGATGACGGAGCTGAAGTTATTCGTCGTGATGACTATAACTTTGTTGAAGTATCAGAAGATATATGCAATCGTGTCTTTGAAATGACAACAAAGAGTGAAGAAGAAGAACGTATCTTGCGTAAGGCAGCATTAGACAGAGCAGCTTTGGCAGATTGGGCACATTTTTATAAATATTACAAGGAAGCTTATCAGTATGCTCTAGAGCAGGCTGCAAGCCGTAAATAGGGACTCAGGCTACATGTATTATGGTTTTATCAAACTATAACAATTAATTTGTCAACGCAATGCCTTAGTTTCATTATCTTTGTGCTTCTAATTATTAAGACAAACGACAAAACAATATTAATTAAGAAATAGTCTACGTTTAAATTAAAATATTTATGAGAATTAAAGCCAGTTATTCGAATCCACCTTCGTGGAGAAGTGTTTATACTCAGGTGAATCTACCAAAAGAATTATTCCCTCTGGAAAAGATTTTTCACAATCTGTGGTGGGTATGGAACAATGATGCGACAGATCTGCTCGCTGAATTCAATCCTCAATTATGGAAAGAAACAGGGCATAATCCTGTAACTTTTTTACGCAAAATTTCATATGAAAGAATAGATGAAATCCTTAAGGATTCTGCATTAATGGCGAAAGTCAAAAAAGTAGAAAAGGATTTTGACACATATATGTCTCAAAAATATGATAAATCTAAACCATCGGTGGCTTATTTCAGTATGGAATATGGATTTACTCATGTACTAAAGATTTATTCGGGTGGCTTGGGTGTCTTAGCCGGAGACTATTTGAAGGAGGCCAGTGACAGTCATGTGGATTTGACGGGTGTAGGCTTCCTATACAGGTATGGTTATTTTACCCAGATTATTTCTCCTGACGGACAGCAAGTGGCGAATTATGAGCCTCAAAACTTCGGAGAATTGCCATTAGAGCCGGTCTTGAATGAAGACGGCAATCAGATGATACTTGCAGTACCATTCAATGACAGAGATGTATATGCTAATGTATGGAGGGTGAATGTAGGGCGTATCTCACTCTATTTACTAGATACAGATATGGATCTGAATAGTGAATGGGACAGATCTATTACTCACCAGCTGTATGGAGGAGATTGGGAAAACCGTTTGAAGCAAGAATATCTATTAGGTATAGGCGGTATTCTGTTACTGAACAAACTAGGTATTAAAAAAGATATATATCACTGTAATGAAGGGCATGCCGCCTTTATTAATGTGCAGCGGTTATTAGACCTGATCGAAAGTGAAGGTTTATCATTTAACCAGGCACTTGAAGTTGTGCGTGCATCAGGTTTATATACAGTCCATACACCTGTACCTGCCGGGCATGACTATTTTGAAGAAGGTTTACTTGGTAAGTATATGGGAGGTTTCCCTTCGCGTCTGGGTATATCATGGCAAGACTTTGTAGATATGGGACGTGAACATCCGGGAAGTGGTGAAAAGTTCAGTATGAGTGTCTTTGCGCTTAATACCTGTCTCGAAGCCAATGGTGTAAGTTATTTGCACGGAATAGTTTCCCGCAAGATGTTCCAGCCTGTATGGCCAGGCTATTTCCCGGAAGAATTGCATGTCGGACATGTAACCAATGGGATACATATGCCTACATGGACAGCGAAAGAAATGAAGGGATTGTACGAAAAAACATTCGATAAAGATTTTTACGAAGATCAATCAAACCCTGAAATTTGGGATAATATTTATAGTGTTCCCGATGCTGAAGTCTGGAAGTTGCGTATGTCGATGAAGAAACGGTTGATCAGCTATGTACAAGAGCAAATGAGAGAGGGGTGGATTAAGAACCAGAAAGCTCCTTCTGCTATATTGTCAGTAGTGGATAAAATCAATCCTGACGCGCTACTTGTAGGATTTGGGCGTCGTTTTGCTACTTATAAACGCGCACATCTTTTATTCCAGGATCTTGACCGTTTGTCGAAACTGGTGAATAATGAAAAATACCCTATCCAGTTTTTATATACAGGAAAAGCCCACCCGGCAGACGGAGCAGGACAAGGTTTGATTAAACACATAGTGGAAATTTCCCGTCGTCCGGAGTTTTTAGGAAAAATTATTTTCCTTGAAAATTATGATATGCGTCTGGCTAAACGCCTTGTTTCAGGAGTGGATATTTGGCTGAATACACCAACCCGTCCGCTGGAAGCTTCAGGAACATCAGGAGAAAAAGCTTTAATGAATGGAGTGCTAAACTTCTCTGTTCTTGACGGATGGTGGTATGAAGGATATGAAGAAGGTGCAGGATGGGCCCTTACAGACAAGCGCACCTACACTAATCAGGCCTATCAGGATGAATTAGATGCATCGGAGATATATGCAATGTTCGAAAATGAAATATTGCCATTGTATTACGCACGCAATTCGAAAGGTCATTCACCGGAATGGATTCAATATATCAAAAATTCAATTGCACATGTAGCGCCTAATTATACAACTAAACGTATGATAGACGACTACATCAAAGAATTCTATAAACCTCAGAAAGAGCGTGCCCATATGGTTGTATCTAATCATTATGCCAAGGCCAAAGAGCTAGCCGCATGGAAGGAAGATACAGCCGCAAATTGGGATAAGTTTGTAGTCGAAAAGCTGGAATTCAACGGGCATGACATTAATGATGGTATTCAGTTATCGAACACCAATCTGATGGAAGGGGAACATATAAAGGTAGAAGTTATCATCGATAAAAAAGAAATGAAAGGAGATATTGGTATAGATGCAGTATTGACTGAATATGACCCGGATAAAAAAGAGGATAAATTTATTTCTACCCAAGCCTTTGAACTGAAAAAGAAGGAAGGCTCCAAGCTTTATTTCGAGTGTGAAACTACTGCGAAAATTGCAGGTATTTGTAAGTTTGCTTACAGAGTATATCCTATACATCCGGATATGGCTCATCGCCAGGATTTTGCATATATCCGTTGGATTTAAAGTCTGAAATTTTATAACTAAAATAATGAGGGATGTTCCTAGTGTGGGATAATCCTTTTAAAGAGTAACAGACTGTATATCAGATGTAGATATTTGTGGTTTTAGCCATATTCTACATGTCGTTCTACATAATGGCTTGATTGTTACTACATTTTTACGAATACAAATATAT
>JAITVH010000152.1 GCA_031285905.1 Prevotella sp.
GGATGAGCCTACAAACCATCTCGATATAGAATCTATAGGATGGCTCGAAGATTTCATAGTGACGCAGGCCAAAGCAGTCGTTTTGATCTCCCACGACAGGGCTTTTATAGATGCGGTGACAACCCGTACGATAGAACTTACGATGGGACGTATCTACGACTATAAAGTAAATTATAGTAAATATGTTGAGTTAAGACAGGAACGCCGCCAGCAGCAAATTCATGCATGGGAAGCACAACAGAAACAGATTGCTGAAATTGAAGAATTTATCGAACGGTTTAGGGCACAAGCCGCAAAAGCTGTATTGGTACAAAGCCGCATCCGTCAATTGGAAAAAATGGAACGGGTAGAGATAGATGAAGAAGATAAATCGCAAGTCCGTATTCGCTTCCAACCTGCTACCCGTTCAGGGACTTATCCTTTGACAGTGGACATGGTAACAAAAAAATATGACGATTATCTGGTGTTTGAGAATGCAAACCTGATGATTGAAAGAGGTGAAAAGATCGCTCTAGCTGGAAAAAACGGGGAGGGAAAATCGACGTTTATTAAATGCGCGATGGGTGAAACTCCATATAATGGGGATATTATGCTTGGTCATAATGTTGAAGTCGGCTATTTTGCACAAAACCAGGCAGATCTGCTGGATGAAGACCTTACTGTATTTGAGACTATCGACAGAGTTGCAGAGGGAGATATACGCACGCAGATACGGAGTATATTAGGTGCGTTCATGTTTAACAGGGATGATTCTGAGAAGAAAGTGAAAGTGTTATCCGGCGGAGAGAGAACCCGCCTGGCAATGATAAAGCTACTGCTCGAACCTGTCAATCTTTTGATATTGGATGAGCCTACGAATCACCTCGACCTAAAAACCAAAGAGATATTGAAAAATGCTTTACTGGATTATGATGGTACAATCATATTGGTATCGCATGACCGTGATTTTCTTGATGGGCTTGTTACCAAAGTGTATGAGTTTTCTGACAAGAAAGTAAGGGAGCATATTGGCGGAATAAAAGATTTTCTGGCCAAAAAGAAGGCTTTAACATCTTAATTCCTTGTTTGTGTTAATATTTTATATACTTTTGCATTGTTGTAAAAATTACATAAAACTACAAAAAATTACTTAACATGAAAAAAGTATTATTTTCTTTACTTGCAGTTGCTATTATCATGGTTTCGTGTGGCGGAGCCGATCCTGTAAAATTTAACGATGCTCTTGTTAAAGCGAATACAGTTATCAGCGAAGTTAGCTCAAACTACGATAGCGAGCTGTCAGATGCTATTAATTCGGAAGCTTTTGATAAGATTTCTACTTTGACAGACAGCGCTTTGGTTAAGATTAAAGCAGAAATAGAAACTGTTAAAAATCTGGATGCACCTAAAGGTGGAGAGAAGTTCAAAGAAACAGCTATTAAGACTTATGAAAGCTTGAGTACTTTAGTGGAAACAGGAAAGAAATTCTCAACTCTTACAGCAGAGTCTTCAGAAGAGCAATTCGATGGCATCAATAAGGAATACACAGCAAAAATGGAAGAATATTCTAAAGTATTCCAGGAGCTGGTAGATGTTCAGATGGAATATGCTAAAGAAGCCGGATATAAAGTGAATAACTAAAAAGTTATAAGCTTTGTACAAAAAATAAGCCTGTGGTTTGGTCACGGGCTTATTTTTTTAGTATGAATTATTTCTTGTCTTCTTTAATTATCTCAGAATCTTTCAGTTTTACCGGAACCGATTTCTTTCGTAGCTTCATATTCAGAAACTCCACTAATAAAGAGAATGCTATGGCGAAGTAGATATAACCTTTAGGTATTTCACCAACTACTGTTCCGAATATTGAGATTTGCGAAAGATGAGCCGATTCAACAAGTAACATTACTCCTATCAAAATGAGGAAAGACAGCCCAAGCATCTGAATAGTGGGATGTTCATTTACAAACTTACTGACAGGGCCGGAAAATAATAACATAATTAATACGGCGATAACAACGGCCGTTACCATGATGGTCATAGCTCCTGTATACCCAAATTCGTTGAAGCTGACTAATCCGACAGCTGTAAGTACGCTATCGAACGAGAATACAATATCGAGGGCTACGATCTGTACAATCACACCTATAAAGTTATTTCTTGATTTTCCTTGTACAGCATCGCTTTCTCCTTCAAGTTTGTGATGTATTTCCGTTACGCTCTTATATAGAAGAAACAGCCCTCCTATTCCAATAATAATACTTTGTCCGGAGATGGAACCATCGAACCAGACAGTGTCAAAAGAGAATATCGGCTTCGTTAATTTCATTAACAGGGAAATGCAGAACAGTAAACCGATACGAAATAACATGGCAAGTAGAAGCCCTACCATTCGTGCACGCGGCTGTTGTTCTTTTGGCAGTTTAGATGAAATAATAGATAAGAAAACAATATTGTCTATACCCAAGACTATTTCAAGAAAGGTGAGGGTAAGCAAAGCGACCCAGGCACTGGGTAAAAGAAAAGTCTGTAAAATCTCCATATAAATTTTTTAGGCAAAAATAATAAAGAAATTACCAATTTATCCGGCTTTTTCCAGATATTATTAATATCTATTTTTTCACATTCTTGTATATATGAAATAGTGTTGCCTTTTTCTCCGTATCTTTAGCTTTCCAAACATTGATATATTTTATGGGTAAGAAGAAAAAGATAATTAATGATCCGGTATTTGGATTTATCACTATACCAACCGATTTCTTATATAATCTGGTTCAGCACCCCTATCTTCAGCGACTGAACAGAATCAAGCAGATGGGACTTGCCTATATGGTATACCCTGGAGCGCAACATACCCGGCTGCATCATTCAATCGGGGCTATGTACCTGATGAGTGAAGCTGTTACAAATCTTCGGGCTAAAGGACATGATGTTACCGAAGATGAAGCTAACGGAGCTATGGCTTGTATTTTACTCCATGATGTGGGACACGGGCCATTCTCTCATGCGTTGGAATATACACTGATGAATGGAATACATCATGAAGACCTTTCGCTGATGTTAATGGAGGAGTTAAATAAGGAACTTAATGGGGCATTAGATATATGTATATCAATATTTAAAAACGAATATCCGAAGAAATTTCTTCATCAATTGGTGAGTGGGCAATTGGATGTTGATCGTCTGGATTACCTGCGACGCGACAGTTTTTTTACAGGAGTAACGGAGGGGAACATCGGTTCTGCCCGTATCATAAAAATGATGGATGTAAGGAATGATAATCTGGTAGTAGAAGCTAAAGGAATTTATTCTATTGAAAACTTCCTGACATCCCGGCGGCTGATGTACTGGCAGGTATATTTGCATAAGACAGCTGTTGCAGCCGAAAAAATGCTGATCAAAACGCTCATGCGGGCAAAAGAACTAACGGATAAAGGTGCGATATTATTTGGGTCTCCTTCCCTACTCTATTTTCTGACAAATAAAGTAAGCATAGATCATCTCAAGAGTAATAAAGAGGAGGTATTACATCATTTTACCAATCTGGATGACAATGATATATGGTGTGCCCTGAAAGTATGGTCTACACATAAAGATTCTGTCCTATCCAAATTGAGTTCGGGGCTTATAAACCGCAGGTTATTCAAGATAGAAATAACGAGTGGGCCTATGTCCGAAAGTGAGATTGCTAAATATACAGAGCGATACAGGCAGGCTTTCGATGAACTAACGGATGATGATATCACTTATTTCTATTCCTCTAACAAAATATTTACCAATATGTATACAGAGGAAGATGACAATATATCCATATTGTATAATGACGGTACAATCAAGGATATTTCGGAAGCCTCGGATATGCTGAATATTCAGTTATTATCAAAGAAGGTTGAAAAGTATTACTTTTCTTATTTGAAAGTATAAAATATGAGTCTGGAAAAAGTAGAGCGGTTTATAGTAGAAAATGGTCTGTTGCAGGGCGGAGAAAAAGTAATAGCAGGTGTGAGTGGCGGAGCTGACTCTGTAGCCTTATTGGATATATTGCATGCATTCAAGATTGAGTGCGTGGTAGCTCATTGTAATTTTCACTTGCGAGGTGAAGAATCGAACCGGGATGCTTTTTTTGTAGAAGAATTATGTCAAAAATACAATCTTAAGTTTGAACGGATAGACTTTGATACGGAAGTACATGCTAGGCTAAATTCTATATCTATTGAAATGGCTGCGCGGGAGTTGCGTTACAATTGGTTCGAAGAATTAAGAAAAATACATTTGGCCGATAAAATAGCTATAGCTCATCATCAGGATGATTCGGTGGAAACAATATTATTGAATCTTACCCGTGGAACAGGAATAAAAGGACTCACGGGGATTGCTCCCATGAATGGTTATATTATCCGTCCGTTGTTGTGCATGAAACGGAATGATATACTGAAATATCTGCAAGAAAGAAAACTTACTTATGTGGATGACAGTACTAACAGCGAAGACCTGTATACCAGAAATAAAATAAGACTGAATATATTACCGATGCTAGAAAGTATTAATCCTTCAGCTAAGGATGCAATTCTACGTACTGCCGAAAATCTGAAACAAGTTTCGAATATATACCGGATGTATATAGATCAGGTAACAAAGGAAATATTTAAAGAAGAGAAAATTAATATCTCTTTGCTGGTGCAATATATGGAACCGGAAGCCCTTTTGTTTGAAATATTATCTCCTTATGGATTTAACCCGGCTACGATCAGGCGAATATTTCTATCGATAATAAGCCAGTCAGGGAAAATCTTCCACTCGGACACACATGAATTATTGAAGGACAGGGGATTCCTGATATTAAAGAAAAAAGAAGGGATGGGTATAGAAAGTTTCAATATTCATGAAGATGATAGTGAATTAACCTATCCTATTCCATTAGAGATAGAGAGAATTCTGCTGGAAGGGCGTTTTACAATAGAAAAGAATCCAGCCATATTATATTCCGATGCCGGAAAAGTTAGTTATCCTTTAGTACTGAGGCGTTGGAAAAAAGGGGATTGGTTTGTTCCATTTGGTATGAAAGGAAAAAAGAAAATAAGTGATTATTTTACAGATCACAAGTTTAGTCTCTTTGACAAAGAATCGGCATGGCTTCTATGTTCCGGTGATGATATTGTCTGGCTTGTAGGGCATCGATCTGATGATAGATTCAGGATAGACAGTGATACTAAAGAGGTGCTGAAAATAAGTATTCTTAATAAAGATATGAAAATGTAATCTTTTTTTTATGGATTTATCTATAGTATATCGATGAACTAATTAGTCAATATGTCGATGTGCCAATGAGAAAAATGTGTAACCTTTGTTACCTTTTAGTTAAAATTTATTTTATCCATTATTTTTTTCATTCTTTGAATTAAAAAATATTTTGTATCTAATTTTTTCTGTAAGTTTGTAAGAATGTTTGAACATTATATTTTATACTTATGACTATGAAAAAATACCTGTTTCTATTAGTTATTTCAGGTCTATTCCTGAGTTGTGATTCTGAAAAAGAGGATTTGACACAGTTTGTTGATCCGAATATTGGAACTGCACATAGCAGATGGTTCTTCTACACCCCAGCAGCAGTACCTTTTGGTATGGCAAAGGTTGCACCCTCAACAAATGGCAGTTATGGCAATCGCAGCGGATGGGAAGCTGTGGGATATGATGAACGGCATACATCCATTGAGGGTTTTCCCAACCTCCATGAATTTCAGGTGGGTGGCATTACATTTGCTCCTACCGTGGGAAAATTGCAGACTATTCCGGGTAAACTGGAAGATGTAAACAGCGGTTACCGTTCTAATTTTGACCGAAAAGATGAGTTCGCTACCGCGGGTTATTATTCTGTAATACTGAAAGATTATGGTGTAAAGGCAGAATTAACCGCAACTGAGCGTGTAGGCTTCCACCGCTATACTTTCCCTAAATCAGAGGAGTCGAATATTATATTCGATATAGGCCGAAGGATGGGAGAAAGCGGACAAGTGGTGGATGCAGAGGTGAAGATTGTAGATGAAAACCGCATTGAGGGTTATGTGATCACCAGGCCTGAATATGTGAAGAAGTATCAAAGTGAAGCAACCGTAAACATGTACTTCTCAGCAACTGTGGATAAAGCTCCCAAGTCTTTCGGTACCTTTATCTATGAAGATATAAAGCCCGGACAAAAAGAAGTGAAAGGCATTGGATCAGGAGCATATCTGACGTTTGAAACAAAAGAGAATGAGCAGGTTAACTTTAAGGTTGGTCTCTCATATACCTCTGTTGAGAATGCACGTCTTAATCTGGAATCGGAAGCTAAGAATCTATCGTTCGACAAAGCTAAGAAGCAGGCGATAGATACTTGGAATGACTATCTGGGACGTATCATTGTAGACGGTGGGAAACACGAAGATAAAGTGAAATTCTATACAGGGCTTTTCCATGCTTTGTTGGGACGTGGCCTGGCGAGCGATATTAATGGAGCCTATCCGAAGAATGATGGTACTATAGGACAAATTGAATTGGATGCAAAAGGAAAACCAATTCATAACCATTATAATACGGATGCCATCTGGGGAGCGTTCTGGAATCTCACTCAATTATGGGCGATTGCTTATCCCGAATATTATGCCGATTGGATACAAAGCCAATTATTGGTATATAAGGATGCCGGATGGCTTGGTGATGGCATAGCTAATAGTAAATATGTATCGGGAGTAGGAACCAATTTCACCAGTCTGGCTATTGCCGCTGCATATAATGTGGGCATCCGCAATTTTGATGTAGAACTAGGCTATGAGGCATCCCGTAAAAATGAGTTGGAGTGGAAAGATCGCATCCGGGGAGCCGGGAAGATGGATGTGGGAGTATTTGTAGAAAAGGGATTTAGCCCATATATTTCCCCGCAGGAAGCAGGGATACCCAGCGAACTGATGACGAATGGTTCGGGATTTGGTACATCTCATACGCTGGAATATGCATTCAGTTGCTATGCTGTAGCCCAATATGCAAAAGCACTTGGTAAAACAGATGATTATGAGCAACTATCACGGCTATCCAAAAGCTGGAAGTTAGTTTATGATCCTTCAGTAAAGTTCATGCGCCCGAGAAATATTGACGGAAACTTTATTGAAAACTTTGATCCATCACGTCCATGGGTAGGATTTCAGGAAGGTAATGCATGGCAATATACTTTCTATGTACCGCACGATGCCGAAGAACTTGTTGCTACGCTGGGAGAAGATGAATTTAATAACCGTCTGGACAGTATCTTCACGATTTCACAACAGGCAATATTTGGAGGGGGAACCAATATTGATGCTTTTGCCGGATTGCAAGGATTATATAATCATGGTAATCAACCCAACCTGCATATTTCATGGTTATTCAATTTCTCAGGCAGGCCTGACTTAAGTCAGAAATGGGTACGTGCTATCTGTAATGAGTTTTATGGTACAGAAGGCGTTCATGGTTATGGTTATGGACAGGATGAAGATCAAGGGCAATTGGGAGCCTGGTATGTATTGGCAGCAATAGGACTATTCGATGTAAAAGCACTGACAGCTCCTAATCCTTCATTTCAAATCGGAAGCCCGTTATTTGATAAGGTAACAATCAAGCTGCCATCAAATGTACGGAAAGGAGAGTTTGTGATCGAAGCAATCAATAATTCAGATCAAAATACATATATACAAGATGTTGTGTTAAACGACAAGACACTTAATAAACTGGAACTACCATATTCGGAACTGATAAATGGTGGTACGTTGAAATTGAATATGGGAACCGAACCTAAATAATATTATATATTGTAAACAATAACAGGGATGCCGATTTCGGTATCCCTGTTGTGTATTAATAAATCTACAGCATTATTTGGTTGGTAGTTTCTTCAAGTTGATCTTTGGTTTAACATCTCCTTGCGTACTGCGGTCGAATACTGTATGATAGACTGTGTTTTCGTCAAAGAATCCACAATTTTGAAGGTAGAAACGATTGCCGTCTGCCCCACCCTGATAATCCTGCCTTACACCGGCATTTGCTGTCGCATCGTACGTAAAACGGCCTTGTGTAACAGGTATCCATTTTCCTTTGTTTGTTACAGCCCATTGATTACCAAACTGTACTTTACGAGTTATATATCCCTGCTCAGGTATAAAGTTTTCGAGGAAAGAATGTGCTCCTTTATACCAGGTATCAGTTTTAGGACGCAGGAAACTTGCTATCAATCGCCATCTGCTCTCATCTGTAGCAAAGAAATAAGAGGTAAACATAGTATTGCCTTTACCATCAGGACGAATACGTGTAAGGAACTTATAGGTATTACCTGCTTTCCACGGGTACTTCAGATAACTTTGCCCACCTGATCCCTCATTACCAAATTCACCGATGTGGACATCTTCGCCACGAGCCAGCGTCTTAATACGGTCTTCTTCCGGTATTTCATTGGGGTTGTCAGTAGAGAACGGACTCCATACCGAGAATAAGATTCTCCTTTCAGTCTCGCTATTAGCCTGCATGCCGAAATAGCCGCCACTAAAGCCATTGGACATATAATAGGATCCTATCACATCCTGACCTTCCGGTACAGTGACTTCATTGTAGAACCATTCGATGGTTTCATTCTCGGGCAGGGTATATCCCATATGTACCGACGGCCCTCTGCGTCCCCAATATGTTTCAAACTCGCGGACGAAATATACAGGTTCTTTTGCAGCAGTACCGCTGATTACGATATCGGAAATGTCGGCAAAGAACTCGCCTTGTTTAGCTACCCCTTCAAAGTCGATACGGACATAGCCGGATTTACTGATTGTGGTACCACATACGGGAATGATAGCCCAGGTTTTGTTCTTTAGTTCTATTACTGTTGGAGATTCATTAACGGTTATTTTAAGCTTTGCCCCATCGCCGTAAGTTTTTGAGCGGAGAGAAACATACAGTTCCCCGGGGTTACTTACTTTAAACCATGATGAGAATTTCACAGAGGCATCTTTCCATTCGGTGATGCCAAACTCCTTGATAAAATTGCGAGGCTTGTCATTACTGGTTATGTATGTGTTGCCATGCAAAGGAATACCGATGACCTGTGAACAGCCAGTTCCTTGTGCTGATGTATAGCCGCATAGCAATACAAAAGAGAATAAAAGTGTGAGAAATTTGTTCATTACGTTTAATTTAAGGTTTTAGTTAATTAACATCTCAAAGATAAGGCTTTTATGGAAGACAAAAGAAAAAAGGATTCTTAAATAAGAACCCTTTTCACATATTTTATAGATGTCTGTTATTATCTCAGTTGCGCACCAAGTTCGCTTTCCAGAGCTTTCTGTATTTTTTGCATAATTGCATCTATCTGCTTATCTTTCAATGTTTTTTCATCATCCTGTATAATAAAGCTTACTGCATATGACTTTTTATTGTCAGGCAGGTTTTTACCTTCATATACATCGAATAAAGATACATCCTTCAATAGCTTACGCTCGTTTTTATATGCGATTTCTTCAATCTGTTCAAACTTAATATTCTTGTCGAGCAATAGCGCAAGGTCGCGTCTTACTGACGGAAATCTGGACATGTCGGCAAATGTGATGTTGTGCTTCCTTATTTCACGCATCAGCATATCCCATCTTAATTCGGCAAAGTAAACGTCTACTGTGATATCCTGAGTTTTCAACATTTTTTTGCTTACTATACCAAATTGTCCCAGTGATTTCCCTTTTCCTTTGGCCTGTATGTCCAATGCGGCACTGAATATCTCATTAGAGAATTGAACGTAATCATATTTGTTAGGACTAATACCTAAACGGTTCAATATATTCTCTACATATGCTTTTAGCTGATAAATAGATGATTTTTCGTCCGTTGCCGCCCAACTGTTACTTATACTATTGCCGCTAAGCCATAGGCCAAGGTGAAATTCTTCTGAGTACTCCCTTAGGTTTTCCCCCTCTATTTTCTTATCAGCGTCATAGTAATAGCAGTTACCAAATTCATAGAAATGAATATCAGGATTTTGACGGTTACGGTTATATGCTATGCTTTCTAATCCTCCATATAATAAGGTTTGACGCATTACATTAAGATCGGTACTTAACGGATTGATCAGATATACGCTATGAGATGCCGGATAAACCTCCGAATGAGTGAAATAAGCTTCTTTTGTAAGCGAGTTATTCATTATCTCGTTGAAACCTGCACCAGTCAGTTGTTCGGCAATAAGATTTTGCAGATCATAACTTTTATCGGTAGTTGTTTCATACGACAGGTTCGATTTCAGGCTTTCGCCCATTTCTATATTGTTGTAACCATATATGCGCAGGATATCTTCTATTACATCCACATCCCTTAATACGTCTACACGATATGTAGGGATTGCAAGCCTAAGACCTTCTTCTGTTTCATTCAATATATCTACTTCAAGGCTCTTCAATATTGAATGAACTGTATCTTTATCGATCTCTTTACCTATCAGCGTATTTATCTTATTATAGGATACTTCTACTACAGGTTTTTCTATGGGATTAGGATAGACATCCTCTATTTCGCCTGTAATCTTTCCACCTGCCAGTTGCTGGATTAGCAGGGCTGTGTATTTAATCACATAAAGTGTATCGTTAGGATCTGCTCCACGTTCGAAACGGAAAGACGAATCTGTACTCAGACCATGACGGCGTGCAGTCTTACGTATCCACTTAGGATTGAAGTAAGCACATTCAAGGAAAACGTTCGTGGTTTCTTCTGTTACTCCCGATCTAAGACCACCAAATACACCTCCGATACACATTCCGTCTTTATCGTTGCATATCATCAGGTCTTTATCGCTCAATGTACGTTCCACCTCGTCAAGAGTGGTGAACTTAGTGCCTTCGGGCAATGTTTTCACAATAACAGTCCCACCTGATATATGATCGGCATCGAAAGCATGTAATGGATGCCCTAAGGAATGCAATGCAAAATTGGTAATATCTACTACATTATTAATCGGACGCAGACCGATTAGTGTCAGCCTGTCTTTAAGCCAATCGGGACTCTCAGAAACTTTTACTCCTTTGATTGTCACCCCGGCATAGCGAGGACAGGCTTCTATATTCTCTACAATCACCTTTATTCCTCCTGTCGGTTCATCTATCTTAAAACTATCAATAGACGGGAGAGAAAGTGTACCTTTTAGCTTATTTTGTTTGAAATATGCATAAAGATCGCGTGCCACACCATAATGAGATGCTCCATCCATGCGGTTTGGCGTAATATCTACCTCAAGCACATATTCACTTTTAATATCATAGTATTCTTTGGCCGGGATTCCGACCTTAGTATCAGCAGGGAGGACAATGATACCTGCATGGCTTTTACCCAGACCAATTTCATCTTCAGCACATATCATCCCATGAGATTCGACACCTCTTATCTTCGATTTCTTAATAGTAAAGGTTTCCTCCCCTGAATACAGCTTTGTACCTACCACTGCTACTACTACCTTTTGCCTGGCAGCGACATTAGAAGCACCGCATACGATCTGTAAAGGTTCATCCTGTCCGATGTTTACTGTAGTTATATGTAAATGATCTGAATCAGGATGATCTGTGGAAGTCAGCACTTCGCCTATAACAAGTCCTTCGAGCCCTCCTTTTATAGTTTCTACTTCTTCTACCCCTCCGGTTTCGAGTCCGATGGAAGTAAGGGCGTCGGATGTTTCTTCCGGAGTTAGATCAAAATCGAGGTAATCTTTCAACCAATTGTATGAGATATTCATATGTGATGTTTTATATTTTCAAAAAAGTTCGTCAAAAATACAAAATACTTATGAGTATAGGAAAAACCGCTAAGAGATTTTTGGCAGAATGAGTATTAAAGGCATTTTTTCTATGTTTAGGAAATATTAATAGTTGAAAAGAGTATCTGTTATTGTGAGCGTTGAAATAAACTATATATTTGTAATAACCTAAATCAACTAATAAAAACAAACTAACAGTATGAAAGAGTTTTTTCTAGATATGGATCCTTCTCGCTTATTCTTTTGGCATATAGCCATTGGCTCTAGTGTTATCTTTATCCTCCAGACACTTATTATCTTCATAGGCACGGATGCGGAACATGAAATAGCTTCAGACCTAAATAATAATGATGGCTCATTCAAGCTATACTCGCTTCGTAATCTTGTAAGTTTTCTATTGGGTTTCGGATGGAGTGGCGTGGCTTTTTATAATGTTATTCACAATAATATTATACTAGGAATAGTTGCCCTTATTATAGGGGGACTTTTTATTGTTGGTTTTCATTACCTAATGAAAATTCTATTCAAGCTTACCCATAGGAAGCATTTTTGATAATATAATCACTATTCCTTCCCAGATTAATATATCAGATAATAATTAGGGTCTGATATTGTTTTATTTGCTATTTTTCTTAAATATGCCAATTTGATATATTCGTAAGATAATATATACGAGAAAGGTGAATCTACAATATTTTTTATACTTTTGCGGTATCAAAAAATCAAATATTAGAAAATAAATATCAACTATGGGAAGAGCGTTTGAATACCGCAAAGCTACGAAGCTTAAACGCTGGGGAAATATGGCCCGTGTGTTTACTAAACTGGGTCGACAAATTACAATAGCTGCTAAAGAAGGTGGCCCTGAACCTGATACCAATCCACGTCTTCGGGTACTTATGCAACAGGCTAAAAAAGAGAATATGCCTAAGGATAATGTGGAAAGGGCTATCAAAAAAGCGATATCTAAAGATGAAGCTGATTATAAAGAAGTAGTATACGAGGGATATGGCCCTTTTGGTATTGCTATTGTGGTAGAAACTGCTACAGATAACCCAACCCGCACAGTCGCGAATATACGGAGCTATTTCAATAAGCACAATGGTTCGCTTGGCACCTCAGGTAGTTTAGAGTTTTTGTTCGATCACAAGTGTGTTTTCAAAATTGCTCCTAAAGAAGGAGTCTCGCTTGAAGATCTAGAATTTGAACTTATTGATTATGGAGTAGATGAATTAGAACAAGATGGGAATGAAATAATATTGTATGGTGAATTTAAATCGTATTCGGAAATACAGAAATATCTCGAAGAAAACGGATTTGAAATACATAGTGCCGAGTTTGAGCGTATTCCTAACGATCTGAAAGAACTATCTAAAGAACAACAAGAACAGATACAAAAACTGTTGGATAAATTTGAAGACGATGACGATGTTCAAAACGTTTTCCATAATATGAAAGAAGATATAGAAGAGGAGTAACTTCCTCTTTTATATATCATATCCTCATTATTTAACACTCATTCTCTTTTCTAATACAGCAGTTTAAAGGTTTTTACTTACATTTGTTCTTAGTGAATTTAAACTGGTATGAGATGAAATATATTTTTACATCATTTTTTCTGTTTTTATATCTGGTTCTGCCCGCACAATCATATAAAACACAAGCTATCTCATCCGAAATATATACTGTTCAGGCAACTATGAACGGCGATTGGAGTAAAATTCCTGTCATCAAACTTGGCGGAAACGACTATATTGATTTGAGTTTCGACCGTATATCCGATGATTCGTTTAACAGGCTCCGTTACAGGATTGTACATTGCGATGCTTTCTGGAAAAAGAGTACCTCAATATCTGAGATAGATTATCTGACCGGATTTAATGATAATATGCTGGATGATTATTCTCCATCGCTGAATACTACTGTCGAATATACTAACTTCAAACTTAGAATTCCAAACCGGGATATTAATTTCAAATTATCAGGGAACTATGCTATTGAAGTATATGAAGAAGATAGCCCTAATATGGTTCTATTAACAGCTTGTTTCTCGATAGTTGACAACCAGTTAAGTATAGCTGCAGCTGTCTCAAGCAACACCGATATTGACAGTAATAAAGCTCATCAGCAATTATCCTTTACATTGCATCATCAGGGGATAAATATTCGTGATCCATTTACGGAATTGTTTATTTTTGCTCAACAAAATAACAGAATGGATAATGAACGGGCGAAGATAAAGCCAACTTATGTAAATCCAGGAAAATTAGTTTTTGAGCATAATCGGGAATTGATTTTTGAAGCGGGGAATGAGTATCGGCGCTTCGAAACGGCAAGTTACCGATATAATGGGATGAATGTAGCGCATATAGAATACACACGCCCAGGCTATACGATGGGAATCGCTATTGATAAAATACGTGCAGGACGCGGATACAGCTACGATCAGGATCAGAACGGCCGTTATTTCATACGTACAAACGAGGGAGATAATAGTGCTACTGAGGCTGATTATTTCACAACTAATTTTACGTTAGAGATGGAACAGCCTTTAAATCAAGATATCTATATTAATGGAGACTTCACTAATAACACCTTCTCTGATAAATATATAATGAAATATAATGAAGAGAATAAAGCATATAATCTATCCTTGTTGCTGAAGCAAGGCTTATATAATTATCAATATCTCACAAAAGAGAGCAACGGTTTTTCGACAGCAAAGATCGAAGGTAATTACTTTGAAGCAGAAAACGAATATACGATCTATGTCTATTATCGTCCTGCCGGACAGCGTTATGATAGCCTTATAGGTGTACAAACGCTTCAGTCGAGGGAGAAATAGTTGAGTCAGGCTTTTCGACAAATGATCAGCACTCTCTTATCATTTGCGAGTGTAGTAGCAAATATATAAATATCTCCTCCCTCCTTTAGTCCTGTCTTTTTTCTGATTTCGTTTACCGATAATGGAAAGTTACGGGTAGTGATATTAGCTTGCTTTAATGGAGCGATATATTCTTTTATATCTTTCTTATTGAGGGTATAAATACCATCAATAGTAAATTTTCGTCCGGGAAAATAGATTAATCTATCCGATGTATATAGATGGCTGCTAGGATGTAGCTTGCTCACAGAGTATTCATCCGCTATAATTTTATATGCCCCTGCTTTAAGGATGGAAGCATTAGGTTCATAAAGGTATTTTCCCGGAACGGATGGACAAGATATATTTGAATCAGCCTCTTTCTCTTTGGTAAATGTGTAAATATCCGTTGCCCCATTATAGATATTGATACAATGGAAGATTGTATTAATTACTTCTTTCTCTTTAATAAACAGAAGTTCCTTACACTCGTTATCTACACTTATAATATGCACCTGAGAGATATTTTTCAGAGATTTTAGGGCTAATGAAATATCCAACATTGGAGATAGCTTGATCATAACCCTTTCGGCTTTCTGTTCTAATAGATCTTCTATTTCGAGAATATTAGGGGTACAATCTTCTATCCTAACAGTCTTTTTGCCAATATTATCTCTACGAGCGGGATCAATGTAAATCAAATCGACATACGACATTGAATGTAAATAATCTATAGCATCCGCATTTACAGTTTGAACATTTAGTCCTAATACCTTAAAATTATAAGTTGCTAATTCAGCCAATGCATATTGTTGTTCTACGTATGTGGCATTGTTAAAGTTTTGTGAGATAAAATAGAAATCGACACCCAAACCGCCTGTCAAATCAACCATTGATTTACCACTACACAGAGATGCCTTATACTGAGCTGTAGCCTGAGACGAACTTTGCTCTAAAGGTAAGTGTTTAGGATATACAATTTGCTGATTCTCATACCATGCAGGGATTTTATCTTTAGCTATTCTCCTGCCTGTTATTTGGCATATAGCTAAGCTAATATCTATTTGAGGGTATTTATGTGATTGTAAAGCCAGCGTATGAACATCCTCCTTTTCGTGTTCATTCACAAACCGAATAAGTTCATCGCTTAGCCTCATTTTTTCAGTTTGATGAAATGACTTAAAGGACTTCCTTTTTCTAACGAATCGGGAACAATAGGTCTTATGGTATCCGATGGAAGAGTAAATCTCGGGCGTGGTCTGTGGAATAATTCGTACAATTCGTCAAAGTCCTTTTTGTAGATAATACCAACCCCTTGAGTCTGGGTAGCATTACCGGTATAATAAAACTTCTCGTTGTAGTGGTTATATGCCTTAATACGCCATGTTCCGGCATTATTAAGAAGATATTCAATATCTACATCGGTAATCATCACTTCTTTATCGATATTTCCCATTGAATTAAGGTCATTGCGGCGATAACCAAAATTCCCATTTATAAGAAGCCTGTCATTTAACAATTGGCTGGAAAGTAATAATTCGGCTTCAGTGTATGTCATTTCCCTGTCACTATATCTGATATTCGTACCCAATTGCCATCTGTTATCTATCTGACTGACTAATTTCGTTAATTGATTGGATAATGTGGCTGAAGCCATAGCGGCAAAATCGGAAGTCGGATTTTCAACATTCGCATCCTGAGGCGCCCTGAATTTTGACAATATCAGCAAGCTGGCTACTTGTTTATTAATCTCATCTTCTGTATTTATCAGGCTCTTTAATTGTCGTGCAACTTCCGAATCGGCAGATGGGAAAGTGATATCGAGCCCAACATTGGGGTGACGCAATGCTCCGGTAAGGTTCAATACACAATTAACAGGAATAGTAGACAACCCTGTACTTTGAGCCAGATTTTGATCCAAATCATATAAGCTTGCGTTTATTTTATATATCGCATCTACATCTAATAAGGCCTCAAAAGGATCTCCTCTAAACTGAACATTGCTACCTTCCTGTATCATAAACCTTCGCTCCATTATACGCTGGAATGTAAAGTTATAACTTCCACGGGCAATATTATATGTTCCAAATAAGCGTGGCGAAGCTCCTGACATCCATTGAAATTGCATAGCACCACTACCCGATCCCCTCAGCACATCACCTCCAACAGGATCCATTACTATTTCTACTATAGCATCTGGGGTAGCATCAATATAAAAATTCATATTTATTGCTATTTCAGAATTTATTTGAATTGGTGGTACAATTAGTGACGTTTCTGTTTGTATAGTATCTTTTTGCTTGTATGTAATAAATGAGTATTCGTTAATATAATCTTCCATGAAATTCATCTGTACAACGGTTTTGTCTTCAGTGCGCATACGGATGTCAATATCAACTTTACTTTCATCCCCACTAACTGTTCCGTTCCCGCTTCCGAAAACCTTACCATAGAAAATCGGATTTTGTTGTTGTGTGGCACTGTACAATAAGAAGTTGTTTGCGGATAAATCAACTACATATGCAAAGTCACGGAAATAATCATGGCTTATTTTCCCATTTACACTGGCTATATTATTGTGTTGATCGGTTAGTTTCAGGTTATTAAAGTATATCAGGTCTTTTTTCATGAATACTGTATCGGTAAAGCTATACCTTGTATTAAGGAAGTTTATTCCCAGGTTACCATCCTGTACAAAAGCTTTCCCTTCAACAGTTACATCTGAAAAATTGCCGAACAGATGCACATTTCCTGTTCCACGGCCTTTAATGTCGTCAAATAGAACCTGAGCATATTTATTCAAGAAGCTCATATCCACACTATCTGCATCAAAATATATAGATAATCCTTGCTTGACCGGATCAATCCTACCGTTAACTTTTGTTTCCTTTTTTTCTTTACTTACAATGAGTCCTTCCAGTATAACTTCTTTTGTAGCTTCCTCAAATTCACTGAATATATTTAACTCTCCCAAATCTGTTCCGTTAAATTTAAAACCTGTAACATCCAGACGGGTGTTGGCATATGGTTTCGATTCTATAGTAGAAACAAATAGATTTCCGGAAGCTAATCCTCCAAATTGAAGGGCATCTATAGCTAATGTTTCAAATATATATTGTAAATCTATTTTCTTTAATTCAGCCTTTAGTATATCATTTGTATTTTTGGTAGAGTACTTACCATTTATCTTAATTTCCTGATCACCATTCTCATTATATACATGGAAATTGTCAATAGCATATATACCCTCCTGTATGTGTATATGAGATTTTGTCATCTCCCAATATGCATTATTTAACAATAGTTTACTGGGGTTTACATTTACATCTATATGTAATGGACTTTCAGCTTCCTCTCTGTCAAACAATGTAGATATATAGAATTCTCCGTCTGCTTTCTGAAAACCTTTATTTATTAATGAGATTTTGGTATTAACAAGGTTCTCTTTAGCCGAGGAATTTATTGCAATTTCATTAACAGATTCCTTTTTGCCCATTATTGAGGTCTTTATATTTGCAATTATTGCATCATCCGGATTGTTAATGACTACATGTACGTCTTTGAGATTCATTCCGGCAGCCTTTAATGCCGAGGTCGATACATCTAAATTAAATTTATCGGTAATATTATCATAGTTCCCTTTTATCCGGGTTTGATCGAACAAAGTAACAGGTAATTTGAAGATATCACTCAGGCTATCTGTCTTGTTAACCGTAAAATCAAAGTTAAATATATTGTCTTTATCTTCCGGAGTTTTCTTTTTATTAGGTGCTATCAGGGAGGGAAGATACATGCGAAAGGTTTGTTGTATATTATCAGCGATAGAAGAAAACGCAACCGAACCCGATATATTCCCGTTTATTATATCAGATTCGAGGGACAACTTTTTCTCACCGGCTAACCCTGCTATTTCGATTAGGAATTGACTCATTATAAACACTTTATCATCTCTGATAAAATCAATTGAATCGATGTTTATATATCCTTCGGCATTATCAATATCTTTTCCTACAAAATCAGCATCTATATTAAATGACAGATATGAATAGTCCAGATTCTTAACCAAATTTAGGTTCCCTAATTGCACATCCTTTACACGTGCCGCAAAATTTACTTCCGGATTATCCTTATCAGAAAGATCAAACAATCCTGCCAGAGTAACATTCCCATTAGGGTCATTAAGATCAAGACTCCCATCTATTTTCAACCCATCATATTCTACATTGATCGCTATATTATCGTAAGTATAGCTATTAAAATCAAAATCAGAAATTTCTCCTTCGGCTGTGCCTCTGATCTTTTGATGTATAGGTTTTTCCATATCAACAGATAAATGCAGAGAAATTTTATCGAGGTCATTATTATCTAATAGCTCACCCAGCTTAAATCCTGATGCCGAAATGTTACCCTTAGCATACATTTCAATATTTTTCCGGGAATTAAAACCAAAAAGAATATCTGTTTTTACTATTCCCAAAGCAGTTTCTAAGCTCCCAAACGCAGTAAGTTGATTGAGAAAGCCGGATATATCTCCTTCAAAAGACACCCGTCCCAGTTTTTTCAACTGTTTGGGTAATACTATTTTTTTTTCAGAAAAATCATTTATAAAAGTCTCGGCAACCTGAGAGTCGACAATTAATTCATTGATACTGCCTAATATATAAGTTTTGTCTTTTTCGCGAATGTCTTTTATTTCTATATTTGCCAAGAGAGAGAGAGATTCTCCATTACGAAATGATAGATCCTTAGCTGAGAAATCGTTTATATTTCCTGAAAATTTTCCTTGAAAGATAAGCAGCTCATCAAAGTTACTCAGAGCCGGTATAAAGGCAGAAATATCTTTCGGTAAAATATTTGAAGGAGCAATTATACAATCCAAAGTGGCGTAATCTAATATATTTGCTGTATCGTTTATTGGAGTTAAATCCAAATCTAATTTATTGAATGAAAGATTTGAAGAAGGCAGACTTAAGTCAAAGCCTTTAACCGAATACTTCTTTCCTTGTGATATAAGACGAAAACTGAGATCAGATACTTCAAATCCACTTTTTTCTTTTAATTCTATTTTCTTTATCTGAATATTCAATGAATCGGAGTCTAACGACTTAAGTGCTAGCTTAGCATTAAAGTCTGACACTAAAATATGATTCGGATCGAAACCAATATCTTTTTGAAATTGATCTCCAATATCATAGTAAAATGTACCATCAGATATATTGAGAGAGTTGACTACAAAATTAATTTTTGATTTTGGTTTTTCATCCTGACTCTTAAAGGCATCCAGAACATATTGTATATTAAGAGGCGCTTCTTTCGTTTCTTTTGATAAGTGAAGTTCGAAATTGTTCAACCAGGCTGAAGTGATGACAATATCTCCTTGCAGTAGAGAAAAAATGTTTATACCGGCAGAAATCCTCTCAGCTAATAATACTTGCTTATTTGATTGATCATACAGATATACGCTATCTAAAGCGATTGTATTGAAAGGTTGGAAACTTAGTTTACCAATACCTAATTCTGTCCCAAGTTTCCCTTTTAATTCGTCAACAATAATGTTTTTTGCATATTCCTGTACAGCAGGAGTATTCAAGAGGCCAAACAAAAGGACAATCATTCCGACAATGATCCCTAATGCAGATAGAAATATTTGCTTAAAGAGTCTAATAATCCAATCTTTTAGAATCGCAAAAGTATTAAAAATTGCGCTTATAATCTCAT
Organism: Prevotella sp.; assembly: GCA_031285905.1. Taxonomy (GTDB): domain Bacteria; phylum Bacteroidota; class Bacteroidia; order Bacteroidales; family Dysgonomonadaceae; genus Dysgonomonas. Next base: position 20,343 of record JAITVH010000152.1, read on the forward strand.
TTAAACAGCAGTATCTTTTCAGATATTCCTTTACTATTAAGATTATTTATCACAAAAGAGAAATATAATGGTTTTTATTGGACATTAATCTTGCCCGCCAGCTTACTTATACTCAATCCCTGAACAATAATAGAAAAGACAACCACAAAATAGGTGATTGCTATAATTGTTTCTTTATAAGGGCCTTGAGGTAAAGATAATGCTAATGCTATAGACACCCCTCCCCTAAGGCCACCCCATACAAGAATTGTTATTGTCCCTTTCGAAAATTTTTCCTTGAACGGTATAATTACAGTTGGTATCCTAATAGAAACATAACGGGCAAAAAGCACTACAATAATACCCAATATGCCTATAGCCCAATAATGCCCGATATTTGGAATCAATAATAATTCGAATCCTATGAAGAGGAACAGAATTGCATTCAGTACTTCATCTATCAGTTCCCAGAAGACACCAATATAATTTGTTTCCAGTGTATGGTTCTCCAGAACTTTACGCCTCGAGTCACCAATTATTAATCCGGCTGTAACCATTGTCAACGGGCCTGAAATATTCATCCCGTAAGCGATCATATAACCTCCCATAACAATAGAAAGAGTGATAAGAACAGACACCTTGTAATCCTTTACTTGTCTCATCATATAAACCCCAAGCTCACCAAGGGCTAATCCGACTAAAATGCCGCCTACTGTTTCTTTGATTAATAACCAGGAAACACTTATAAAAGTAAGATCGTGTACAGATTCGAAGCCTTGAGCGATATTAAATAAAAGGGTAAAAACAACGACCGCTACACCATCATTAAACAAGGATTCTCCTGCTACTTTTGTTTCCAATGACTTCGAAACTTTAGCTTCTTTCAAAATTCCCAGTACGGCTACAGGATCGGTAGGTGAGATCAAGGCTCCAAATAACAAGCAATATATCAACGGTACCTGATGATGAATATGTACCATAGGGAGTATAACATCGAGCAGAAAGTAGAGAGTAAAGCCTACTACAAACGTGGAAATGATGACACTCAATGAAGAAAAGACGATGACCGGAAGTTTTTGTTCTTTTAAGTCTTTCAGATTTATATTAATGGCTCCCGCAAACAAAAGGAAATTAAGCATTCCTCCCATCAATACCTGAGTAAAATCAATATGTCCTATTAATGTTGAAAAATTGCTAAGCGGATGAGCGGATGTAACTTTTTTAATAATAACTACAGCTATTGATACCAATATGGCTATAACCATAATGCCTATGGTAGATGGTAATTTCAGAAAGCGCATATTGATATAAGCAAATGCTGTAGCTACTATTATTAGCATAGAGAAGGCGTAGTATAAATCCATATTTTATAGTTGACTGAACTTAGTAAGTTTTTTCATAAAAACAGGACATTCATGCATTTAGTTCATTGTCAATAGGAGTTTTTTTAATCCAGTGTTTTCGAAATCTTATCTATATTAAGGCTGCGGGCCATAGCATCGAATATTTCCTTATATACTCCTTCCTGATGGTATATTTCTTCGTGTGTACCGGATTCAACCACCCTACCCTCTTTCATTACATAAATACAGTCTGAATCGATGATCTGGGAAATACTATGTGATATAATTATTACAGTACGGTCTTTCTTTATTGCATCCAGACTGTTTTTTATTTGTTCGGTAGCCACAGCATCCAGGCTGGCAGTCGGTTCATCCAGAAATATGATCGGTGGGTTTTTCAGGAACATCCGTGCAATGGCAATTTTTTGTTGTTGACCGCCCGACAGGGATAAAGCTGATGTTTTATATCCATTTTCCAACTCTATTATCTGATCATGTATATAAGACTTTTTAGCTGCATCTATCACCTGCTCGTTTGTTGCATTCGGATTTCCATAACGAATGTTTTCTTCCACAGTACCGTTGAAAATATGATTCTTTTGAAGAACGAGCCCTATATTATCGCGAAGATATGTTGTATTGTAATCGTTCAGAGAAATTCCATCTAATAGTATTTCGCCCGAATCAGGTTGATAAAACTTATCTAATAAGTTTACCAATGTACTTTTCCCTGCTCCTGACAAACCGACTAAAGCTGTAGTTTGTCCGGGTTGTATTTTCATGTTTATGTCGAAGAGTGTTTTTTGTTCATTGTCAGGATAGGTGAAGTCTACATGCTTAATTTCAAATTTCCCTGATATTTTTCCTTTATAAATACCTGATTCTTCAATCTGATCATCAGCCTTGAGTACATCAAAAAAACTTTCGGAATAAATGAGGGCATCATTCATCTGATCGTATATACGATGCAATTGACGTATGGGCGCCGATACGTTATTAAATAGTAGAATATGGAACATAATGGCTCCTATTGTCATCTGTCCAGTGAGTACAAAGTAAGCAGTGAGTATAATGATAATAACTACACCTATCTGCTCGATAAAGCTTTTCAAACCATCAAACAAAAAGCTTATCTTGCGGGTTTTCATTTGCTCGGCGGTAAGATTATTTTGCAAAGTCATTTGTTTATCACTTTCAATGCTTTCCCTGATAAATGACTTGATAACTGTAATCGATTCCAGTATTCCTAATATTCCCTGGCTTTTGTTTTCCCTTAATTCTTTTATTGAACGTCGCGCCCCACTCATTCTTATCGCCTGTTGCCTGCTGACATAATAATATATGGGAATAATACACAGTCCGACTAAGCCTACATAAAAGTTGGCGTTGAACATCATTATCAGTGCCACAATTGAATTGGCAAACAGAGGGAGAATATCGATGAAAAAATTCTGGACAAGGCGGGTAAGGCTTTCCACACCTCTATCGATACGGGTTTGCATTTTCCCTGGTTGATTACCTCAGGATGTATAGAACGCCAGTTTATAGGTCAATATCCTATCGATTATAGACTGTGCGAGGTCTTTGGAAATAAATATCCGTAATTTTTCGCCATAAAATTTCTGTCCGAACTGAATAAATGAGTTAATGATTTCTTTACTAATAAGAATAAGAGAAATGGTAATGAGGATGGTCAATCCTTCCTCTAAGCCTTTGTGCGCTTCTACCAGAGCATTGATTTCATCTACAGTATAGCGTAACACCCAGGCATTCACCTGTGCAGTAAGAGAGCCTATAAACGTTAGTACCAATGCTAATACGACCAACCAACGGTATGGATAGACATATGGCTTTATATTCTTAAACAGTTGTAATAATGACATCTGAAAATATTTTTATAGATATAACTTATGAACAATCAAATAGTTTTTAATTCTTAAAATCCCCTTTCCGGATTAGCGTATTTTCAAGTCGGTAATGATTTATTTTTATCTTTGCAAACCATTAAGGTTGCAAACCTAATTATTATTTTTGTATATACAACAGCAACAATTTGTTATGATCAAATGTCGTTGCATTAAATCTTTTCTATTACTTAAATACAAATATGAATCAAAAATATCCCTCTATTTTATTAGAAAATGCTGTAAACGAATTTGCCAAGTTGCCCGGTATTGGAAGAAAAACAGCTTTAAGGTTGATTTTATATCTATTGAGGCAGGATAATTCGATGGTAGAAAGCTTCTCGGAGGCACTTCTCAAATTAAAGCAGGAAGTAAAATATTGTTCGCATTGCTATAATATCTGTGATGATGAAATATGTCCGATATGCTCAGATAAATCACGTGATGCTTCTGTTATTTGTGTGGTCGAAAATATAAAAGAGGTGATGGCAATTGAAAACACCATGCAATATAAAGGGCTTTATCATGTGTTAGGAGGTATCATTTCACCCCTTGACGGCATAGGGCCTTCCGACCTGGAAATTGATAGTTTGGTGGAACGTGTGTCACAGGGCGGAATATCAGAGATCGTTCTGGCATTGAGTACAACAATGGAAGGCGACACGACCAATTTTTATATTTATAAAAAACTAATGCCTTATGATGTAAAAATAACAATGATAGCAAGAGGTGTTTCTATTGGCGATGAGATAGAATATGCGGATGAAATAACCCTTGGACGTTCTATACTTAACCGGACTTTATTTAACGAATCATACAAAATGTAAACTATGTCATTGACAGAACAAACTAAAAAAATAAGAAATACAACCCTATTACTATTCTGGACAAGTATTATACTTTCTGTAGCGGCTCTGATTGTTCTTTTCCTGAACAGGGGAATTGACTGGCAGGAAACCAGTGATGTTACATTCCAGCAATTTTCTATTATAGTTACCCTTGGAGGTATTCCTCTGGCATTGAAATTATTTCATTCCAGATATAAGAAACTGGAAGGGTTGGACTATGAATCTTTCTTGAAAAAATACTTTAATATCTATATATTACGTTTGGGTATATTGGATGTTGTGATTTTATTTAATCTGGCAGGATTATATTTATTCAACTCTCAAAACGCTGTATATATGACTATTATTACTATATTTGCTATATTCTTTTGTTATCCTAATAAGGGTGATATGGAAGACAAAAATGAGACAAATAACAATTCGGATAATGAACAAAACAACACAAATATATGATAATAGCTGTAGATTTTGACGGAACAATAGTAGAACATGAATATCCCAAGATAGGAAAGCCGATTCCTTTTGCCATAGAAACCTTATTGAAACTACAACAGGAAGGACATACACTTATTATGTGGAGCGTACGTGAAGGGAAATTGCTCCAGGAAGCAGTCGATTATTGTGCGAAAAAAGGACTAAAGTTTTATGCTGCTAATAAAAACCATCCGGAAGAAGACCGGGCTACAGCCGGCAGGAAACTAACATCCGATATGTTCATCGATGACAGGAATGTTGGCGGTTTGCCTAGCTGGGGTACCATATATCATATTATTCAGGCAATGGAAAGAGGTGAAACATCATTTGACAGAGTACTGATGTCTCCCGGTAGTGATCAACGTATTATCCGCCGGAAGAGAAACTTCTTTATCAGGCTTGGAGAGATGTTTGAAAGAAACGGATATTGACAATATAAAAAATTGAGATATGCTACTGAGAAATTCACAAATAAAGCTTCGTGCTGTTGAACCTGAGGATTTGGATGTGCTTTATAAATGGGAAAACTCCACTTCTCTTTGGATACATGGGAATACAATGGCGCCATATTCAAAACTGGTCTTACGCCAGTATATTAATGATGCATTGGAAATGGATATCTATCAGAGTAAACAACTCCGGTTGATGATAGACCTCTTGGAAGACAACACGACGATAGGCACTATAGATCTGTATGATATAGATGCACATAACCGCCGGGCAGGAATGGGTATATTAATAGATGAAGCTCACCGCCAAAAACATTATGCCACTCAGGCATTGGAATTGATGACAAGTTATGCATTCAAATTTCTTTATCTACATCAGATATATGCATACATATCTATAAGCAACATAAAAAGTATCAGCCTTTTTGAGAAAACAGGATATGTCAAAGTTGGCATTTTAAAAGATTGGGTGCAAAGAGGAGATAAATTTGAGGATGTACTATTTCTTCAATTACTTAACAAGATATAAAGTGTATGAATGAGGAGATAAAAAAGGCTGTTGAAGTTCTTATTTCCGGAGGGCTTATACTTTATCCGACTGACACCATTTGGGGTATTGGATGTGATGCCACAAATGAAGATGCTGTGCGCAAGATATATGAATTGAAGAAACGCACAGATAGTAAAGCGCTGATAACCTTGATTGACAACCCTGTGAAATTGGATTATTATATTAATGATGTTCCCCAAATAGCATGGGATTTGATAGAGTATACAGAAAAGCCATTAACCATTATTTATGATAATGCTCGTAATGTGGCATCAAATCTACTTGCTGATGATGGAAGTCTGGCAATCCGTATTACTAAAGAAACGTTCTCATATGAGCTGTGTAAACGGTTTCGTAAGGCTTTAGTCTCTACATCAGCTAACGTTAGCGGAGAGCCCTCTCCTGCAAACTTCAGTGAAATAAGTGACGAGATAAAAAACGGGGTGAATTATATAGTAAATTTTCGGCAAGAAGAAAAAACGAAAGCTAAAGCATCGAGCATTATCAGATTGAGACCAAATGGTGAAGTTAAGATAATCAGAGAATAAAAAATGACCTATGGCTAATATTCATGAAGATATAACTTTCAGCAATAATATTTATACAGATATCTATAAAGAAGATTTTGACAACTGTATCTTCTCAGGTTGTGACTTTTCGAATGCAAAAGCTACTTTTTGCAGTTTTACCGATTGTGAATTTATTGATTGTAATATTGCCATGACCGATTTTAGCCAATCAACATTTAATAATATACAATTCAAAAATTGTAAAGTACTGGGAGTCAAATTTAATTATTGCCATGATTTTATCTTTGAAGTGGGATTTGATAACTGTATATTAGACTACAGTTCTTTCGAAAAGCGGAAAATGCCCAAAACCACCTTCAAAAATTCTTCGCTCAAAGGTGTCGATTTTGGAGATACGGATCTGAAGCAATCCGGATTTATAAATTGTAATCTGGATGAAGCGATATTTTATAATACTAAGTTGCAGGAAGTGAATTTTACTTCTGCCCATAATTATCGTATAGACCTGACTCAAAATCAGACAAAGAAAGCCCGATTCTCCAGAGACGGATTAGAAGGATTGTTAAGCCACTTCGACATTATTATTGAATAACTAATAATTTAATACTATGCTGGAAATTTCCGAAACAACCGTAGTGAGCCATCAGGCCGAAAATGTTTTATATGGCAAGATAATATCAGAGGTACATCAGGCCACCAGTCCTCATAAATTTGCGTGGTACAGCGGAGATCCTAAAACATATCCTGACTTATTGATCGGCAGACAGATTGAGTCGGTCAAAGGGCATGGCGCATATGTAGATATTCATTGTGATAATGATATAACAATTACGATTGGGGACGGAACTAATCTTAAATATTATCCGGCTATAGAGAAATATCCTATCAAACATCAGTTGCTAATCGTATTTGAAGATAAGAGTTTTCTAGTCTTTACTGTTGCCATGTATGGGGCTATATATGCGTACAAAGGTGAAATGGATAATTTTTATCATCGTAACAGCCTGAATAGCATCTCTCCCCTGAGTGAAGTTTTCGATAGGCAATATTTTGAAGGAATATTCAAAAGCGTAAAAAAAGACATGTCTGTAAAGGCATTGCTGGCAACCGAACAACGCATCCCGGGTCTAGGCAATGGAGTATTGCAGGATATACTGTTCAATGCAGCAATCCATCCTAAACGTAAGATATCGACACTATCCGATTTAGAGAAAGATGATTTATTTCATAGTTTGAAAGTAACATTACAAAGTATGACAGATAAGGGAGGTCGTGATACGGAAAAAGACTTCTATGGTAACTTTGGCAAATATAAGACTATTCTATCGAGGAATACATATAAAGCCCCTTGCCCCAACTGTGGTGGGGAAATAATAAAAGAAGCTTATCTGGGAGGATCAATTTATTACTGCCCTGTCTGTCAGAAACAAAAATAAAAGACAGCACCTTTATTCTTCCTATTCTCATCTCATCTCATCTCATCTTTTTATAGGTATTTCATACCTGTATATTTTTATTTTTCCTAAAAAACAATCCAGTTTTGTTATATTTTATTTTCCAATTTATCTATAGTCGGGACAGCCATTAGTGTTCTTAGTCCTTGGCTGATAGATAAAAGAAAAATATGAAAATGTGTAACCTTTGTTACCTTTTAGTTAAAATTGAGTCATAAATAAAGATACATATGAAGAAAAATTTTTATATCATAACAGGTGGCCCCGGAGCCGGCAAAACAACTCTTTTAGAAGAATTACAAAGGAGGGGTTATAAATGTATTCCTGAAGTAGCACGAAATATTATTAAAGATCAAATAGATAATGGAGGAGATGCTTTGCCTTGGATGGATGCAGAAAAGTATTCAGAATTGATGCTGCTACACTCCATATCTGATTTTGAAAAGTATAAAGATGAGAGAGATACAGTTTTTTTCGACAGAGGAATTCCTGATACATATGGCTATGAACAATTAATGAATTTTGAGTATAATGAGAAATTAGTTGCGGCTGTTAGTCAATATAGATACAATCTTATGGTATTTATATTACCTCCATGGGAATATATATATCAAACGGATAACGAACGAAAACAAAATTTTAAAACAGCCATTGAAACGTATCAGGTGATGTTGTCAGTTTATAAAAGATTGGGATACAAACCTGTACATGTGCCATGTCTGTCAGAAACAAATAGAGCCGATTTTGTTGAAAACAGAATAACACTATAAATATATTCTATATTATCTCGTGAACAATATAGAATTGTATATGTTAATATAATGTCCGATATTTATTTATAAACGCCGGATGGCAATAGATAATAATCAAGATATAACATGTTTAGAATAAAAGAATAGATAAAAAATATAAAAAACCTTCAAATTGAAACTTTATCAAAACAATGTTTTATCAAAATCTGTTTTATTAACAAATAGAGTGTTATTAAATAAATTATTGTAAATTCGCACTCGATAAATGCCTTTTTATATCAGTTTAGATTTAATAATAACACAATAATTTACAATGGTAATAATCACTAATTATGTATAATATGAGAAAATTAATTTTAAGTATTGCGGCCATTGCTATTACAGCAATGCCTGTTTTTGCGCAAGAGAAGGCTTTAGCTCCTTCAACTATTGGAGATAATTGGTTCTTACAATTACAAGGTGGCGCTACTTATTCTATAAGTGAAGGTTTCAAAGATGCTGGTTTCGGAGATCTGATAACTCCACATGTAGCTCTTTCATTAGGCAAGTATTTTTCACCAGCGGTGGGTACTCGTCTACAGGTTGGTGGCTGGTCTGCTAAGCATTATAATTGGACAACGGATGGTACATTCAAAACAAAATATATTCAGACCAATGCTGATGCATTGTTTAATCTGACTAATATATTTTTGCCATTTGAAGAAAACAGGCCTTTCAATTTCATCGCATTTGCCGGGCTTGGTTATGTTCATGGATTTAAAGACACTAAGAGCGGTCTTACAACAACAAATATGATTGTTCCTCGTGTTGGTGTCCAAGCTGATTTTCGTCTTAACGATATGGCTAGTCTGAATCTTGAAGTTGCAGGAAACCTGTTACGTGATGATTTTAATGGAATTAAGACTGGTACAAATTATGATGGAACCGTGAATGTATTAGCTGGTGTATCTTTCAAATTATCAAAAGATGGTTTCAAACTTGTTGATGTGGCTAATCCTGCTGAAATTAAAGCGTTGAATGACAGGATAAATGAACAAAGAGCATCTTTGGACACTAAAGATTCAGAAATAAGCAGACTGAAACGTGAATTAGCTGTTAAGCCTGAACCTCAGGTGATAGTGAAAGAAACAGAGATAGAGGCAGTATCCGAAGTAGAATTGAATGCAGTGGTTGTATTCCGTATAGGTAGTGCTAATTTAGAACAAAACCAGGATATTAACATCTATAATGCTGCTCGTTATCTACTTGATAACCCGAGTATTAATGTTATAGTAACCGGTTATGCAGATAATAGTACTGGTAGTGCAACTGTAAACCAACGCTTGTCTGAGCAACGTGCTGATGCTGTAGCAAAAGTGTTGATTAATAAATACAATATCTCTCCAAACCGTATTACTACTAAAGCTGCCGGAGATAAAATTCAATTGTTCCCTACAGCCCAATGGAACCGTGTAGTAGTATTTACTGCTGTTCCTGCTGCAAAATAAGGAATCGAGGAATTATATTCTAAATCTACAAGGAAAGGATGTCATATGGCATCCTTTCTTGTTTTACACACTAAAATATATCAGGTTTTCTTTTGTTATTCTGAACTATGGTGGTATTTTTGTACTCGTTTTATTGAGAACCAGCATATGATTGATAAGATAAACAAACTATTGTCAGAAATTGACAGCCTGAAAGTAAATAAAGCCGAAGAAATAGAGGCTTTACGCATAAAATACCTGAGTAAAAAAGGAGAAGTATCCGCTTTGATGAATGATTTCCGCGATGTAGCAGCAGAGCAGAAAAGAGAGGTGGGTATGAGATTGAATGAATTGAAAGAGAAAGCTCAAAATAAGATTAATCAGTTAAAGGAATCTTTGGATAGTTCACAATCGGGCGATGATACTATCGACCTTACCCGTACTGCTGCACCAATAGCTTTAGGTACTCGGCATCCTATTTCGATCGTAAAGAAGGATATATGTGATATATTTCGCCGTTTAGGTTTTTCTATTGCAGAAGGTCCGGAAATAGAAGATGACTGGCATGTGTTTTCATCCCTGAATTTTGCGGAAGATCATCCGGCACGTGATATGCAGGATACTTTCTTTATCGCACGCAGTCCTGAAATAGTTCTTCGCACACATACTTCTTCGGTACAAACGCGTGTTATGGAAAACCAACAACCCCCTATTCGCATTATTTGTCCGGGAAGAGTTTACCGTAATGAAGCTATTTCTAATCGTTCACATTGTTTTTTTCATCAGGTAGAAGCCTTGTATATTGACAAGAATGTTTCATTTGCCGATTTGAGGCAAGCCTTACTATTTGTAGCAAAAGAACTGTTTGGCGCTGACACAAAAATACGTCTTCGTCCATCTTATTTTCCATTTACTGAGCCTAGTGCCGAAATGGATATTTCATGCAATATCTGTGGAGGAAAGGGTTGCTCATTCTGCAAATATACAGGATGGGTAGAAATACTCGGTTGCGGAATGGTAGATCCTAATGTATTGGAAAATTGCGGAATCGACAGTAAGGTATATACAGGATACGCTCTGGGAATGGGAGTAGAACGTATTACTAACCTTAAATACAGAGTGAAAGATATCCGTATGTTCTCTGAAAACGATAAGCGATTCCTTGAGCAATTCGAAAGCGCATACTAATCTGATTATAACATTGATATATATAAAAGAGCTGTTTTTAATGGCTCTTTTTTATTTGTTGATTCACCAAGACTTTGTCGATGCGAGCACCATCCATATCTACGACTTCCATAGTAAATCCGTTCCACTCCACTATTTCTCCAGATTGTGGTATATGGCCTAATTTGTCTAGGATAAGACCGCTGATGGTATTATAATCATACTGATTATGTAATTCTCCCCTTTTGAAATAGGTGAGAAAATTATAGAAAGAAATCTGCCCTTCCACAAGGCAACTGCCGTCTTTACGCTGAATAATTTCAGGTTCTTCCAACGGATCAAGGATTGTGCCAACCAGAGCTTCTAAAATATCTTTCAGAGAAACTATTCCTTTCAATGTGCCAAATTCGTCACAGATAAGAGCAAATTGCAGATGTTTTGATTTCATGACTTCCAGAGCACTATACACTTCCATATTTTCATAAAAATATTGTACCGGACGTATGATATCATGGATATTGAAGTCGGCTTTTTCAATCTTTCCAACTAAATCTTTTAAATAGACAACACCTTCTACATGATCCAGATCTTTATGCCCAACCGGATATTTATTATACGGATTGTTTTGGATTATATCGAGAATCTCTTCATTAGACATGTCGGTATCTATCCATGCAATGTCTCCCCGATGTGTCATAATCGACTCGATATCGCGGTCGCCCAGCGAGAACACTCTCTCTACAATATCTTGTTCCACCCCTTGCACTGCTCCGTCCTCTGTCCCTTCTTGTATAATAGATTTAATCTCCTCTTCTGTGACCTTTGCATCTGAACCTTTTATACCAAATAGATTAAAAATAAGGCCGGTACTTTTTGAAAGAATCCATACAAAAGGTGATACAATAAGGGATAGGTAGTACATTGGACGTGCTATTATTTTTGAAATCTTCTCGGCCGAACTCATTCCGATTCGTTTAGGCACTAATTCTCCGAAAATGATAGTAAAGTAAGTAACTATAATAACAATGCTTACCTGGGCTATGGGATAAGAATAGGTTGCAGATATACCGATATTACTTAATATTACAGCAAAGTCTTTTGCAATAACATCGCCTGAATATATACCGGTTAAGATACCAATAAGCGTAATTCCTACTTGTACTGTCGAAAGAAATCGATTAGGGTTATTAGCAAGATTAAGTGCGGCACGGGCAGAGTTACTTCCCTTTTTTGCTTCACTGGTCAGACTGGATTTTCGTGCAGATATAACTGCAATTTCAGACATTGCAAAGATTCCGTTTAAAAGAATCAATATGGCTATAATACCAATTTCCATATATGATTGTATTTTTTAGTTATACGATTGATATTTAAGGATGAAGTCAACGATCTGTTCCGGATTTTCCAAACTATGGGGATGATGACCTATACCTTCTTTTAAGATAACTTCTACTATTCCTCCCAATTCTAAATAGCGGGAGTAGACTATCTCCATGTTTTCTTTATAAGGAACCACATCGTCACTATCTCCGCATACGGCAATGATAGGGATATTAGCTTTTGCTAAAACGGAAAGATTATCTATCGGATTATCTTTAAAATCATTCATTTCTTCATCAGTCAGTTCCCATTCATTCAGCAGATTTGCCCATAAGTCCTGCTGTTTTCTCGATGGCCAGCTAAACACATTACATACCGGAGCATCTACATACATACAGGCAACTTTATCAGTATTTTTAGCAGCCCAATTAAAGGCATACAATCCTCCCCTGCTAAATCCTTCTAAAGTTACTTTGGGTGATAATTGGTAGTGGTTGGCAAGAAAATTATAAAGGTTTGTACCTGAAGCTACAGCCTTGGGATTACCATAAGAATGTGCTACATCATAAAACACAACATGGAATCCTTTATTCAATAAAGCCATATCTACACTGGGATAAGCACCAAAGAAGGCCGGACGCCATATCCAGGGATTACCTTTTGCCGGTTCTTTAGGAATAACAACAAGTGTTTTTCTGCCATCATAATAGAAATTATGACAAATATATCCATTCCATTGCATTTCACCATCTTGAGTGACAGTCCATTCTTGTTTTTCTGTTTTTTGAGTACAGCTATAAATATGGACAGATAAAAATATGATGAAAAGGATTCTGATATGCTTTGACATACTAATGCACTATAAGTATTCAAATATAGTTATTTTATATGGAATTTTATAAAAAAGAAAAGCTTGTCAGGGTCTTTTCCTGACAAGCTTGTTATATATAAACCGAATAAATTATTTCAATAAATTCTCGATCTTTTCAGCTAAAGCTGCTTTTTGAGTAGCTCCTACTTGTTTATCTACAACTTTACCATCTTTAATAAACAGGATAGTCGGGATATTTCTGATTCCATATTTAGATGTTATTTCATCGTTGTTGTCCACATCTACTTTACCAATAGTAACTTTTCCTTCATATTCTGTTGCTAATTGCTCCACAATAGGGCCAACCATTTTACAAGGGCCACACCATTCTGCCCAAAAATCTATAACAAGAGGTTTGCCGGAATTCAGCACATCCTCAAAGGTCGAATCTGTAATCTCTAAAGCCATAAGTTATATCTATTTTATCTTTTTTATTATATGTTTACTCTATTTTATTTTTTGTAGCGCAAAGGTAATTAATCTATTTTATATATGAAAGTTTTTAGTTGATCTTAAATACAAAGTTTTCGTTACTTATCAGATAATCAATCAAATCCTTTTGAATATTAACCTTTATACTACGCGAGAATAAATCAACTTTCATATTTCTTTCTCCGTCTACTACCTGGAAATATAACAATGAATTACCCGGATTGTTTTTAGTTAATGACGACAATTCTTCTACCATTTGGTTATTCATATCATGCAGAGGTAATGTGATCGTAATTTTTTCTATTAACTGATCTTTTACGTCAGGCAATAACTGTATAGAATTTATTTTAAATTCCATTTGGTTAGCATCAAATCTGCGTCCTTGGACACGCCCCTTGATAAAAAGATAAAGACCTTGACGTCCATATTTACCAAAGTTTATGTAGTCGTCTCCAAAAAGTGGTATTTCTCCGCTGCCTGTAAAGTCTTCTATCCTCAGTATCATAAAAGGTTTGCCGTTTCTGGCCATTCCTTCCCGTACTCCGGACACAAGTCCTCCCAGACTTATTTCCCGGTTTTTCAGGGCATCTTTATCCTCTATTTCGCTCATCCCCACATTACATACATGATCTAATATCAGCCTATATTCATCAAGAGGATGGGCTGAAAGATAAATACCAATTAGCTCACGCTCTTTATTCAATCTTTCCAGATCAGACCATTTTTCTACTTTGGGAATATCAGGATGTGCTATATCAAAAGAAGTATCATCGCCAAAAAGGGAATTTGTTGCTTGTTCTTTGTCTATCTGATATTTATTGCCATACCTAATCAATTGGTCGATAAATGTTTCCCCTTTTCCATTCGCTCCAAAGAATTGTTCCCTGTTAATTTCCTGGAATTCATCAAATGCCCCGGCCAAAGCAAGAGATTCTATGTTCTTCTTATTGCAGGAACTCAAATTAACCCGTTCCACAAAATCAAAAATACTTTTGAAAGGGCCGTTCTTTCCCCTTTCCTGTATTATATTCATTACAGCACCCTCTCCTACTCCTTTCACAGCAGCCAGTCCGAAACGGATATCTCCCTTTTTATCCACTGCAAACTTTAGATATGATTCATTGACATCCGGGCCAAGTACATTCATATTCATGGCTTTACATTCATCCATGAATTTTGTAATTTCAGTTATATTTGAGAGATTTCGGGAAAGTACGGCAGCCATGTATTCTGATGGATAATTAGCTTTTAACCAAGCAGTCTGATAGGCTACCCACGAGTAACATGTAGCATGCGATTTATTGAAGGCATAAGATGCGAATTTCTCCCAGTCGGCCCATATCTTTTCCAGTGTTTTCTTATCATGTCCGTTTTTTGCTCCACCTTCGAGAAATTTAGCCTTCAACGCATTCATTTTATCAATTAGCTTTTTCCCCATTGCTTTACGTAGTTCATCCGATTGACCACGCGTAAAATTAGCTAATAAGCGGGATAGAAGCATGACCTGTTCCTGATATACTGTAATTCCATATGTATCATTCAGATAGCGTTCCATAATGGGAATATCATATGATATCTCTTCGCGCCCATGTTTACGGGCAACGAAGGAGGGAATATAGTCCATCGGGCCGGGACGATACAGAGCATTCATAGCTATCAGGTCTTCAAACTTTGTCGGCTGTAGTTCTTTCAGATATTTTTGCATACCGGCAGACTCAAACTGGAATGTACCGGTCGTTTTCCCTTGACTATACAGCTCATATGTTTTCGTATCTTCAAGTGAAATATTATCTATATCGATAGTCTCCCCTGTTGTATGTTTTATATTTTCAAGTGCCTCCTTGATAATAGAAAGGGTTTTCAATCCCAGAAAGTCCATCTTTATCAGGCCTGTTTCCTCTATTACAGTACCTTCATATTGAGTAACAAGGATATTTTCACCTGTTTCTTTATCTTCAGCCGTACTGACGGGAACAACATCAGAAATATCCTGTTGTCCGATAATAATTCCGCATGCATGTACTCCCACATTGCGAACATTACCTTCGAGCATTTGCGCATATTTGATTGTATCTCTGGTGATCTGATCTGGACTATTGGCTGCTTCCTTCAATTCAGGAACATATTCAATTGCATCTTTAAGAGTTACTTTCTTTTTATCCGGAATACGGTCTGGTACAAATTTCGCTAATCGGTTTGATTCAGCTAAAGGTAGTTTCTGTACACGGGCTACATCTTTTATAGCTGATTTAGTAGCCATCGTACCATATGTAATAATATGAGCTACTCGTTCCTGTCCATATTTTTCTGTCACCCATTTTAATACCTTTCCACGCCCGTCATCATCAAAGTCAATATCTATATCGGGCATAGATATACGATCAGGATTAAGAAAACGTTCAAAAAGAAGGTCATATTTAATAGGGTCAATATCTGTAATCCCCAAACAATAGGCTACAGCCGAACCGGCAGCCGAACCACGTCCAGGGCCTACAGCTACACCCATCTGACGGGCGGCAGCAATAAAGTCTTGAACGATAAGAAAATAGCCGGGGAATCCCATTTTTTTCATTGTATCAAGTTCGAATTCGAGGCGTTCAACGATTTCTTCGCTCCGGTCTTTTCCATAACGTTTATCTGCACCTATCATGGCAAGATGACGCAGATAATCGGATTCTAACTTAATACGGATTACCTTATCATATCCTCCCAGACGATAGTATTCTTTTTCTCCGAATTCTTTTATTAGGTCTTCCTCCGAATACATGATTTTATATCCTTCTTCCGTTCCGAAAGAGACATCAATAGGGAAGAATGGCATTAATGCATCCGAATCGATGGAGTAATATTCTACTTTATCAGCAATCTCCAACGTATTCTCTAAAGCTTCAGGGAGATCGTTGAAGATTTGATTCATCTCGGCACGGGTTTTCAGCCATTCCTGCTTTGTATAGCGCATCCGTTTAGGATCATCGAAGTCTTTGCCTGTACTAAGGCAGATAAGGCGGTCATGTGCATCGGCGTCTTCTTCATCCACAAAGTGTACATCATTGGTAGCAATAAGTTTTACATCAAACTTTTTTGCTAACTGTAACATTTCTTTATTTACTCTCTCCTGTAAAGGGTAGGCTTCGGTATTTGCATCGATACGATTAGTCTTATGGCGTTGCAATTCGAGATAGAAATCATCTCCAAAAAGATTCTTGAACCATAAAAGGGCTTCTTCTGTTTCTTTCATATCACCTGCTGTAATTTTTTTAGGGATTTCACCTCCAAGGCATGCAGTAGAAACAATTAAGCCTTCATGATATTTTTCAAGTAATTCCTTGTCTATTCGAGGACGCATATAGAAACCTTCTGTCCATCCATGCGACACCATTTTGATGAGATTCTTATATCCCTGATAGTTTTTGGCCAACACAACGAGATGCCACCCACTCATATCGGGTTTTCCTTCTTTAAAATGTCTTCCCCGTCTTGCCACATAACATTCACAACCTATAATAGGCTTGAACTTTTTTGCCTCTTCTTCGTGGATTTTATTTTTTAACTCCCCTATTTTAATAGAATTCTCGGGAGACTCTTCTTTTTCGAGTTCTTTTATTTCTGCTTTTAACGCCTTAATATTCCCATCTATAGGACTATTTTTCTTTTTCACATAGTTAAAGAATTCTTTTACTCCGAACATGGCGCCATGATCAGTAAGGGCGATTCCCTTCATTCCATCAGCTATGGCTTTTTCGACCAAGTTCGGGATACTGGCCTGCCCATCGAGCAGTGAATATTGAGAGTGGACGTGGAGGTGTACAAAATTATTCATAATGCATAGTATTGCTTATTCACAATTTGTAAAGTTACTACAAATTGAATCATCATTAAAACAAAAAACATACCAGTTTTCAACAACTAAGTATGTTTTAATGTTTCAGCTATTCTTGCTTACTTTTTATGTTATATGAAATCTTAAATCTGACTTCGGGTATAAGGTTTCACCTTTTGTAATTCTATAGTTGTTAAGTCTGCAATATTGACCGGCTGCTTTGTTTCTATGCTATTACGAGCAGCTATACCAATCAAGCAGGATAAAGCGCCATCTCTGGCTCCGGCACATTGTTTCAGTGGATCGGGAATATTAGGCAGGAACAACTGATCCTGTAGCAATGCATCACCACCTCCGTGCCCGGATGTACCATGCGGAATCTGAATATATTGCCTTCTGGAAAAGTTCTTGAATAAGACAATCTCGTCATAATTCTTGTCGCTTACAGGTTTAGATTCCTCTATCCAGGCATCGATGCGCCCTTTTGTACCATTGAAAGCAATGCGGTAACCTTCGTATGGAGAGTAAGTAGTCAGGGAATAAGCTACCTGAACACCATTCTTGTACTTAATCGTGGCTGCCATTTTATCGTAAATATTTATATCTTCTTTGAATACGCAACCGTCACGCAGATAACCATCATGTTGTTCATTATCTACATACAGCATTTTGTAATATCCATCTCTGTTAATATCCCAGTAGAATTTGCATGATTTAGTGTGTGGGCAGTTACGGCAATTTTCGGCACGGGAGCTTCCATTCTTACCATAGAAATCTAAAGATCCGGCGGCATATACAGTTTCAGGATCGCTTTCTATCCACCAATTTAGCAAATCGAAGTGATGGGTAGCTTTGTGTAGCCATAGCGAACCTGATTTTTCTACTAACCGATGCCAGCGTCTGAAGTAATCAGCACCATGCGAGGTATCCAAATACCAATGGAAATCAACTGAAGTTAATTCTCCGATTTCTCCATTTCGAAGCATTTCCCATATTTTTGCCCGATGGGGAGAATAACGATAATTAAATGTGACACGACATTGTTTACCGGTTCGTTTTTCAGCATCAATAATAGCTTGTACTTTCTTTTCATCTATGGTCATAGGCTTTTCAGTCAGCACATTACAACCCAATTCCATTGCTCTGACAATGAATTCGTGATGAGTAGAATCTACTGTACATACGATCAGTAAGTCAGGCTTCGATTCTTTCATCATCTTTTCGAAGTCGACATAGGTTGGACAATCTACTCCAATATGTTTTTTGCCGGCTTCTAACCGACCGGGATTATTATCACACAGACCTACAAAAGTAAGTTGTCCGGAATAACGTTTTACCAGATCGCGTCCCCACATATTACATCCTCTGGAACCTGTTCCAATCAGGGCAACCTTCATTTTATTATTAGTAACCGGAGATACTATACTTGTTGCTGCTTGTATTGCTTCATTGGGTTGAATCAATGCACTTCCGGCAAACATGCCGGAAGCCGCCAGAAAATTACGCCTTGAAATTTTATTATTTGTGCTCATAGTTATTAGATGATATATAGGTTTATACAATTGTATTTACAAATATACACGTAATAGCTTTATGAGCCAGACTAATAACTAAGAATATTCATACTTTTTTATTGAATCTCAAACTTTGCTTCTATCTCATATTTGAGTTTTATCTTTTTTAGCCCTATTTGTTCTTGTTCATCCTGCATCATAGCACTTTCCTGGCGTACCATCATCTTATTGCTGTATGCTTCATTCATATATACATCAGCCTTATTGTCTTCCACTTCCCTTACATAGATTGGTTTTCCTGCTTTATTTCCAATGCTCTCAAGCAGGTATGATGCTTTTTCCTTAGCGGCCTTCATTGCCATCATTTTCACCTCTTTGCGGTATTCTTCTATTTTGCTATTTTTTAGTTCTGATAAGTTTACACTAACGATTCCTTGTTCCGGCCCCGGCAGTTTACTTAACAGGTCGTTTAATTTCGCGACATCGTTTAATACTATCTCATATTCTTTTTCCAATCTTACATTTTCCATGTATCTCCTGTACCGCAGATAATAAGTCCAATAGTTGTTTGTCAACGCATTCTTCAATACGATCTTATCTTTCTCTATACCAACTGCGGATAATATATCCATAAACTTCTTATCAGCCGATTCGAGTGACAGTATTTCCCTGCTTGTACCATTGGCTTGCTTTTGAGAATAATTTCCAACGGTAACCGATAGATGTATCTGATCCGGTTCAATTTCCATTTCAGCACTCCCGGATACTTCAATAAATCCGGCATCTTTTTCCTTCTTATTATAAGGGTTTGTACATGCCGTAAAAAGTAAGCTCAGAATAAACAAATAAAGAAATGACTTTTTCATAATCTTTTATATTAATTGGTTATTGTTCTTAAAGATAGAGTAAAATACAGATAAAAATTCATAAACCAGGTGGACAATTATAACTGAATAAGTATAATTAAGAAATAAACAGGTAATAATATTTCAGTGAGAGAAGTTATAAATAAAAAATCTTTGCTTGGATAAAATATATAGATACATTTGTATAGATAAATCTAAATCAGTGTAAATGATTAAAAAATATTTCCTGTTATTATTATTTTTCAGTTCCGTTTCTGTATATAGCCAGAACGTAAAAATAACAGGATTTGTTTATAATGAAAATCGTGAACCTCTTGAATATGTATTAATAACCCACGTAGGGACATCTTATGGAGCCATATCTGAGATAAGAGGGCATTATGAATTAAACATATCATCAAGGCAGGATTCTTTAGAGTTTCTTTTTTCATTGATCGGGTATAAGAAGAAACAAATCAAGTTTCCCATTGCTCCGGGAATTATCGAACTGGATTCGGTTTTTCTGGAAAATGATGATCGAAGCTTGTCCGAAATTGCAATAGAAGCAGAAAGCAAGGTTACTACTACAATCGAACGTGTCGATTACTTGGCAGTTAAGCGTCCGGCTAATCCATGGGGAAGTTTAGAGTCACTATTGGCTACAATGGGTGGAGTAAGTTCGACAAATGAACTGAGTTCACAATACTCTGTCAGGGGTGGAAATTTTGACGAAAATATAGTATATGTGAACGGGATAGAAATATATCGTCCGCAACTGGTGCGATCGGCACAACAGGAAGGACTTAGTTTCATCAATCCGAATATGATCAAGAGTGTTGGCTTTTCAGCAGGCGGATTTAGTGCCGAATACGGAGATAAAATGTCTTCAGTTCTGGACATTACTTATAAAAGGCCGGAGCGGTTTGAAGGCTCTGCCTCTGCCAGTTTTCTTGGTGGAGATGTGTATGTCGGCAGTTCTACCGACCGATTTTCTCAGGTAACAGGCGTCAGGTATAAAACAACACGTTCCCTGCTGAATACAACAGATACCAAGGCAGAGTATGATCCCTCGTTTATAGATTTACAGACATATATAACATATAATTTTTCTCCAAAATGGGAAGTGAGCCTTCTCGGCAATTATTCTCATAATATATTTGAATTTACTCCGACTTCACGAGAAACGACATTCGGCTCATTATTATCACCCAAATCTTTCTTGGTAGTTTTCGATGGCTGGGAAAAAGACAAGTTCCTGACATATCAGGGAGCGTTGACTCTGAAAGGGAAAATAACAGATAAACTCACATTGGGTATTTCCGGGTCTGCCTTCTCTTCCGATGAACAGGAACGATACGATATACAGGGGCGATATTCACTGGAAGAAGCTATTCTGACTGATGATAACAGCAAGGCTAACAGTACGGTTATCGGGATAGGGAGTTATCATGAGCATGCCCGTAATAAACTGGAATCGAAAGTATACAATATCTCTCATTTCGGAGATTTTGAGATTGAGAATCATCTTCTTAAATGGGGAATCAGTATTCAGGGGGAAAAAGTAGAAGATAGGATAAAAGAATGGGAAATGCGCGATTCTGCCGGATACTCGTTGCCAAGCACAGGAACAGAAGTAAATATGTACTCCAATCTAAAATCGACGAACAAAATTAATTCTATGCGGTTTTCAGGCTATCTGCAAGACACTTATACATTCGACTCAGATGCAGGTATCTTTATCCTTAATGTGGGAGTAAGAGGGAGTTATTGGCAGTTTAACGAAGAGTTGATTTTCAGTCCGCGCGGAGGCTTGGCCTTTGTGCCAAAAGGAAGGCAAAACCTGAGTTTCAGAATATCCGGAGGGGTCTATTACCAAACCCCTTTCTATAAAGAATTGCAATATATAACCCAATCGAATGGGAACAACGTGGTAGTATTGAATGACCAGATAAAATCTCAAAGATCTATACATGTTATACTTGGCAATGATTTCTATTTTAAGATAAATCGTGAGAATAATAAGCCATTTAAACTATCGACAGAGGTTTATTACAAAGCGCTTTCTGATCTGAATCCGTATACGGTGAATAATGTGAAAATACGTTATGCAGGGGAAAATACGGCAAAAGGATATGCAACGGGAATAGACATGAAACTGTATGGTGAATTTATTCCGGGTGTCGATAGCTGGATAAGCATGTCTTTTATGAAAACCGGACAGAAAACAGATGATGTGACGGTTCCTTTACCAACAGACCAGCGATTCAATTTCGCATTATTCTTTCAGGATTATCTGCCTGGGTATGACCGCATAAAAATGAATCTCAGAGGGCTATGGTCGCAGGGGCTTCCTGTTTCGGCACCTTATAAAAGTTATGAAACAGGGTATTTCCGAACTCCGTCTTACAAGCGTGTAGATATCGGTTTTTCGTGGCAAATACTAGGTGAAGATTTTGCAATCAGAAATAACAATTCTTTCTGTAAAGCGTTTAAAAATATATGGCTGGGAGTCGACTTGTTCAACGTATTCGATATGCAGAATGTGAATACTTATTATTGGGTGACAGATGTACATAATTTACAGTATGCTGTTCCGAACTATTTGACCGAAAGGCAGATTAATTTCAAATTATCAGTAGATTTTTGACAACACTTTAAATTTTCTATAATTTCGTACAAAAAATCAATGTTTATGAAAAAGACTTTTTTATTTATCCTTTTCGCAGTATTTATTATTTCATGTAATAAGGACAAAGAGTATATCTATATTCTGGTTAATCATGACTATGATTCTTCAGGCAATCAGATAGAAAAAGTAGAAGACCCTATTATATTGCATGCGCCCAATGACTCGGTTGCATACTGCATGGCTGTAGATAGCTTTATAATTGGCTTCTACAAATATAAAATCAATAAGTTGACAATGGAAGTGATGGATGTAAAATATCCGAAACAATTTATATTATTGAGAAGCGACAGTACTGATATTTCCAATGGCGAATATCTGAAAAATCCGATAGCGATAATAGATAGCGCGAATGTGAAATATGAGAAAATGGCAAAGGAATATAAATTTTAAGGCCTCTGACCTTTTAATTGGCTTTGTCAGTAGATGTAGTTACTAAAACAAATACACAAAGAGAATCATATGAAAAATTTTTCTTTCGTGAACCCCGTTAAAATTATCTTCGGGAAAGACACGATACAGCAAATTGCAAACGAAATACCACAGGGTAGTAAAGTATTGATGACCTATGGTGGAGGCAGTATTAAAAAGAATGGAGTTTATGATCAGGCTGTGAAGGCCTTAAAAAACTTTGAGTGGTACGAGTTTTCAGGGATAGAACCAAATCCGCACTATGAGACCTGCATGAAGGCTGTAGCCTTGATCAAAGAAAAAGGCATTAATTTTATTCTCTCCGTTGGAGGTGGTTCGGTACTTGATGCTACCAAATTTATTGCTGCTGCGGCATGCTTCGAAGATGGCGATCCCTGGCAAATCTTATCAAAAGGAGCCCCAATAAAGAAAGCTCTTCTTTTTGGTGATATTATCACACTACCGGCTACCGGTTCGGAAATGAATTCGGGAGCAGTGATTACACGTGACGAGACTAAAGACAAACTCTCATTTGCATCTCCCCTAACCTATCCAAAATTTTCGGTACTTGATCCTACAGCTACATTCACATTACCACCCAGACAAACCGGTAATGGTATAGTTGATGCCTTTGTGCATGTGATGGAACAATACCTGACCTACAACGAGGATGATACGCTGATGCAGGATCATATGGCAGAAGCGATTGTGAAAACACTGGTGGAAGAAGGGCCTAAAGCTCTGGAAAATCCTATGGATTATAATGTGCGGGCTAATCTGATGTGGGCATCTACATGGGCGCTTAACGGGTGGATCAGTTGCGGTGTACCCGAAGATTGGGCTACACATATGATCGGACATGAAATTACAGCGTTATTTGGTCTCGATCATGCGCAAACTCTTGCCATTGTATTACCGGGCGTGATGACTGTCTTAAAAGATCAGAAATCTAAGAAAATACAGCGTCTGGGAAAAGAAGTATTTGGAATACAGGGTGAAAATGCTATACCTGAAACAATAAAAGCAGTAGAATCTTTTTTTGAAAAGGTGAGTGTGAAAACCCATTTGTCCGATTACGGATTGGGAGAAGAAGTAATCGAAAAGGTGGTAGATCGTTTACGGAATAGAGGTTGGAAACTTGGTGAATGCCACAATATTACCGCGGATACAGTAAAAGAAATATTAACATTAAGAAAATAGAGTATAACAGACAATCCTGATATCTCAATAAAAATAGCCGAAAGATTTTTCTTCCGGCTATTTTTATATAGTTTGTTTAATAAATTGTAAAATAAATAATACATAATGTAAAATATATTTTACGAATTGAAAAGTTTATTTTACATTTGTATGATAGTAGTATTATTCACTAAAAACTGATTGTCATGAAAAACAAAATGTATTTATTCCCTTATTATTTTAGAATCATAGGTTTTATAACATTACCTATATTGCTTATAACTGGCTGGTATATAGACTCAATGAGGGGACTTGCCAATATTGTTGCGAATGTAACAAGAAACATGAATGACCCTAATGCTGTATGGACAAATCAACTTCATTTCCTTTTTAAGAATTACGGAGATGAATATATTGATGAGATTTTTATAGTTGTTGTGACATTCTTATCCCTTTTTATCGCATTTTCTAAAGAAAAAGTAGAGGATGAATACGTAGCAAAAATACGTCTCGAATCGTTGATATGGGCATTTATGGTGAATGCTGCATTGATTATTATTGCCACTCTCTTACTTTTCAAAATGGATTATGTCATCTTTATGGCACTTAATTTTTATCTGACACTAGCGCTGTTTATTGTTAAATTTAGGATTGCTATATTTATATCGAAAAAATCTAATCAAAATGAAAAATAATATCAGAGTAGAACGTGCTGCCAAGCGGATGACGCAACAACAATTGGCTGAATTAGTAGGAGTTAGCCGTCAGACTATCAATGCAATAGAAGCAGAGAAATATATCCCTTCAGCGGTACTTGTATTAAAAATATCAGCTATTTTCGAGAGACCGGTAGAAGCAATTTTTTCTTTGGAAAAGGACGATTGGGAATAAGAAAGTCAGGAGGGAATTTAAATAGTTCCTTTCACTATCGAGCAGGCTCTTTATTTGATCATTTGCCGAATAAGCTATTCCAAAAGATTGATAATATTATCATTTATTCATGATTTTTAAACAGTAATACATTCTTTTTCAAAGGGTTTTGTCATTTTGTGGCACAATTGTTGATTTATTATCTGGAAAGAGTATTGGAAGACCTATTTTTATCGTGAATCATCAGCCTAGTCGACCTACAACTAGACCTAGTTACAGTAGTACAACGGGCAGTAATAGTAATACAACCAGTGTAGACAGGTCGCAACTGGTAAGATAACTTTACATAAACTAACAGTTGGAAATGGTTATGCAATATTGTGTAACCATTTTTATTTATCAAAAATCAATATTTCAATCCTATTTATCAAAATATTCATTTGTAATTATAAGTGTTTTTTTATATTTGGGGCAAAATAATTATAACTCTCTCTTATTATGAAAAAATGCTTATTATTAGCCTTAATCTTCTTATCATTTAATCTTACGGGATTTGCACAGGGAAAACCTCTGAACCTTAAGTGTGAGTACCTGATTAACCCTTTAGGCATCGATTCGCCAAATCCCAGACTGACATGGAGTATCGATGATTCGCGCGAAGGTGCCAAACAAACAGCCTATCAGATTATTGTAGGTAAGGACTCTACGCAAGTCGTTAATGGACAAGGACAAATATGGGATACACGCAAAGTTGCTTCGGATAATGTTTTAGTAACATATGCCGGAAAAGAACTGGAACCTTTTACTCGTTATTACTGGAAAGTTAACACATGGGATAAGGATGGTAGCCAGAGTTCATCAAACATTCAATCTTTCGAAACAGGGATGATGGATATTAGCAACTGGACAGGTGCATGGATCGGGGATGGAGGTGATAAAGAGTATGAGCCTGCTCCATATTTCCGCAAAGCATTTGAAGCTAAAAAAACAATAAAATCGGTCCGGGCATATATCTGTGCCGCAGGCCTTTACGAATTATATGTTAATGGTGAGAAAATCGGCAATCACAGGCTCGATCCTATGTACACCCGTTTTGACAGGCGCAACTACTATGTGACATATGATGTGACATCACAAATGCAGCAAGGGAAGAATGCAATAGGCGTTTTACTTGGAAATGGCTGGTATAATCATCAGTCTATCGGCGTATGGGATTTCCATAATGCACCCTGGCGCAACCGTCCGCGGTTTGTTATGGATCTACGCATAACATATACTGATGGTACAGTGGAAACCATACCGACAGAAAGGGATTGGAGAACTTCTTCGGGAGAACTTATTTTCAACAGTATATATACAGCCGAGCATTACGATGCCAGGTTAAAGCATGAAGGATGGAATACACCTGATTTTGATGATTCTAAATGGCATGGCGTAGGGTATCGTGGTACTCCGTCGCAGAATATTGTTGCTCAACAAATACAACCTATCAGAAATGTAGAGGAGATACCGGCAAAAACAGTAAAGCAGTTGAATGACACCACTTATTTGTTCGATTTTGAGCGGAATATGTCGGGGGTAACGCGTTTCAGGATATCGGGTGATGAAGGAACCGTAGTGAAACTGAAACATGGGGAACGCCTTTATGACAATGGCTATCTCGATATGAGAAACATCGATGTATATTATAGAGGTGACCGCGAAAAAGACCCGTTCCAGACAGATGTGTATATCCTTTCAGGAAAGGGTGAAGAAGAGTTTATGCCGAAATTCAATTATAAAGGTTTCAGATATGTAGAAGTAATAAGCAGTAAGCCCCTTACTCTGAATGAAAGTAACCTGACAGCCTATTTTATGCATAGTGATGTACCACCAATTGGGAAAATCAAAACGAATAACGAACTGTTTAACAGGCTTTGGTGGGCGACAAACAATGCTTATTTGTCTAACCTGATGGGATATCCTACCGATTGCCCGCAACGTGAAAAGAACGGTTGGACAGGTGACGGACATTTTGCTATAGAAACAGCTTTATACAATTTCGATGGAATTACCGTATATGAAAAATGGTTGGCAGATCACCGCGACGAACAACAACCGAATGGTGTATTACCCGATATAATACCAACAGGGGGCTGGGGATATGGCACTGATAACGGGTTGGACTGGACAAGCACAATCGCTATTATTCCATGGAATATATATATGTTCTATGGAGATAGTAAATTATTAGCAGATTGTTATGAAAATATCAAGCGCTATGTAAATTATGTAAACCGCATTGCTCCTACAGGGTTAACATCGTGGGGACGCGGCGACTGGGTTCCTGTAAAATCACATTCTAACAAGGAACTGACATCGTCTACTTATTTCTACGTAGACACTAAAATATTAGCTAATGCAGCCAAACTATTTGGTAAAGAAGATGATTACAACTATTACTCAGGTCTGGCTGAAAAAATAAGAAATGCCATTAATGATAAGTATCTGAACAAGGAAACCGCTATCTATGCCAGCGGTACCCAGACAGAACAGAGTGTTCCGTTGCAATGGGGAATTGTTCCTGAAGAGTTGAAAGTAAAAGCTGCTGAACAACTGGCAAAGAAAGTTGAAGAAGCCGGATTCCATCTCGATGTAGGTGTATTGGGAGCAAAAGCCATCCTGAATGCATTGAGCGAAAACGGGCAGGCAGAAGCTGCTTATAAAGTGGCTGCACAAGATACATACCCTTCGTGGGGCTGGTGGATTGTAAACGGAGCCACTACCCTGCTCGAAAATTGGGATTTACAGGCAGAACGTGATATTTCGGACAATCATATGATGTTTGGCGAAATAGGCGGATGGTTCTTTAAAGGGCTGGGGGGTATTTTTCCAGATCATAAGCAACCCGGATTTAAACATATACTGTTAAAACCGAATTTTGTAGGATTAACCCAATTTGAAGCGGAATATGACTCTCCATATGGTAAAATCATCTCTAAATGGGAACGCAAAAAGAATAATGTGACATATGAAGTTACAGTACCTGCAAACAGTTCAGCTACTTTCTTCCTGCCGGACGATATAAAAGGAGAAGAACGCTCCATTAATCTGGATGCAGGAAAACATGTTTTAAAACTGAATATTGTAAAGAAAAAGTAATTTTTGTACGAAATTTTATATATTTTCGCTTTGTCATAACAAAGCAGAACGTATAATCTGGAAAATGCTTATGACTATACATCCTTTTTTGAGATGATAGACATAAGCATTTTCGCATAATCTAAGACTATTTATTAATTTATAATACCTCACCCCAAATTAAAGTAACTATGAAATTAATTCTATCTGTTTTATTATTGTTTGGAAGTATTTCGGCGGGTATGGCAAAAGATGTGCCAACGAATGTTGCTGAATTAATCGACAATAATGCTGAAACCTGTTATACAGGAGTAAAAGGAAAAAACAAACTGGTTTTTGATGTAAAATTCGATGCTCCTATGCTGAGCTACAAAGTTTTCTCGGCAGACGATGATTCGAAACACGACCCGGTGGAATGGGTACTGAAAGGCTCGAATGACGGCAAGAAATGGAAAACCGTGGATGAACGTAAGGGACAAATATTTTGTGCACGTTATCAGGAAGCATTGTGCGTTGTAGAAAATCCGGCGGCTTATAAAAAATATATGCTGGAAATTACTGCAGCAAATAAAGAAATATTGAAAGTAGCTGATGTACAGTTCTTTGATAAAAATCTGATGAAAGGATGGGAAGATTTTAAATATCCTACTATAAACTTTATAGATAAGGCAGAAGGGACAGAAGGCAGCAAACTTTATAAAACATTGGTACAAAATCCGGATGAATACATCAAGTTTCATGCCCGTAAAGTTGCTGAAATATTGTATTACACAGCAGATGACCAGATGGTGGACGTGCAAAACATAAGATATACACTTGAAGATACTGACGGAATATCAGCTAAAGGAGGGAATTCTCCACGGATTAACATATTCTACAGTACACGCCATATAGAAAATTCAGCTCATGAATCTATGTATAAGCTTGATTTTGAAACACGTGGCGTACTTTATCACGAATTAGTACATGGTTATCAATTTGAGCCGAAAGGGGTTGGTAATTATGGTAATAATAAAATATTCTGGTCTTGTATCGAAGGTCTCGCAGATGGAGTCAGAGCAGAATCAGGTCACTTTGATATGAAAACCCGCCGTCCGGGAGGAAACTGGATGGACGGCTACCGTACTACGGGATTTTTCATCCAATGGCTTAAGACTAAAGATCCTGATGCCATCCGCAAATTCCATCTTTCGGTAAGAGACCTTGAAGTATGGGGTTGGGATGAAGCTATGAAATATATGTTTGGCTCAGAGGCAACTATTGAAGGGCTTTGGAATGAATACCAGGATTTTTTAAAGGCAGGAAACTGAAAATTCTGATCTTTTTTTTTCGAATTTATCTATAGTATATCGATGAACTAATTAGTCAATATGTCGATGTGCCAATGAGATAAAAAAGGTCTTTGAAAAAGTTGAGAAATGTGTAACCTTTGTTACCTTTTAGTTAAAAATCATACTATTGTCATGCTGAGGGACGAAGCATCTCGTTTGGATAAAAGGGGGATCCTTCACTTCGTTCAGGATGACAGAGAGAAAATAAAAAAGCTATCAGCTAATAGCCAAAAGTGTAACCTTTACATACGCTACGCTCCTGTGACCGTTGGTTGTCACCTTTTAGTTAAAATGAAATATTGAATAATTCTTATTAGATTGAATATTAATAATATATTAATGAAAAAAACAACACTTGTATTTTCCTTATTATTAACGGCTGTTGCTGTTACTGGTCAGGAAAAAACTTCATATGTAGATCCATTCATCGGAACTGTGAAGATGGGCCATACATTCCCCGGAGCATGTGTCCCTCACGGAATAGTGCAATTAAGTCCTGATACAGATACAATACCACAAAACATAAATGGAGTTTATAATACCCCCACTTATAAATATTGTGCAGGATATCAGCACGATGACAAAACCATTGTAGGGTTTAGCCATACACATTTTAGCGGTACAGGGCATTCCGATTTGGGAGATATTCTCATTATGCCTGTAACCGGTAAGTTAAAATTCAACCCTGGAACAGCGGATAATCCTGATTCAGGCTATCGTTCCCGTTATTCCAACAATACAGAGAAAGCTCATCCGGGATACTATGAGGTAGTGTTGGATGACTATAAGGTAAAAGTACAACTAACAGCAACTGAGCGTGTCGGTGTGCACAAATACTCCTTTCCATCGGGAGAAGAGCAGAAAATCATACTCGATTTGGTACATGGTATTTATAATTACGATGGCAAAGTGCTATGGGCAAGTATGCGTGTAGAAAATGAAACATTAATCACCGGCTACCGTATTACAAACGGTTGGGCACGTGAAAATTATACTTATTTTGCCATCTCTCTTTCCAAACCGATCAAAAACTATGGATATGTGGATAGGGAAAAACCAAAATACGTTGGTTTCTGGAGGAAATTCAATCTGCAAAACAACTTTCCGGAAATAGCGGGAAGGAAAATCGTATCTCATTTCGAATTCGGGAATGATAATTCGCCTCTTGTTATCAAAGTGGCTTTGTCTGCAGTGAGCACACAAGGAGCATTGAAAAACCTTGAAGCAGAAGCTAAAAACAAAAGTTTTGAGGAAATAGCAGAAAATGCCCTGGCTAAATGGGAGAAAGAGCTAAATGTTATCGATATAGAAGGAACTGAAGATCAGAAGACAATGTTCTATACTTCGCTTTACCATACGATGATCAATCCATCGGTATATATGGATGTGGACGGCCAATACAGGGGTATAGACCATAATATACATCAGGCGAACGGATTTACGAACTATACTGTCTTTTCCGTATGGGATACATACAGGGCGCTCCATCCTTTGTTTAATATTATCAACCGTGAGCGCAGCAAAGATATTGTAAATTCTATGATAGCCCACTATGAGCAAAGCGTACATAAGGCACTTCCTGTATGGTCGCATATGGGGAATGAAAACTGGTGTATGATCGGTTATCATTCTGTATCGGTATTAGCAGATGCTATCGACAAAGGTATAGCGATTGATAAGTCGAAAGCACTAGAGGCAATGGTTAATAGTTCGAATGTTGATTACTATGACGGGACAGGCGAATATAAACGTCTTGGATATGTACCATACGATAAGAATGGTAGTGGTTCGTCTATAACACTAGAATATTCGTATGACGATTGGACGATACATAATACTGCTTTAAATAACGGAAAATCAGATATTTCAGAGCAGTACAAGAAACGTGCATTGAATTATCAAAATGTATTCGATCCCGAATTACAATTTGTAAGGGCAAGAAAGAGTGATGGTAACTGGAAAAGCCCATTCAGCCTACTAAACACACACGGCGAAGGGTTTATTGAAGGAAACTCATGGAACTATTCGTTCTATGTGCCGCATGATGTAGATGGCTTGATAAAAGAGATGGGTGGAGACAAACAATTTACGCAGCGCCTCGATTCTATCTTTACCATGCATTTACCTGACAAGTTCTTTGAAGATACGGAAGATGTAACACGTGAAGGTATCATGGGTAATTATGTACATGGAAATGAACCAAGCCATCATATAGCCTATTTATACGCATGGACCGGTCAGCCTTGGAAAACTCAACACTGGGTACGCGAAATTATGAACCGTATGTATAAGAATTCAATAGATGGGTTGTGCGGTAATGATGATTGCGGACAAATGTCAGCATGGTATATTTTCTCTGCAATGGGATTCTATCCTGTATGTCCAGGATCGAACCAGTATATCCTTGGCGCTCCGTACCTGCCATATATGAAAATCAGGGTTGGTGACGGCAAATATCTGGAAATAAAGGCTGATAAAATAAGTGATAAAATGTGCTATGTGAAGTCAGTGAAGCTAAATGGGAAACCATACACAAAAGCTTATATCACATACGACGATATCAAGGATGGTGCTGAGCTGAGCTTTGAAATGACATCGAGTCCTAATAAGAAACGGTTGTATAAAGGTGAGGATAGGCCTTACTCTTTATCGAAGTAAAGCTGTATCTGATAGGGCAAATATTAAAAGCAGGAATCAAAAAAAACGATTCCTGTTTTGTATTATGCTGAGTTTTATTATCTTTAACTCATTAACTATAAAATTGATATGTATGAAAACTTATAGAACACTTATGATTACATGTCTGTTGTTATTAGCTTCTCAGTTTTCTTTCTCGCAGACATACAGTTCCATTGTTTCTGATAAAGAGATATATGATTTTCTGAATTGGCAGACTAAGTTGATTACTGAATCTGAAAAGAAACTATATGGAAAGAATAGAACGGTAATAGTTGATATATTACCGTGGGATAGTGCGAACTTTATCAATATGTATAAAGATATATTCCCTGATAGGGAGTATTACGATCTGGATGATAAGTATATCTTTAAAACAAATAAGAAACTAAACGAATTCTTTACACAAGAGAACAAGGATTATTTGTTTAAGCAGTTTACATCTATCACAAATGCCGTTTGGCAAAAGAAGTTTGATAGTGGTAAACTGGTAAATAAAGATAATATCTATACACCATTTTACTACTATTATTCTATCCCTCTGTTTTCTAAAGACCGAAAATATGTAATCTTTCAGATGCACTATTATTGTGGGGAACAATGTGGTCGTGGGGGATATTATATATATAGATCTGCCGGGAATAAACAATGGATGCTGGTCACAGAAATTAATACATGGGTATTATAATGAATTAACATTGTTTTTTAGGATCCAATTTTTATCTTTGCGTAATCTAACTCACAACTGTATTTATTATGAATAAACAATTACCTCTATTATCCCTTGCAATCCTATTATTGTTCTCATGTAAGCAAAAAAGCATTGATATTCATGAAGATGATATTCTATGTAAAATAACATCTCATACCGAAAACGCCACAGTGGAGAATGGTAAGGAAACTTTCATATCAGCGAATATCGACTCGCAAAATAATACAATTAAGAACGTATCCTTTTACTTTAACGGAGTATTGATTGATAGCGTAAAGAATGCCCCATATGAGCTGCGGGATACTATCTCAAACTTTCTTCCGGGGAAAAGTGTCATATCTGTTGTTGCCACTTCAGCTTCAGGAAAAGAATATAAAGATGAAATTAACGTCAATTTTAAAATTAACCTAAGAGATAGATATCAAGGAGGGCGTGTATTTAAACTGTCAGAAGATGGCAAACATGGCTTAATAGTTTCAGAAGAAGATATGGAAGGAGGCACTCTCTTTGGCAAATTTTTGTATGATGGCTCTAATAAAAGGATAACCGCTGCAACAAATATGGGTGATGGTAAAGCTAATACCCAGAGTTTTGTAAAACAATACTCATCATCGGAGACTGCATATGCTGCTATAGCCTGCAATAATTACAGAGGTGGAGGGTATAAAGACTGGTATTTGCCTTCGCATGATGAGTTGGCTATTTTAGCCAATTTCTCTGATTTGATGGGTGAGTTAAGTTTTGACAATTATCGTTTCTGGTCATCTACAGAGGCTATGCTAGAAATAGATAGTGCCTATGCTTTAGATCTTGAAACTTCTGAGATGATACTGATCAAGAAAGTTTATTTATTAAGAGCCAGAGCTATCAGGCAGTTCTAATTGCATGATTCCTCATAAGGACATAATTCTCTACTTTCCATTTGAATAGTGATATGTTTTATGCCAAACGTTTTATTTATAGTACGTTTGGCTTTTTCTAATATTTGATCTCTATCAGAGTCCTGTTTAACTTTAAGATGAACAGTCATAACAGAGAAGTCAGATGTTATCATCCATATATGTAAATCATGGATATCTTCTACTCCCTCAATTGATTTTAGGAGCTTAATCATTTCGTCAGAGTCAATATTTGAAGGCTTGGCTTCCATAAGTATATTTACGGATTCTTTAAGCACATGCCATCCGCTATAAAGAACCAAAATAGAGACAATCATACTAGCAATAGAATCAGCAATAAACCAGTCAAATAAGATAATAAGCACTGCTGCTATAATTGCTCCTACAGAGCCTAAGAGATCTCCGATTACATGTAAGAATGCGCTCCTAATATTTAAGTTTTCTTTAGTCGATCCCTGAGAATGAAGAATCCATGCTACAAATATATTAATCAGTAGACCAATAGTGGATATAATGATCATCCCTTTTCCCATAACCTGAGGAGGCGATGAAAGACGTTCTATTGCTTCTTTAAATATAAATAGGGCTAACAGAACTAATACTATCCCATTCAGAAGAGCGGCCAGAATCTCAAACCGTTTATAACCATAGGTCTTGGAAGGAGTTGCTGCTCTTGCTCCGAAAATAAGTGCACTTAAACTTAAGCCTAAAGCGACTGCATCACTTAACATATGGCCCGCATCTGAAATCAATGCAAGGCTATGAGTAAGATACCCTCCTATAAACTCAATGAACATAAAACTGGCAATAAGTATGAAGCTTATTGTCAATGCTTTTTTGTTAGCATTATGAGAATGACTATGTCCGGTATGAGAATGTGAGTGATTATGATTGTGCTCCATGCCGTTATTTAGAATTGTTTAAAATTAGAAAACAGGAGTAAAGTTAAATCTTTTTCTCCTGTTTTCTGTATTTTTATGAAGTTTATTGAATATCAATCATTCATAGACACAAGAAACTCTTCGTTGTTTATGGTTTTCCTAAGCCTGCTTTCAAGGAATTGCATAGCCTCCACTGAATTCATGTCTGACAAGAAGTTACGCAATACCCACATCCGACTTAATGTATCCTGATCGAGTAACAGGTCATCACGACGCGTACTGGATGCAATAATATCTACTGCAGGGAAGATACGTTTATTAGACAGTTTACGATCAAGCTGTAATTCCATATTTCCTGTTCCTTTAAATTCTTCAAAGATCACATCATCCATTTTAGAACCTGTTTCGGTAAGAGCGGTAGCTATAATAGTTAACGACCCTCCGTTTTCTATATTACGGGCGGCTCCAAAGAAACGTTTAGGCTTGTGTAAAGCATTGGCATCCACACCTCCTGTTAACACTTTTCCCGATGCAGGTTGTACAGTATTGTAAGCCCTGGCTAAACGTGTAATTGAATCAAGAAGAATTACTACATCATGTCCGCACTCGACCATTCTTTTTGCCTTATTCAATACAATTTCTGCAATCTTAACATGTCTGTCTGCCGGTTCATCGAATGTCGAAGCTATCACCTCCGCATTTACGCTTCTTTCCATGTCAGTTACTTCTTCCGGACGTTCATCGATAAGAAGTACGATCATATATACTTCAGGATGATTATCTGCGATTGCATTCGCTATATCTTTCAACAATGTTGTCTTACCGGTTTTTGGCTGGGCAACGATCAGCCCACGCTGACCTTTACCTATAGGTGAAAACAAGTCAACTACACGACTGGAAAGGTTATCATTCCTGCCCTTTGTTAATTTAAACTTCTCATCGGGAAATAAAGGCTTCAAGTGATCAAACGGTACACGATCCCTTACTTCGTCCGGGGTACGCCCATTTATTCTGTCCACTTTTACCAAAGGGAAGAATTTCTCTGATTCTTTTGGTGGACGTATAGGCCCTTCAACTATATCTCCTGTCTTAAGACCAAAAAGTCGGATTTGTGATTGGGATATATAAATATCATCAGGTGATGACATATAGTTATAATCTGACGATCTTAAAAAGCCATAGCCTTCCTGCATAATCTCCAAAACACCGGTAGCTGTCAATATACCTTCAAAATCAAATGTCTTCTCTTGGATATTATGCTGATTTTGCTTTTGGTTTTGATTGCCATTCTGTTTCTGAGTATTATTCTGATTGGTTTTAGCCGGTGCATTTGCAACAACTTCTATCGGCGCAACATCCGAATCAATTTCAAGCGGCGTTAATAAAGGTAAGCCAGGGACTGGTTCTTGAGGCTGAGCTTCTCTTACTTTATTCGATCGAAAAACGAGTTGGGTTGGTTTTGTTGCTGGTTGTTGTTTAACTGTCTCTTCCGGTTTATCCGATTTATGAGGCTCTGGAACATTCCTTTTAAGAGGTATTTCTTTCTGAATATTTTTTATTGGTTGTACCTTTTCTTCTACAGGCTTAGATACTATTTCTTCTTTTTGCACTTCAGACTTTATATTGTCAACTTTTACTAGTGGTTCTTTTTTCTCTTTTATCTCAGCCGGTTGCTCTGGCTTTTTTGGCTGATTCTGTGTTTTAGGTTTGTTTTGTTTTGCCTTAGCTGTTTGTGCTTTTTTCTGTTTCTGCTCGATTTTATCTTCACTCTGATAACTTTCCGAATTCTTATTTCGAGCTTCCATTACAGCCTGTTCGTCCAGGATTTTATAAATCAATTCATCTTTCTTATAAGCATCAGGACGTCTTATGCCGAGCTCTTTAGCTATTGTTCTTAGTTCTATTGTGAGCTTTTCATTAAGCTCAAGAATGTTATATATACGCATGTATATCTATATTAAAGTATTATACTGGTTTAATTTCTTAATTATTATTATTTGAGTAGTTTAAAGAACGATTATATATATTCTACGAGATAATTAAATTGGTTTTCCAATAAATTCCATTCGACACTAAGTCTATTAAGCAAGACAATAAATTATAACTTCTGTTATTTATTTGAGCATTTTATAATCAAAGTCCCATTTTTTTGATTTCCATTGGAATTACAATACCAAAATTAAGCTTAGAGCACCAATTTTAAGATTACAAAATCTACATAATTATGATTATCCCGAATAAGGTAAAAGAATATTCAAAATAACAAATAAATGGATTTTTTTGGACTAAATACTACAATTATGAAAGTATCCGAATGCGTTAAAAGCACTGCAAAGATATATATTTTTTTTAAATAACAAACGTTTGATAAAAAAAGTGTAGCAAACACTCACAATTTATAACAATATATTACTCAGATGGTTCAACCTTATTATAGCAATATGTACAGACAGACTCTCCGGGTAATCCAATGGAAGCGACCAGATCCTCGACAGTATTGAACCGTAAAGTAGTGATATTTAACTTCCTACGAATACAATCTACCAGTTTAGTATATTGCTCTGAATCTGTTGTTGCATACTTATCCAAGTCTTTGGAATCATCTCCTTCCAGTTCCTTAATAATACGGCGCGTAATAAGTTCCAGAGCCGATTTAGAGGCTGTGAAACCAAGATACGGGCATGCATGGATAATGGGAGGCGAACCTATACGCATATGCACCTCTTTTGCCCCGTATCCGTATAATATATTTACATTATCTCTTAACTGCGTACCCCGTACAATGGAGTCATCACAGAATATAACACGCTTATCTTTCAATAAATGGCGGTTCGGTATCAGTTTCATCTTTGCCACCAAACTCCTTATCTCCTGATTGGCAGGCGTAAAGCTGCGCGGCCAGGTAGGAGTGTATTTTATAATAGCCCTGCGATACGGAATCCCTTTACCTTCAGCATATCCCAACCCCATACCTATCCCCGAATCGGGAATGCCTGCCACATAGTCGGCGACAGTGTTGTCTTTGGCTGCCATCTTCAAGCCGCATGTATAACGGACAGTATCCACATTCACACCCTCATAGTCCGATACGGGATATCCGTAATATACCCACAGGAATGAACACACCTGCATTTTCTTGTTAGCCTTCCGCAACTGTGTCATCGTATCTGCAGTAAGGAAGAGTATTTCTCCGGGGCCAACGTTGTATTCCAGTTCAAAATCGAGGTTAGGAAAACTGCAAGGCTCGCTCGATACAGCATAAGCGCCTTCTTTACGCCCAATCAATATAGGTGTACGTCCCCATTTATCGCGTGCTACAATTATTCCGTTTTCCGTAAGCAGGAGCATGGAACATGAGCCCTTTATTTTCTGATAAACCAATTCGATACCTTCTATAAAACTCTTACCTTTCGATATTAATGAGGCAATTACTTCGGTTTGGTTTATCTGCCCTGAGTTCAACTCTGACAAATGAGCACCTTCTGCCAGCAATTCTTTTTCCAGTTCTACCAAGTTATTTACCTTGGCAACTGTAACAATGGCAAACTTCCCCAATTGGGAATTAAAGAATATCGGTTGCGGGTCAGTATCGCTGATAACGCCAATACCCGAGTTTCCCACAAACTTGCTTAGATCAGCTTCAAAGCGCAAGCGAAAATATGAATTTTCCAGATTATGTATAGAACGGTTAAATACTCCTTCGTGGTATGTAACCATCCCGCCCCGCCGTGTACCCAGGTGAGAGTTATAATCTACGCCGTAAAATAAGTCCGTTGCACATGGTGATTTTGAAATCGTTCCGAAAAAGCCGCCCATTCTGAGATATCTTTAGTTATTAATTAAGGTTTAAGGCGCAAAAGTACAATATTCTTAAAGAATACCTTTCTTTTTATGGGCTTATTAATGTTAAAATATTCACAGAAAAATCACCATAACTCTATAATATTTTAACTAAAAGGTAACAAAGGTGACACTTATCCCGGCTTTTTCCATGTATGCAATCTTTCTATGGCCTGCCTCATTACAGTACCCAGCTCCGGGTCGGTAGTCTCTATAATCCATGGCTTAGGTTCTTTTACTTCCTTATCCTCTTTTTCCTTCTTTTTACGGTCGTTGCGTTCAATAACAAATTTGATAGCTGCCATAACGGGAGCTACTTCCTTTTCTCTGATTATCTCTTTCTTCAGGATAGATACATTCGGGTTACTTGGGGAGGGTTCATACTCTCTCCTTGTCTCTTTTATTCTATATCCTTCCAGCTTTTCTTTTAGTGACCTTCGGGCAAGTGCCACCAACATTTCCTCACATCTTTCTTTAGCCTCTTCGATGGCTTTCCTGAACTCGGGCTTGTTTTCATACCACTGGTAGTATGTCTTGCGGCTGATGTCCAGCGATTCGCATATTTCCGCGATGGTGAACAGATCGGTTTCGATCATATTGATCATCGTCCTTACTAGTTTTTCTGTGTACT
The DNA here is from genome assembly GCA_031285905.1 of Prevotella sp. GTDB lineage: Bacteria > Bacteroidota > Bacteroidia > Bacteroidales > Dysgonomonadaceae > Dysgonomonas. Next base: position 59,297 of record JAITVH010000152.1, read on the forward strand.
TCATAATCTTTTTCTTTTTGTTGTTATTTATCTGTTATTGTTTTCCTGTAGGGGCGAAATATCTTTCGCCCAATGTTCAAATGTGAGCAAATATTTACTGGTTCGGGCGAATGTTTATTCGCCCCTACATGTATAGATAAATTCAGAAAAAAAAGATGAAAAAAGAATAGAAATATTCTTATAAAGCACGCAACTTCCGCCACAGACACCCTAACACTCCCCTACTCTTTTCAGGTACAGCTTCAGGTTCGTCCCGCCTGCTTTCCGTTGCCTGTTTCAGAACTATGCGGTACAAGGTATGCATCAATGCGAGGTTCTTATCTATTTTTTGAAGTTGTTGCCGGTGGTCATCGTCTGTGAGGTGCTGCATCAGATAATTTACCATGTTTTTGGTTTCCAGATAGTTGTTAAGGATCAGGGTAAGAGAAGCATTAATGGTGTCGGGAGCCTTTTCCGACTCTATCATTCGTCCATATCCCTGATAATATCGCCGAAGGTAGGAGGTGACTCTCTGTGGTTGCTTTCGCCTTGCATAGTTTTATATATATAAAGAAGCGGGAGAACATTTACCTGCCGATTGCACAGGGAGTCGAAGCCCTCATACACGAACAGGAAACGCCTCCCGCCCTATATAATAAGGCGGGTTCGGCATTCTTGCTGCTTTCGTGTATGTGCGATTTTCGACTTTTGTGCAATACGAACCAGCTAAACGCTTTTACCTTTACCAATATCTATGTCATGTCACCATTGACAGGGCAAAGATAGGGATATTCTTTTGTTTTTTGTTTAGTCATTATATTGCTTTATTGTATAATACATCAAATTTTCGATACATTTTGGGGTTGTGTGTAGGGGCGGATTATCATCCGCCCGCAATAACCAACGGGCGAAAGATATTTGGCTTCGCCGATTTTCAATTCGCCCCTACAGCGACCAGAAAAAATGCGACAATATTTTTTACCTATTACTTAATCTACAACTATTTACAAAAATAAACGATCAATACCAAATAAAATATTTTAAAAGCAACATAAATTATCTACTGATTATAAGTATGTTACTCCCGTTTTTAACAAGAAAAGCAAGAATATGGTAAATTATCGCACAAAATGCGGTAAAATATCTTAATTTAGCGGTAAACTTAAGAAACGGGATTTTGTTAAACCACTTGTACTTATACCACTATAAATATGGAAGCTGTAAAAGAGAATAAAAAGAAAGTTCATCAGGGCAGGAATATCAGGATAGCCCGTAATTTCCAGAATATTACACAGGAAGATCTAGCCTTTAAGCTCAACCTGTCGCAAAGCAAAGTGTCCGATCTGGAACTGAAAGAAACATTGGAAGATGAACTGCTTGATAAATTTGCCGCTGCACTCAATATTCCAATAGGTTTCCTGAAAAACTTTGAGCCGCAAGAGTTTATGAAATCATATACAGTTACTGATAATACTCTTAATAATAATGCTGCCGAAAATTCACCTGAGAGCGTAACCCAACAAATTATTGGTGATACAGAACAAACATATATTTATAATCCACTAGAAAAAGTTTCTGAACTCTACGAACGGCTTCTTAAAGAAAAGGAACAACAGATAGAGGAAATTAAGGGAAAGGGAAATTAAAAACTCTTCATTTTTTTTATTTTCCTTTTCATTTCCTTGGTTGTCATGTTGAGGAACGAAACATCTCATATTTTAGAGGATTTTTTACTTCGTTCAGAAACAACGTTCGCCGAAGCGAAAGCGAGGCAATGACAAAGAAAGTATACATTTTATAATATCTCCGGATTTAAAAAGCTCTGAAGCTATTTTTTATAGATACTTTCAAAGCTTTTCTGTTTTATATTCTGAATCTACATCCCAAAAAAAATAAAACATTTTCTTATATTTGGATTATATAAGACTATCCTCTATATACTATGATTATGACAAAACAACACACGAAACTATTACTATTTCTATTTTTCTTATTGGTACATACCACTTTATATGCTCAGGAAACAGAACGCTTCAATTGGAAAAACTATTCCGATTCTACTTTCGTTTTTGAAATCAGTAACAAGGAAGCCGAAAAATTCCTCAAAGATGGAGGAAGTGAAAAGCTGATGAAAAAGCTTTTACATACCCATGTGGCCACATTTGTCAACAAATGGGAAAACCCTCCCCTACAGGGACATTTCATATATGTCAACATCAACAAGAATAAGATAGATTACCGCTATGCCCCTGTTATTCCTTTTCAGGTCTCACTTTTCCGCGAATATGGACTACTTACCTTGCAGGTGATAGATGGCAATGGCGAAATCCGTAAAGATGCCAAAATAAGGATACAGTCCAAGAGCATATTCAGAATATTCGATTCCCGTATAACGTTTGACGAAACAAGCAAAACCTATTCGATAGACGACTGGTCGGAAGATTCCCAAAGGCTGTTAACCATAGAGCTCGATAAATTCAAAGCTATATTCGACCTTGAAAAACACTTCGTCTATCGCTGGGGTGGAGGCTATAACGATAGTTCGCCGCACAAGCCCGACTTCTACAGTTATATGCTTACCGATAAGAATAAATATAAGCCGAAAGAAAAGATTAGGTTCAAATCATATGCTTTGAATGGCAGCAAAAAGCCGATAAAGAAAGACCTCGAAGTATGGATGAATAACACAAACTATGCATACAAGAAGATAACAACAATCTCGCCCTACAATCCCGGGGGCTTTGCCGGAGAGATCGACTTGATGGATTCCCTCGAACTGAAGCTGGATAGAAGCTACAATCTGCAACTGCGCGATAATAAGGGAAAAATCGTTGCCAACACAAATTTCCGGTACGAGGATTATGAGTTGTACGACAACAAGATGGAAGTCAAGGTAAAGTCCAACACGCATTACTTCCCTGATACGAACGAAGTAGAGATAAAAATAACCGATGCCAATGGGCTGATAATGCCCGATATGAAATCGGTAGTTACCATCACACAGAATTCTGTCTCCAAATCATATGTAGACTTGTTGGTTGCCCCTTTCCTCGTTAAGCGCGATACGATAAATCTGGATAATGACAAGCCTACCATTTATACAATTCCGGCCGACCTTTTTGTCAAAACAGATTGCAGTTATTCTGTACGTATAGAGACCGTTACCCACGATGGACAATTATTAAACTCTTCTCATCAGGTATCTTTCTACAAATCATATTATGCAATTACACATAAGACGGAAGATAATTACCTGCATTTCAGTTTCATGGAACTGGGTAAAGAGAAAACAATAGATGCCGAATTATACGTAGATGATTCTGAAACACCCCGCATTGTACAGTTGCCTTGCAGAATAGAGTTCGACCAGAAAGTTACAAGCTATTATGTAAGAGTTCCACAATACAATATTTCGAAAGATTTAAGAACAAACAATATATATCACAACCTCCAGATAGAAGGAGGACTGATAAAGGATTCGCTGAGAGTGGAACTCACAAACCCGTTGAAACTCGATGTATCATGGTACATATACGAAGGCAACTATCTGCTGGATAAAGGATTCGGAAAGGAACTAAAGTTTGAAAAGGATTATGTAGACCTCAATACAACTTATTATCTTGAGATATTCTTTACAATTGGTGGAGAAGATCAGGTGTACAGGAAAATATACGCCCCTAAAAAGGAATACCTTGATATCGACCTCGATATACCCGAGCGCATCTATCCGGGGCAGACAATAGATAGCAAGATAAAAGTAACCGATAGCCGGGGACGCGGAGTAAAAGATGTTGATCTCACGGCATTTTCCTACAACAGCCTGCTGGGCTATCATGTTCCCGACCTGCCCTATTACGGCAATACACCAAAAGGCAGGGAACAGCGCGACTCCTACTCCATCGATCAGAGAAGTGTCAGTTATAGCTCTCCCCTCACCCACGAGAATTACGGTTTTTGGAATAAAATTATGGGGCTTGACAAGATGGAATACTACCGCTTCACATATCCCGATCCCGATTTGCACAAGGGACTTGTACATTCGCCAAGCTATACGGCAATCGATTCGTTGATTCCATATCACGACACCTTTAAATATACGCTTGAAACTCCTGACGGCACAACGGAATTTGCTCCATATGTGATGAAGGACGGGCGGAAAGTTGAAATATATGCCATCGAACTCGATAATATCCCTGTCTATTTTAACTGGACATTGCAGCCCAAAGGTTATTCTTTCCTGACTGAAAGTAAACGCTATCATAAAATAATGCTACGCCTGTACGACAGGGCTATTATAATAGACAACTATTGCTTTGATGAAAGACGGAAAACAATATTCAGCATCAATCTCGATAAAATGCCAAAGAGTGAACATGTACGCACGGTCTGGCTGAATACAAAAGATGAACATGGGAAATATCATCTGACCAACAATGAAAAGAATACTTACAGGCAACTTATCTCCGAAATCCCGGTACCTGACAGCAGATATATCTATCTGAAGAAGGATTCGACAATAAAGATCCCTGTTTATCATCCCAAGTTCAGAAGATATACCGGTAAAGTGCTTGTCGGCCCGCTCGATCAGGGATACTATCAGTTTATGGATAGCATCAGGTATTTCCACGAAGGCGGTTTCTCTTATAAATACGCTGATAATGTCGTATATAAATATTCAACGGAGAATCTTTTCTCCGAATTGTATGATCGCACAGGTGAAGATTTCCATGAATTAAACGACTTCAATTATACTCCGAAAGAGTTTGAACGCCAGATAGGCATGCTGCCTACTAAAGAGAACTTATGGTTTCCGGGAATTATTAATATGCAGAATACCAAGATACATGTACCTGCCGATAAAGAAAAAACGGGAATCCACAGCCTGATTATGCGCAACAGAGAAACAGGCAAGTTCTTTGTCCCCGTCTATAAGCGAAATATAGCAAACTCATATAGTACTGCGAATACCTTATACGGATTGAAGAATATGAATTATGGCGCATATGATGTATTCTTACTATATAATAGCGGGAAATACCTGCGATACGATAGTATTCCGCTTTTGAAAGATGCATATACCGAACTAAAAATGGATAAATGCATTGAGCATCCAAAAGATTCCGTGTCTATGAAATGGCTCGAATATGAGATCTATACGCCAAGTTATACATATCATAAGAGTACGCAACCGGATACCTATACTAATTATTCATTCGATTATAACAGCCATAAGAATTTCAATCCTGCAAACGATGTACAAGGAACCATTCTGGATGAAACAGGAGAACCTATTATTGGGACATCAATTTATATAAAAGGTACGCAAATCGGAACTATAAGTGATATTGATGGCAAATTCGTTTTAGATTTACACGGTCCTGAAAATACACTTGTAATCAGCTTCATCGGTTTTAGAACCCGGGAAATAGAAGCTACAAGAGGAAGCAATATAAAGGTACAACTAGAGCCCGAACAACAACTCTTGGAAGAAGTTGTAGTCACAGGCATGGGCGCTCTGCGAAAGTCCTCCATTGCAGGAGCCCTGGCAGGATCTGTAGCTGGAATAATGAGTCAAAAAACAGAAGCGGAAAAACATATACCCGAAGAAGAACTGGAAGAGGACGACGATGATATTCAGCAGGATGCCGAAGATAAACTTTATCAGGAATTGCTGGCCTTAGACGGCTTACGTACAAACTTCTCTGATGTAGGATTCTGGGAACCTGCCCTTGTGACTAATCGTAAGGGAGAAGCTGACTTTACGATTACATTCCCTGACAATATTACCCAATGGGATGCGATAGTCTATGCTATGAACCGGAAACTTAAAACCGGTACTGCGCGCAAGTCTATTAAATCATACAAGCCATTGATGGGTGAACTAAGAACGCCGCAGTTCCTGATAGAAGGCGATTCCAGTAACTTTGTCGCTAGTATAAGGAATTACACGAAAGACAGGGAGATCAGGGGCAAAATTGATTTTACAATCGATTCAGATACCATTGTTTCGCAAAATATAGAGTTCGAAGCTTCCCGTCAGGATAAATTTATGGTAGAAGCCTATGAAACTGATAGCCTTACCACATCATACCGCTTTACCCGCGATGACGATTATTCCGATGGCGAACAGAGGTCTATCCCTATATTGAAGCAAGGAACCGAAATCGCCGAAGGAACTCTCCAATTCCTGAAAAACAATGATGAAATAAACATCAGGGCTAAGGAAGACGAAGAAGTACATATATCCATCACCGGCAAGCAATTAGACATCTATATGGATGCAGCCGGTTACCTGCGAGGCTATCGATATGCCTGCAACGAACAATTGGCCTCTAAGCTGATAGGGTTGCTCAATTATGAATTATACCAGCAGTTTATTGGGAAAGAGTTTAAGAATCGCAAGGAAGTAAATGAAATAATAAAAAGACTACTCAAAAACCAGAATAGCGAAAAACTCTGGTCGTGGTGGAACAACGACTCAAACACTTCCTACTGGATGTCTGCACATATTCTGCGTGCCCTCGATATGGCTAAAAAAGCAGGATACCAGGTCGATTTAAACATAGAGAATGTAAAATATGACTACATGGATATCCATACATTCAGAGGGACTTCTCTGATGGATATAGATGTACTAAACACTCTGATAGACTGGAATACTAAACAAGACTATGAATCGGCTATTAAGATGTTCGAGGATAAGATATCAAAAAAAGAAGCCTATGAGGATTCCATCGTTAACCTCCAAAAGAGTAAAAAACTACCCGTATTATCTTATATGAGAAATTCATATCTGAGGGATAAACTTATCCTACAAGAGATGCGCCAAAAATTAGGACTCGAATACGACAGGACGCTGATTACCAACAATATCAAAAAAGATGTTTTAGGTAGTGTACGGATAGTAGATACATTGTATAACAGATACTGGTATTATAATAACGATGCTGCTAATATTATAGCCTATCGTATCATTAAAAGAGACTCTACCCTACTCCACCTCAAAGAAGGTATGCAAATGTACATACTGGGAACCAAGAAGTATGGATGGAATACCTATCAGGCCTCGAATGCCTTGCTTGCCATATTACCTGATCTGTTAGCCGAATCAACGACTAAAGATAACCAGGCTACTGTGCAATTAACGGGACGAGATAATAAAACTCTTTCCGAGTTTCCTTATAATACTATTCTAAACAAAAACGAAAATCTCGGCATTAAAAAAGAAAGTGGCATCCCGCTCATTTATTCGGCCTATACCATCCAGCGAAAAAAAGAAGAAAACAGAGGTGAAGCATTTGAAATAACGACATCCATCAAAGAAAAAGAGCTGACAAAAGGTGTTCCTGTGACAATGGAAGTAGAAGTAAAGGTGAAGCAGGAGAATGCTGAACATGTGATGATAGAAATTCCTATTCCTGCCGGATGCAGCTATGCTTCGAAGAATAGAGGCTATGGTAATTATGAAGCTCACCGCGAGTATTTCAAGGAGAAAACGGTTATCTTCTGTGAGTTACTTCCGGAGAAAACATATAAATATTACATCCAGCTATTACCGCGCTATACCGGTAGCTATATACTGAATCCGGCAAAAGTGGAAATGATGTATTTCCCAACTGTGAATGCAAATAATGATATGCGGAAAATCTCAATAAGCGGCGATTGATAGCAAACATTAGGCTAAATCATCTCCCGCTATTATTTTGATATATGATAAAGGTAATATAATTATTAATAGGATTTTATCTATTTGAATATGTGATAATTTAATTTTGACTGTCTGTAATAGTTTTTTCTTTGATTTTCAAATGAATTTTTAAGTAGTCTTCCATTTTTCCTTTGTGAAAGGTGCAATAGTTATTTTTTCCTCCTTCGAAAACGTTTTGTATTCTTTGTATGGGGCATCCTCCATTACATATTGGTAAATATTCACATTTTGAGCAAACAGCATCCTCCAAAGGGTCTGCTCCATATAAGTGTCTGTTATAAATAGTCTGATTGATATCATCCAGCTTTCCATCCCTATTTAATTGACCTATTGCATATTTCCTGTTACCAATTACTTCCCAACACTTATAGGCATAACCATCTGGATCGAATGACATAGACATTACATTCTTGATTGCACATTCGTTGAAAAACCTGGATGGATACCTGAGAAATGGGGTATGAATCTGATGTTTGTTATATAAATCTAAAATATATTGAGAAGCTTTTCTTGGCGTAAAAAATAGATTCTTATCAGGACTATTACAAGCTCCTCTATCCATCACAAATCCGGGTGCAATTCCCTTTTTCTTAAACTGCTTATATCTATTAACCAAATAATTGAAAAGTTCTAAATATTCATGGGAATTTTTTGTTGTTAAATTAATTCTGAATACTACATGAATATCGGATGTACTCAATAATAATTCGACATTATCCAGCACCTTATTAAATACATCTATACATCCTGATGTTTCTTTTACTTTATTGTGAGTATCTTTTTGCCCGTCCAGGGTTATTTGTACTTGTTTCACACCAACATTTTTCATTACTTTTATTATATCCTCATCTATATGAAAACCGGTGCTAATAATGTTGGAACTCAGAGGCTTTTTATAACCGCTAACCAATTTTTCATAAAATCGTTCCATCTGCGACGGAGCCATTAAAGGTTCCCCTCCAAACCATGTTAATTTCAAGTCGGGTTTACTTTTCAATGAATTCAGATATTTAATAATTGAATCCATTGTTTCTTCCGACATGTAATTTTTTTCTTTATATTCTTCGAAACAATAATGGCAACGAAAACAGCAATCCATTGTGGGAGCCAGTGTTAAATGCATATGGGACTGATTAGCACGCTGTCTTGTTATTATTGATTTGTAAAACAAAAAACTGTCAATATCATTTTCTGTTATAAACTTCTTTTGTACAAGCACATCATAAACCTCTTCATCTATTTGGGAGGGAACTATATTTAAAGTGTCTTTCTTTGCTTTCATTAAAAAATGATACGAGTCTTCATCGATCTCAACCAAAGCGTTAGATAAAGTACTGTATATATAGAATTCGGTATTATCCTTATCGAACAGGAATGTATATTTTGATATTTTCATCATTCTAAAACATTAAAGGTGAATGTATAATCTTCTTTTATCGGATATGTTTTTGCCGATTGGAAAAATTTTTTGTTCAGCTTAAATCCATAAGTCTTCCCATTTTCAAACTTACTTTTATCTACAGGAATTAGTAAAGTAAATTTATCCTCATCCCCCCATTTTGGTATGGCTGCGCGGGGAATAGGCAATATATTTTGGTCATTGAGAGGTAGCATACCTTGTGCACCATGCATCGGTTCGGAAAAACGAATCGTAATAGTATCGATGTCCGGTTTGATTGTACTACCGGGAGCCGGAAAAACTTCTACCACATATGGATGCCTATTGTTAAATTCATGTAAAATCTGTTCAAAATTAGCAGCTGTATAATTAATAAGTCCAACGATTTGAGGCATGTAATCGTCAATAGTTTTAAACACACCCCGATTGTTTAAGAAATAATTCATAAAGGCAACTGATCTTTCCATCCAAATAAATCCCCTATTCTGATGTCCACTAATAAGATAATCTATACTAAGACTGCCTGTCGGATTATCCCTTACATACATTATGGATAAAAGATTAACAAACCATTCAAGCATTGTTGTTTTCGCACTGCCATAAGCTAACTTGTCCATTTTTTCTTTTACATGAGGAAAAATTATCTGTGCGTCTGGCTCAATATGGCTCCAAAAATTTGAGATAAGAGGATTGGTGTAATAGTGCAGAAATTCGTGTGTAATTATAAATATCATATTCTTATGATAGTATGGTAAACCTTTGTCATCGGAACCCGAACCTATAACCATTCCGTTTCTCTCTTTCTCGCCAGGTATGGATAGAGCATAATTATTGGGGCCATTACATAAGGATACCATCACTATTGGATTTTGCACCTCTTCTCTGAATAGAGACCTAAACCAATCGATATTAAAATCTTTCAGCACTTCATCCAATCTTTTTTCAGCTATCCGGTACAGATCCAGATGGTCTGTATAGAATTTCCTGAATTTTGTTTTCCGATAAAAATCATTTAATAAACCAACAAATGTTTTAAAATCCTGTTCAGCCCATCTATTATCCTTTTGGGATATCTGAAATTTACCAACATCTGATTTTATCTGTACTTTCCCGTTTTTTATCTCAAGGAATGTTGTGGCTGTAGAAACCGCATCATATCCTATTGCATGTTTATTCCTTATTTCTTTAATAAATGAGATTAGTTTATGATCTTTATACTTAGCGAAATAATTATCGATATCTTTTGTATAAGCCGGAAGTTGGTTGTTTACATACTCCTGAACATCAGCCAGTCGGAATACAATACTGGTCAGTTCGAAACATTCGCTTACCTCGCTCTTCAATTGCGCTGTAGCAACATAAGTTGTACTCCATATGAGTATTATAACTAAGATTAATCTTTTCATAAGTTTTTAAATTATGTGTATTATATAGAATCTGAGTGGAATATTCTATCCCACTCAGATACAGATACGATTAACTACAAGACTTACGCCTCGCCACTTTCATCACTACCATATGCCTCGCCACTTTCACATGTATTGTATGTTCGTTCACTTCCACATGTGCCATACGTTGGTCCGCTTACACATTGTACATATTCTTGTCCCGAATCACAAAATGTACCCGAGCCATCAGACTCATAACCTGATAAATTTGATGATTGACAGGAAACAAGTCCCATTTCACTACATGAGACCAGACCTGATTCACATGATGAGTGAGGATCGCATTCTCCTCCTCTAATCTGGTTTAGCTCATCGGAAGTAAAGGTACGCCCGACTTCAATAATTTTAACTTTGTTTATTTTTCTCATCGTATTGATCAATTTGGGTTAATTAATAATTTATTAACGTTAAGCATAACCTGGTAATTGGTTACTTTGAACTAGATTATTGCTTCAAGGTCGCGTAGTAATTAAATTAATACCGGAAATACTCCTTTGAAAAAAAACAGTTAGGCACCTTAACCTCTGTTCCGCAAAGAATATATCAATAATTCACTCTTACATTGGCAATTGTATATATTTTCTTCAACGAATAAAGGAATTATTATACTCATTAAGCATTTTATCTATATTGTATTTTATCTCAAATGTTTTTCTGGCCTTTTTTCCCAATATATTACACATTGATTCAGATTGTAACAATTCTCTTATGCCATCTGTTAAATTACTCTCAAATTCGTCTTCACTTTGCCCGGTTTTCACTATTTTAGCATTCATCCCATCAATAAACATACATTTTACCCCAAAGCCATCTGACGCTATGATTGGTAATCCATACATCATCATCTCTATCCCCGAATAACTACACTGTTCTACATAGGATGGAAATATTCCTATATCGGCCATCTTATACCAATTATCCAATTCCTCGTGAAGGATATGACCTGGAAATGAAATTTTGGAAGCCACTTCCCTCGATAAGTTAAATAAATGATGATAGTATTCCTTGTTATTTGAAGATCCTGTGACAATAAGCCTAATTTTAGGTATTTCCTTTGCTATCTTATTGAATGATTTTATAAGAACTTCAGTTCCTTTTGCTTTACTAAGGCGCCCCGTATAAATTAATACTTTTTCTTCTTTGTCTATATTTAGTTTTTCTCTTATATTCAGTTTTTGTTGTTTCGACACAGGGTAATCACACCGATCCCTACATCCGTTCGCTATCATATATAAATTATCCGTTTTTTTATATATATTTCTCATTATCGAAAAAGTATCCTCACTAAGGCTAATTACACCATCAGCTGCATTATAGGTCTTCAAATCTACTTCAAAACGGTCTATGATATATTTATGTTCTTTTCTGATTGTATTATCTTCTTGTTCTTGTATTATTTCTTCCAACTTTTTATCGTCACCTTTTAGCATTGTTGTCCATCCTTGATCATGAATTACAAATAAAAGTTTAGATAAAGGATGGCTCTTTTTTACTGTTTTTAGAAAATCATCGCATGGAAAGTGATTAAAGAAAAATATGTTTTCAGAAGAATCTTCAATATACAATCGGAAAAATTTCTCGATAATAATAGAAAAAGTCGGGAAAACACCCGGAAATGGAGGGAAATCTATATATTTTATCCCATCCCCTTTTTCCTCTATATTAAATTCTTTTACATCAGCATTGAATGATATGAGGCAAATATTGACATTTAACTGCTGTAAACAATATATGAATTCTTTAATAAAAGTGCCGACTCCATTCCTTTTTGAAGTTTGATGTTCATCTATCACATAAATGTTTTTCATGGTAGATAATACAATTTGTTATGTTAATACAGAATTAAGCATGTAGCCCGCTAATCCTCCCTTCAGTCCCAGAGGCAAAGCAGTAATATTAGTATCACCTACTTCTGTTTTTTCAATAAAAGCGAGCAAGTCAGTATTGTAGCCTGCCAGTTCATTTTTTTCATAAAAGTTCTTATAGTTTTTTATCAAATCAGCCATTTTATCATTCACTTTATCAGGTAAGATAGTACATACAGCGATATACAGATCTTTAAGATAAATATTATCAAAAGGCATAACTGTTTTTCTTAAAACGGCTCCCTGTATATGTATTAAAACATAA
>JAITVH010000153.1 GCA_031285905.1 Prevotella sp.
ACCATTAACCTTTACATCCGCACCGACTCTGGCGGCAATATTTACGTTAGCCACATTGTCGAGTGTCACTGTCGAGTCACTACCTCCTGATGCAGCAATTCTTACAATCTTTGCTTGTATTTGTTTAATATCGCAGTCGGCTCCACCGGATATCGCGATCTTACATTCATCGACCTTCAATAGATCTATATTTATATCTGATCCTCCCGATGCGGCAATATCAAAATTCCGGTCACAGTTCATATTTCCGGCTATAAAATCAGCCCCTCCCGAGATGGCTAAAGCCTGTATATTTTTGGCAGTAACATAAGCCTTTATCTGTACATTGTTCCGGAACCTTTCCCCGTCCTTTCTCTTTAATTCCAGCGTGCCGTTCTTTACAGCGACTTCTATCTTATTGAGAGTTTCGTCGTCAGTTTCTATTTCTACTGTATGCGAATTGCCTTGAGTGAAATAAACATCAATACCCCCACTTGATGCAATCTTTGAAAAGGACTCAACATCTTTCTTGTTCTTTGTTACCTGATTCTGAGCCGATGATGCACATGAACATAATATGCTACATATCAACAGGCATGAAATGAATAGATTTTTCTTCATAGCTATATTTTTATTATAAGATTTTTATATCCGCGTAGTTATTCGATATTTGGATTGTTGCTGTAGGACTGCCTTTGCCTATTTGTCCTTTCCTTACTACTCTGTTATTTCTATCGCTTGATTCTGTGTACTGGACTTCATATTTTTTAGATAGGCTGAAATCTCCGTAATTCAGATTAAAGTCAAAGCCGACAGACACACCCGGAGGCAAGCCAAGAGAGACATCTGCATAACTGGCTTTTATATCGATATTTTTCAATTTAGTTGATACATCTTTTATGTTTATATCGCCATAAGCAGTGGTAGTATTCATTGTCGATATAAGGTTATCTATTGAGATATCAATATATTTTACATCGGCATTTATACTGGCAACATTACCAATTTTTATATCTCCATAAGATATAGATTGTTTTGTCGAAAGAGATTGTATATCACTAAACACATAATCGTTATAATTTCCCGAAATTTCAACAGATGCCGCCTTTGTTACATGTATATCAGAATATGACGTAGAAAAGTCCAGATCTTTAGCCTGATCTATTTTTATATCGCTATACTTGGCTTTTATAGAGGTTTTCTGCTCTGATATTTCTTTTACAGATAAGTTGCTGTATGAAAGATTTGTCGATAGCCGTCCGTTTAGTTTATCTATCTTAATATTCCCATATTTTAAGTCAACATTCAGCGCTATATTATTGGGGATACTTATGATATAATTTATTTTGGCTCCTCTGTTTCCTTTTCCCGAATTGGAAGTCTCAATTGATAAAAGCTTATTGGTGACGCTTATATTGCATATCGCCTCATTTTCTTTTTTACTATCTTTCTCATTAAAGTATTGTATTTCCAATTGAATATCTTTACCATTCGATTCTCTTACAATAATATCCCCATACTTCTGAAAAAACTCAACTTCCGATATATTCTGAAATGTTTTTTTCTCTATACGATCGGGGTTTCTATCCTGATCAACTCCAGCATTATTAAATTGAAAGTTGAATTGAATAGGTTTGATATTTTTAGATAATTCTTTCATCGATTCCGACAGGTCATCAAGTTTCTCAACAGAAGCCCAGTTCTCAAAAGACTTGGACATATTATTCATCTGCATCTTCAGGTTTTCCTGCATAGCCATCAATTGCGTTGTATCGAATGAATGTGACCAATTTCTGAACATACTGGTATCAATATCTATCTGTATATTCCATTCGCCAGTCCGGTCTTTTATTTCATCTATATTGATATTGAAATACCAATCTTTACCGGATATAGAGTCCTGTGGCAATTCGATTGCTTTCATCTGAAACAGGGTGAAAGCTGACAATACTATAAATAATATATTCTTTTTCATTTCCTTTACGTATTTAACAGTTTGCGTATTTTCCTAACTTTTCGTCTATACCCTCAAGGGCCTGGATATTTGTTTTATAATGTTTTACAAGATAGAGCAGAGCTATTTCACGGTTTTCATTGTTCTTCATTTCATTTACAAATTGTTTATTATAATCAATAATCTGTTCCAGATCGCGGGACAATAAAACTTGATTTTCAGAGTCGGTACTTGCTAATTTACACATGATATCCGCTATCTTTTCTTCCATCAACTGATTATAATAATCATTTGTCGCCTGAAACTCGTCTACTTTTTCGATCTGTTCTGCCGGAACCCTCTTTATACTGTCTGGAGCATAAAACTTTATTGCCACTCCTATCAGTATAGCAACCGAAGCTGCGATGGATAATATAGGGACGAGGTTTATCTTTCTCTTTGGCTTCTTCTCCTCTTTATCCTTTTCGCGGCTATTCAGGAGAGCCTCAAAACGATCGAAGTGCCCGGCCGATGGCTCTTTATCATCAAAAGTTTCCCTATTGTCATCTATATATTTTTTCATATCTTTCATCTCAATTCTCCTTTCACATAAGTGCTATCAGTTTTTGCTTTGCTCTCATATATTGTATGCGGGATGTACCCGGTGCTATATTCAGTATTTCGGCGATTTCTTCATGATCATAACCTTCAATCAGGTATAAGTTTATTATCAAACGGCTCGATTCAGGGAGCTTTTCTATTGCAGCTTTTACTTCCGCCACACGGTCTTTTATATGTTCCCATTCATCATTTTCATCTTTGTCGATGATATTATATCCTATATTCTCATCTAAACTTACATAATCCAAACTCTTCCTCCTAAGCTTATCTATCGACGAATTGATTGCAATTCTCACCAGCCATGCTTCGAAAGGCGTTGATCCATCATACTTATCCAATCCGGTAAGCGCTTTCAGAAAGCTATCCTGCATAACATCTTCCGCATCGGACGAATCCCGCAATATACGATAGCATGTATTATATATCCTTTTGTAAAAGGTTTTATATAACAGCATCTGCGCCATGCGGTTGCCTGTTCTACACTGCTCTACTATATCCGGATCAAAATTAATCATCTATAAAAATACTACCCTTCATTTATATTGTACGCATACAGAATATAAAGTGTTACAAATAAAGGATATTTTTTTGTAAATCTTTTTTCTTAAATTAGCTATTTCAATCTAAATGCATTAAAAATGAGAGGAATCATCGTTCTTATCTTCATTCTGTTCTCTTCTATGGGATTTGCTCAGATGGAAAACAGTCGTCTATCAGACATATATTTAAAAGATGCCTTTAATGGTAAATTTTGTATAGGTACAGCCCTTAACAGCAGTCAGATATGGGAGAGAAATAAACCAGCCATAGAGGTTATCAAAACTCATTTTAATTCCATAGTAGCCGAAAACTGTATGAAGAGCGGGCCGATTCAACCAAGAGAAGGTGAATTCAATTTCGAAGAAGCAGATAAGTTTGTTGAATTTGGGGAACAAAACAATATGTTCATTATCGGACATACGCTAATATGGCATTCACAAACGCCGGAATGGTTCTTTATAGATAAAGATGGGAATGATGTATCCAGAGAAGTCCTGATAGAAAGAATGAAAAAACATATTTCGACAGTTGTCGGCCGCTATAAAGGACGGGTACAAGGCTGGGATGTATTGAATGAGGCTGTGCTTGACAATGGGAAATTGAGGGACAGCAAATTTTTACAGATTATAGGAAAAGACTATATCCGCCTTGCTTTCGAATTTGCTCATGAAGCAGACCCTGATGCAGAATTATACTACAATGATTATTCTATGTTTATCCCCGATAAACGTGAAGGGGTGATAAGTATGATAAAGGAACTGAAAAGCCAAAATATCAGAGTTGATGGTATAGGGATGCAAGGACATCTGGATGTAGATCATCCTTCACTGGAACTATATGAAAAGGCGATCATTCGTTACTCAGAACTGGGAGTAAACGTTATGATCACTGAACTGGATATATCGCCGTTGCCCTCTCCGTGGGGAAATGCAGGAGCCGAAGTATCGCTCAACTATGAGTACCAGAAAAAGATGAATCCCTATCCTAATGGCCTGCCTGACGATATAGCTAAAAAGCTACAAAACAGATATACCGATCTTTTCGGGTTATTCTTGAAGCACCATGACAAAATAAGCCGCGTAACCCTTTGGGGTGTAGGCGATGGCGACTCATGGAGAAACAACTGGCCAATAGAGGGGCGGACTGATTATCCGTTATTGTTTGACAGGGAATACAAGGCTAAGTCAACTGTAAGAGCAATAACCGGACTGGCAAAATCCTATTCTGATAATGAATGAATTTCCATAAAAATATGTAGCTTTGTATAAATTAAATGGACAGTAGTATTAGCCGATGGGCAAACTGTTTTATTTTTTTGAGATTGATTTATCTATAGTATATTGATGAGTTAATTTGCAGATAAGCAAATAAGCAAATGCATCAATACACAAATAGAAAAATGGTAAAGTGTTACCTTTGTTACTTTTTAGTTAAAAAGCAGCCGATATTTGTAGGGGTCGAACATTTTCGACCCGAAATAACAAAGAGTCTGCGGGCGGAAGATATTCCGCCCCTACAAGGCAGAAAAGTGTAACCTTTACATACGCTAAGCTCCTGTGACCGTTGGTTGTTACCTTTTAGTTAAAATGTTTGCTATTGTCATGCTGAGGTTACGAAGCATCTAGTTGGACGCAAGGAGATCCTTCCTATCGTCAGGATGACAAAAAAAATGAAAAGGTCAAAGGCTATCAGCTAAAAACCGAAAAGTGTAACCTTTGTTACCTTTTAGTTAAAAAATAGATTGTTTAAAAATATACCTGATAAAAATAATAGAATTTATGAGATATTATATAGTATTGTCTGTGATGTTTTTGCTGGGAGGAATGCATGTTTTTGCACAAAAGACAGTGAAAATGACTGCTGTAAAGGGGAATGATTATGGTGTAGCCTACTCTTTGCCCAAAACAGCTATTGCAGTAAAAGTAAGTTATATGAAAACGACACGCAAGGCCGGAGAATTTTACCAATATGCCGAACGTTATCTAAATATAACCAATGCCATTACTGAAAACGATGTAAATTATACATTGGATAAAATAGAGGCAGCATCGAAAGGTATTATTGATACGGATAAGACTTATCTGGTTGAGTTCAGATCCAATACTACTGCACCTTTTGTGACGCTTACCCAAGATGGCTTGATCTGTGCGATCAATGATGATTATGTTTTCTCAAAAGATGCCAACGATACGCCGGAACAGGTAAAATCCAAGCCATTACCTGATCCCCGGGGCTTTATGTCGGAAGAAATGCTGAGGGCAGGTTCTACAGCTAAACAAGCAGAATTGATATCGAAACAGATATACCGCCTGCGTGAAACTAAAAATAATATACTTACAGGAGAAGCAGACAATATGCCTCCGGATGGAGAAGCTTACAAAATAGTAATGGCTCAACTGGACGAACAGGAAAAGGCGCTGACCTCTATGTTCATTGGTACAGAGGAAACTGAAACAGGGGAAAAGGAATTCACATTAGTTCCGGATGATAAAAATATCGATAACCGTATCATATTCCGTTTTTCGTCTAAGCTGGGAGTCGTAGATGCAAACGACTTATCAGGGGCACCTGTATATTTATCCCTTAAAAATAAAGAGCCTAGAGAAAAGCCAGTTCTTACCCCTAAAGAGGAAAAAGAAATGGAGAAGAAGTTCTCGGCAGGGATTATCTATAATATACCGGGTAAAGGAGACTTAACGATCGCTTACAATAATAAGAACTATGTTCAGCGGGAATTGGATGTAGTGCAATATGGAATACAAGATGTTCTTGCCCCGAAGATGTTCGAAAATAATAAGAAACCGATAAAGGTTATTTTCTATCCTGAACTGGGAGCAATCAAACAAATACCTCCGCAAACTCCTTAAATATCAGTCCATGCCTTTTGAGATTGAACGGAAGTTTTTAGTAACAGGCGACAGCTTTAAGCAAGAAGCACATAAGTCTGAACGGATAGCCCAAGGCTATTTATCGTCCGTTGCGGAACGTACTGTAAGGATAAGGATAAAAGGAGCAAAGGGCTATATTACGATAAAGGGTATTAGTAACGAGACCGGAACATCCAGATATGAATGGGAAAAAGAGATTCCGGTAAAAGACGCTGAAGAGCTACTAAAGTTATGTGAACCGGGCGTTATCGAAAAAATACGACATTATATCGCTTATGGCAATCATACATTCGAAGTAGATGAGTTCCATGGAAATAATGAAGGATTAATTCTTGCCGAAGTAGAGTTATCTGATGAAAACGAACCTTATGAAAGGCCTGAATGGCTAGGAAAAGAAGTGACGGGAGATAAACTATACTATAATTCTTTTTTATCGAAAAATCCATATTGCAATTGGGGGGATAACCGTATATGATTGATATACAAGAGAAAATTCATGATAACTTTTCTATAGAGTTCAAGATTGGTTTTATTACAAACCTGAACGCTGAAGATATTAATGAATTCAAGATCAATACATGGATGTTTGTACCCAACAGTCTTGATATCAATCGTTCGACCTACGAAAAAAAGGATTTCTATAAGGATATTAAGAACAATATGCGCTTAATAACACCAGTATATTCTCTGGAAGAAATACTGGAAGAAGGAAGAGGCCCGCTACCCCGTCTGAGAAAAGCATTGGATGCCCTGACACAAGACACCTCTGATGAAAACAAGACCGAAAGCTTTGTATATCAGGTAAAAATGTTTGTCTGCATTATGAAAAGCGCCTTGCGCCGGTATGTACAAAATATAAATAACAGTGCAGAGGAAGAACAAATCGTTATAAATATTGATTCTTACATAAAGAATATCAAGGAGATAGCCTTACGCTACAGGCTTCTCTGGAATGAACTTAATAATGATACTTTCACTAAACAACAACAAGAGTTTTTCCTTTTCGGTGATGATTTCCTTGGCAATATAATCGAACAATATACCTTCGAACTGATGAGGAAGTTGAAGAAAGTACCAGCTTTCGAATCTGTCAAAGAAAAGTTATATACTCTGGTAGAAGAGGAATTAAGCCATAGAAAAGAGATGGGCTTTATGGTATTGGATAAAGGGAATGAAAAACATAACAGCCTCGTTATTACACAACGGAATGTTCTCAAGAAGCTTGTCGAAAGCGACTTGTTCCTCCAGACAATAAAGAAGAAAGATGGTTTTCTGGCAGAACAGTTATATTACGGAGCGGCTGCCGGCATAGCTATGATATTTGCTACGGTGATCTCATTTTTCGCGACACAACGTTTAGGCAATTTCACTACAGACCTTTTTATTATACTGGTATTCAGCTACATGTTCAAGGATCGTATTAAGGACATGATGCGGTATTACTTTACATCCCAATTGGGGAAGAAGTATTTCGATACCAAGTTGAAACTCAGCATCCGTAAACAAGAAATAGGATGGATAAAGGAAGCCTTTGACTTTATACAAGAAAGTAAGTTGCCCGAAGAAGTCCGTAATATCAGGGCGAGAAGTCCTCTGGTAGAGGCCGAAAACCAATTCTATGACGAAAAGATTATTCTTTACCGCAAATGGGTAAAACTATCGAGAGAAGACATCGAAAAATATAAGGAATACCGCTTATCAGGTATTAATGATATCACTCGCTTCAATCTTATAAACTTCACCCAGAAAATGGATAATCCTTACATCCCGCTTTGTGTTGCCGACAAAGAAGATGGGTTAGCTAATATAGAAGGGAACAAAGTCTATTCATTGTATTATATCATACAATGCCAATCTCAAAGTACTGAATATTATAAGAAGTACCGGATACTTTTTAACCGTAACGGGATATCCGATGTTAGTGAACTGAATTAATTGTTTTTCGATTCCTCTTTTACGAAAACCAAACAGTCTGATTAATTGTTAAAACAACTACAAATCGCTGTATAGGTAGTCGTTGACAAGAATATACCATAAATATGGTATGAAAATACCTCAATATTGCGATTTCAGGTATAGAGCATAACGTATACCTTTGTATCGAAAGATTATTAATTGATAAAACTAAAATAAGATGGGAAAGATTGCTAAAAAACTAACAGATCTGATTGGTAATACTCCGTTACTGGAACTTACTAACTTCAATAAAGAATATGCACCGGATGCACATATTATAGGAAAGTTGGAATACTTCAACCCTGCATCGAGCGTCAAAGACCGTATTGCAAATGCAATGATAGAAGATGCTGAAGCTTCGGGTATATTAAAGCCGGATAGTGAAATCATAGAACCGACAAGCGGTAATACAGGTATCGGTCTGGCTTTTGTTTCGGCAGCCAAAGGGTATAAGCTTACCTTGACAATGCCTGAGACTATGAGTATTGAAAGACGAAATCTACTAAAAGCTTTAGGAGCCAATATAGTACTAACACCCGGTCCTGATGGCATGAAAGGAGCAATAGCTAAAGCTGAAGAACTACAGAAGGGAAATCCAAAAGCGGTTGTCCTGCAACAGTTCGCCAATCCTGCCAATCCTGCTATTCACAGGAAAACGACAGCGGAAGAGATATGGAGAGATACAGACGGAAAAGTAGACATATTTGTATCTGGAGTAGGTACAGGAGGTACTGTCAGTGGAGTCGGTGAAGTCTTGAAGAAATACAATCCAAATGTGAAGATAGTAGCCGTAGAACCTACAGACTCACCTGTCTTATCGGGAGGAAAACCGGGGCCTCATAAGATACAGGGCATTGGTGCCGGATTTATCCCTAAAACATATGATGCGGCAGTAGTAGATGAAGTGGTACAGGTAAGTAATGATGATGCTATACGCATCAGTCGCGAGCTTGCAAAAAAAGAAGGATTACTTGTTGGTATTTCTTCGGGAGCAGCTACTTACGCCGCCATACAACTATCTAAGAAAGCAGAAAATAAGGGTAAAAATATTGTGGTTATATTACCGGACACCGGCGAAAGATACCTATCCACTGTATTGTATGCTTTTGAGGAGTATCCACTTTAATAAAGCCAAGAAGTACTAAAAAAGGAGCTGATCCATTTTGTTTCAGCTCCTTTCTTTTTTAATTCTTTTGCGATTATTTATTATAATCATCTGCAGTAATAACCATGTCGCCTAGCACATTACCATCCTTGCCATAATATACATAAGCAAAAGTAACTTCAAATTCCCGTCCTTGCTTCAGATCATTATTAGTTTTTATCATCTGTACTAAATTCGGGCGAGTTTGAGCCTCAAAATCTTCCCGAGTCAATTCTCCTGTATCTACAGTAAAGGTATAGTAAGACTTTAATATTTTATTTCCTTCAACTTTACAGCTGTCAACACGTATTCCATTTCCCATGTCCATCGGGCATTGTGAGTTAACTGCCTTAGCCTGTAATTCAAGAAATTTAGTTATAGCCGCATCTTTTGCATCTTTACATTGTGTGAAAGTAATAGTTGTAGTCAGTACTGCAAATAAGAGTAAAAAGCTCTGTGTTAATTTTTTCATAAGTTATGTAATTTTGAATTAAATTGTGGCGCAAAGATAACGATATTCCAATAAGAATAACAAGAAGAGACAAATAAAAAAATGGGCTATTCTTTTAGAATAGCCCATTTTTTCTATATAAAGGTTTTCTTATTCAGAAACTACTTCAAACGGTATTTCTACAGATACTTCCTTATGCAGTTTTGCCACTGCTTTAAAAGAACCTGTTTCTTTTACCGGTTCTTTGATCACAATAAGCTTTCTATCCACTGCATAACCAAGTTTATCCAAAGCCTCAGCTATCTGGATGTTGGTAACCGAGCCAAAAATTGTTCCTGTAGAACTTGTTTTAGCACCGATAGTAAGAGAAACCCCTTCAAGTTTAGCAGCCAATTCTTCTGCATCTTTCTTGATTTTCTCAAGTTTATGAGCACGTTGCTTCAGGTTCTCGGTAAGGACTTTCTTAGCCGACTCGGAAGCAATTATTGCTTTACCCTGAGGTATAAGATAGTTACGTCCATAACCATCCTTTACCGTTACTATATCATCTTTATATCCTAAGTTTTGGACATCTTCTTTTAGTATAACTTGCATTTGTTTTCCTCCTTTTTAATTATTTCATTAAGTCTGTTACATAAGGAAGCAAAGCTAAGTGACGCGCGCGTTTTACAGCCTGTGCAACACGACGCTGAAACTTTAGCGATGTTCCGGTAATACGACGAGGAAGGATTTTTCCTTGTTCGTTCAAGAATTTCTTTAAAAACTCAGGATCTTTATAGTCTATATACTTGATACCGTTTTTCTTGAAACGGCAGTATTTTTTCTTCTTCACATCCACTGAAGGCGGAGTCAAATATCTGATTTCTGATTGCTGTGCCATAATTAGTTTTCTTTAGTTTCTTCTTTTTTAGATGATTTTAGATTCCTTCTCTTCAACGCATATTCGTGAGCAAATTTGTCTTGACGGAATGTCAAAAAACGGATAACACGCTCGTCGCGGCGGAAGTTGATTTCTAACTTGGAAATGACAGACGGATCAGCTTCAAATTCCAGAAATGCATAAAAACCGGTAGATTTCTTCTGGATTGGATAAGCCAGTTTGCGAAGTCCCCAGTTTTCTTCATTCACTATATTGGCTCCTTCACCAACTAATAGAGTCTTGAATTTTTCTACCGCTTCCTTCATCTGTACATCAGACAAAACGGGAGTTAAAATGAAAACGGTTTCGTAATTGTTCATAAATTGAATTAATTAAATATTAAACATACATTTTTACAAATGAGGTGCAAAGATAAGACGATTT
This sequence comes from Prevotella sp., assembly GCA_031285905.1. Lineage (GTDB taxonomy): Bacteria > Bacteroidota > Bacteroidia > Bacteroidales > Dysgonomonadaceae > Dysgonomonas. The sequence continues at coordinate 10,816 of JAITVH010000153.1, forward strand.
TACTTAAATTACAAATACAAAAGGCTTAAAATCTTTGACATCCCGACTTCTTATCTTATTTTTGTACAATCAAAAATTAATATACACGGATGGAAAATGACGAAATTCTAAGTCTGGATCATGATCTGAATCTTATATTCCCAATCATCAATGGTAAGGTATCGATGGCTATTAACCGGATGATGTACCGCAACTTCCGTAAAGAAGGGCTTGACATTACGCCTGAACAATGGACTGTTTTGGCTTTCCTCTGGCGTGAGGATGGTGTCACCCAACAAACTCTATGTAATTCCACCTTCAAAGATAAGCCCAGCATGACTAGGTTAATAGACAATCTTACAAAACAAGAACTGGTCTATCGTAATGCCTCCAAAACTGATCGCCGCTCCAACTATGTATTCCTTACTGACCTCGGCAAATCCATACGCGAAAAAGCGAACCGGGCAGTTAACCAGACAATGGAATCGGCCTTAGCAGGAATTGATGAAGAAGGATTAAAACAAGTGCGCACCCTGTTAGCAGCTGTATTCGGCAACATACAAGATGCATTGGATGATAAATGATCAATATAATCACCTTATAATCAAATCCATATAAATAGGCAAATGATCACTATATCCACCCAGATACTTCCATCCCGAATAGGTGCGAAATGGTTTCTTTCCACCATATTTACTGGTATCTTCATGTATAAGGGAATCATTTGAGAATACAAATGCCTTTTTCTCGCTTATTGAAACTTTATTTCCTGCATTGAGAAGATTACCGCTTACAATAAACTGATCGATATAATTCCACTTACCCCTATATTTATAAGAACCTATAGTAGGCTTCTTTTCGGATGCTTTGTTATAGAACATATTATAAAGCTCTTGATTTTCAACTATCTTTCCCATCGGCAAAGCATTCAATGTATCCTTCAAACTTACATCGAAAGGGTAATCATTAAAATCGCCCATGATGATAATATTGACATTCTTCCGTACAAGGAAAAGACTATCTACCTTACTTCTGAGTAGTTTAGCACAGGAGATACGATAAGGGCGGGTTCGTTTTATCCCTTCACTTCGGGAAGGAAAATGACAGACAAAGATATCCAGGATTTCTCCGTTCACTACTTTCCCTGTGATATGGAGAATATCCCTAGTTGTCTTCACTGAATCGATAACAGGGCGATACGACTTTTGGCTAAGCACCCTTAGTTGATCGCGTTGATAAAGCAAAGCTACATTCGAGCCCCGTGAATCCTTCGAATCGGTTATTAGGTACTCATATTTATGCTTTCGAAGTGAGGACCGCTTTGTAAAGTCGAATAGTACCGAATCATTCTCAACTTCCGATAAACCTATCAAGGCAGGTGGATAGCCATCCCCTACCCAATCAATAGCCTGACTTAAATTGTTCAGTTTCTTCCAATACCGGTAATTTGTCCAATGGAGTTGCCCGTCAGGGGTAAGATCATTATCATTTGTCAGAGGATTATCTTTCGTATCATACATATTCTCAACATTATAAAACATGACACTAAATTTTTCCTGAGCAGATACGGATAAACTTAGAAAAGAGAGTAAAAGAAGAATGACACATCCCTTCATAATACTATTGCACCCATTCGTAGCAACCGATATCGGGACCAGAATCACTCAGCCGTGATCGTCCTTTCAAATCAAAAGGTACAGACAATGAATAAGATTTATCCGCTTCGTTAATAGCAGGAGAACCGGAAGATAATTCGAAATTGTAATTATATATTCCCTTTGAGTTCAGATCACGGAACAAAGGGTTCTTATTCCAAATAATATCCTTAAACTGTGGAGCATCAGTCTCCTTCCTCTTTATAAGGCTGCTTATAAACTGATAATTAAAATCTTGTGGAGACTTCTCATTAAACATTACCTCTTCTGTAAGGGAACCATAGATAATAGAGTTTATAAAATCACATCTACCCAAAGGAGTCTGTATACCAATATCTACAAAGTTACTCAGCAAAAGAGCACTTGACTGGCGAGCTGACCACCTATAATAATTGGCTATTGTACAATGCAGAAAGGTATATTCTCCTCCATGTAATAAAACAGAAGTGGATTTGGAATTGGAGAATAAACAATTAGCAGCATCGATCTTACTGTTTGTGGCCGACATGCAATATTCAGCACTATTATGCACTGCTACATTCATTAGCGAAGCTTTATTATATTGCACATCCGAAGCATAAAAGGTAATACCCCTTGTCGCATTCCGGACATAGACGTTTTCTAAATGGTTATCATAACTTCCCGGATAAATATAGATGCCATTCCATTGTCCCGGGACATTGTCATAGGGAATATCTCCTTCTATCTTATCAAAGCGGCTTCCTCTGAAAACGATTGGTTCATCAACTGTTCCGTTCATCTTTAGAGTACCATAAGTCTGGATTGACGACTTATTCTTCATAAAGAATTTCACTCCCTTTTCAATGGTCAAAGATGTATTCTTCTTTATTACAATAGAGTCATAGATCAGTAAGGGCTTTGTATTTGTAATTACAGAATCCTTAGTAATCGTTTTTGTTTTCCAGATAATAACATCCTGCCCAATGGCTTCCAGTTGAAGGAACTGGATATTCCCATTAGTTACAAATTTAATAGAATCTCTTATCAAAACAGGACTGCTGGTATTCTGCGGATCGACAGTAACTTCAACAAAACCAAACAAGCTGTCTTTTTTGAGAATCTCTACATTTTCCAGTCGGGTTCCCTTTTCTCCATCGACATTGATACGAAACCCGCTTTCTCCTGCACTCATTAGTTCAATAGATTCAATTACCAGCGAATTATTATTCCTGTTGTATACCTTGAACTGCTTGGTAGCAGAACCTATAGTTGCGAAAACAGTATCGAAACTAACTTTATCGGATGAAAAAGCCAGAGACAGGTTGCTATCCGAAGAGAAATCATCATCGCTTGTACAAGAATACGCGAGAGTAATGATGGTAAATATGTAAAGTATATTTTTCTTCACTAACTGTTTATTTAGTCACAAACGCCGTCTATTGAACACGAACGCCCGCTTATTAAATCACTCTCTACATTCTGAATACCGTTTTTCCACTCATTGTAAGAAGTATTCAAAATCTTCAGATAATCCTCTACCGAAATCGAACCCTCCACCATATGTTTATCATTGAATATATAAAAAGGTATATATTCCAGATTCAGTACATTTTCGCTATATGCTACATCACTCTTTATTTCATTCTGGTATTTATCGCTTACCAACAAATTCACGATGGCTTGTCTGTCCAAACCAATCTGACTACCTAGTTCTATCAGTGTATCTTTATCACTGATATCTTTCCCTTTCACAAAATAGGCATCAAATAGTTCCTCTTCTGCTTCCGTTGCCAAACCTTGTTCATTTGCCAGCTTTACCAGTCGCAAGGCATCCGATGTATTGGCAACCACAAGTTTATCAAAGTCATAATTCAATCCTACTTCCTTTGCCAGCCGGGTTACATTTTCCATATTTTGATGAGACTCATCCAGACTCATCCGATATTTAGCCGCAAAGTATTCATAGATACTTATTTTCAGGGCTTCTTTAGGTAACTCGGCATCCAATTCATAACTATGCCAGACCATCTCTACCTCATCCTTATAAGGAAACTTATCCAAAGCCGTTTCGAGTTTCCGTTTCCCAATATAGCAATAAGGACATGCTATATCCGACCATATTTCGATTTTCATTTTACCCATATCATTTTAACTAAAAGGTAACAGATGTAACACTAAAAACTAATTTCTCCCGATAAGTATAATCTACATTATCCGGTCTCAACACCTACCTGAGGCGCAAAGAACCGTGAAACAAAATCCACACTATCCCCTTTCGCTGTAACGATAACTCCTCTTGCATTCAGTTTTGAAATAGAGGTTATATCAGGAATCATGTTCTTTATTTGACTTTCATTATCAAAGACCAGCATATAGTCTGTTTTTCCTTTGTAAGCTTCTCTAGGTTCGATATTAAAGCCGTCAGTCAGCTCTTTTCTCATCTCAACCCTTTCAAATACATCAGTAGGGAAATTCATAGTCAGTAAATCATCCTTTTTAGTAACGATTAATTTTCCACTCCGCGGAGAATAGAATTCTATGACATCTCCTACATGCCCTTCCAGATTAAACAAGACGAATGCCGTTGCAAGCGTAGCATGTCCGCATAAGTCGACCTCAGCGACAGGAGTGAACCATCTTATTTGATATTTCTCTCCATCTTTAATATAGAACGATGTTTCTGCAAGGTTATTTTCCATTGCAATATTCTGCATTGTACTATCCTTAAGAGGGCATACTCCCGCAGGATTACTTGAAAATACTTTGCTGGCAAAAGCATCTACCTGATATATTTTTTTGTTTCATAATCATTTTAACTAAAAGGTGACAATCAATGATCGCCGAAGCGAAGGCGAGGCAAAGGTTACACTTTTCTGCCTTGTAGGGGCGAATTGAATTATCAATCGAGGAACGAAGGTGACTCAAAATCGGCGGAGCCAAACATCTTACGCCCGCAGACTTGGGTCGAAAATGTTCGACCCCTACAAATATCGCCTGCTTTTTAACTAAAAGGTAACAACCAACGGTCACAGGAGCGTAGCGTATGTAAAGGTTACACTTTTCTTTATCTTTTTCAAAGACCTTTTTTCGCTTTCAATTTTCAACTTTCCATTTTCAACTTATATCAACTATAGATAAATTCAGAAATATTTCATTACAGATTATCCCATGTCGCACAGACAAGATACCAGATTGCGGTCACCATAAGCATTATCCACCCTCGCCACATTGATCCAGAACTTATTATCTTTTACAAATGGTAACGGATAAGCAGCCTTAGAGCGTGGATAAACATGCTTCCACTCATCGGCACATATTTCATATTCAGGATGTGGAGCATTCACCAATACATTATCTTCTTTCGTATAAGTTCCTTCTTCCACTTCCTTTATTTCTTCCCATATCTGGTTCATAGTATCCACAAAGCGATTTAACTCAGCCAGGCTTTCACTTTCGGTAGGCTCTATCATCAATGTACCATGTACCGGGAACGAAAGTGTAGGAGCGTGATATCCATAGTCCATCAGGCGTTTAGCTATGTCACTCTCGGTGATTCCCGATGTTTCTTTTACCTTTCTGCATTCCAGTATAAGTTCATGACCTACTCTGCCTGTTGTTCCTCTATATACCACTCCATAAGTGTCTTTGAAGCATTCAGCCAGATAGTTTGCATTCAGGATAGCAATTTTAGTGGCTTGCGTAAGTCCTTCTGCCCCCATCATACGGATATATCCGTAAGTAATAGGCAGGATACCTGCACTACCATAAGGAGACGAAGCGACTGTATTAACTGTACTGCCATCAAGCTCAGGATGATGAGGTAGGAACGGAATTAAATGTTCGGCTACGCAAATAGGGCCTTCTCCCGGGCCTCCGCCACCATGTGGGATAGCAAATGTTTTATGAAGATTCAGGTGACATACATCAGCTCCTATAAATCCCGGATTGGTAAGCCCTACCTGAGCATTCATATTTGCCCCATCCATATATATCTGTCCGCCTTTATCATGTACAACTTTGCACATCTCTTTGATCTCTTTTTCAAAAATACCGTGTGTAGACGGATATGTGATCATTACGGCGGCCAGATTGTCTTTATGTTGGTCGGCTTTAGCCTGAAGATCTTCTAGGATTACATTTCCCTGATCATCACAAGCCACAGTAACAGTCTCATAACCGGCCTGTATTGCCGATGCCGGATTTGTACCATGTGCCGATGCCGGGATCAGTACGATGTTGCGGTGTCCCTGTCCTATGCTTTCCTGGTATTTGCGGATTGTCATCAGTCCGGCATATTCTCCGGCAGCGCCCGAGTTTGGCTGGAAGCTGACACCCGCAAAGCCTGTTATCTCTTTCAGGAATTCGCCCAATTCATCTATCAGTTCCATATATCCCTGTGTTTGCGATTCAGGGGCGAATGGATGAATATTCTGGAATCCTGCCAGTCCGAGAGGAAGCAATTCAGATGCCGCATTCAGTTTCATGGTACATGATCCCAATGAAATCATGGAATGAGCAAGCGAAATATCTTTTCTCTCCAATCGCTTGATATAACGCATCAATTCTGTTTCAGTATGGTATGCATTGAATACCTCGTGTTGCAGGTACTCACTTTTACGCAGGAACTCGTCCTTAATGATCATCTTTTCAGGCAGGTCATCGATCATATATACTTCCATACGTTCTACAGCAATAGAGAATACAGCTAATAGTTCATGAGCTTTATATTCGGTAATCGCTTCATCTATGCTGATTCCTACCTCTCCTGCCTCGAAGTAACGAAGGTTGATGTCGCGCATTTCAGCTATTTCGCGTACTGTATATTGTGAGATACCGCTCGGAAGTCCGATTTTCAGTGTATCGAAGTATTGATCGTTTAATATAGTATAACCCAACTCTTTCAATTCATCAGCCAAAAGGGCTGTTGCTGAATGAATGCGTTTGGCTATTTCTTTAAGCCCTTCCGGCCCATGATATACGGCGTAGAAGCTAGACATGGTAGCCAGCAATGCCTGAGCAGTACATATGTTTGAAGTTGCTTTTTCACGCTTGATATGTTGTTCACGTGTTTGCAGAGCCATACGGTAAGCCGGTTTGCCATAAGCATCTACAGACAGGCCTATGATACGTCCCGGAACATTACGTTTGTATTCGTCCCGTGTAGCAAAGAATCCGGCAGAAGGCCCGCCGTAAAACATCGGGATGCCAAACCTCTGGCTGCTCCCGAAAGCTATATCTGCTCCCCATTCGCCCGGAGGGACTAACAATGTAAGCGCCATTAGGTCTGTAGCTGTGGCTACTTTGCATCCTGCATCGTGGGCTCTTTGGGTAAAAGCTGTATAGTCAACTATATTTCCGTTGGAATCGGGATATTGAATAATAGTGCCAAAAAATCCATCTGTCAGGTCTATTGTCTGATAGTCGCCTGTGACAACATCAATGCCTTGCGGAGCCATACGAGTGTTAATGACAGCTAATGTCTGTGGGAAAATATTTCTATCCACAAATAACTTGTTTACCCCGGCTTTCACTTGTTCCCTGCTGCGAAGGTTAAACATCATAGTGGCAGCTTCGGCTCCGGCAGTTGCTTCATCCAACAACGAACAATTGGATAAAGGCAAACCTGTCAGTTCACTTACCACAGTCTGGAAATTCATTAAAGCCTCCAGGCGTCCTTGCGAAATCTCAGCCTGATAAGGAGTATATGATGTGTACCACACAGGATTCTCAAATACATTGCGGAATACAGGGGCAGGGCATATGGTATCATACCATCCCATCCCTATATAGGATGCACAGATACGGTTTTTGGAAGCCATCAATGCCATTTCTTCGGCATATTCGCGTTCTCCCAAGGCTTGTGGCAATTTCAACATTCCCTTAAGCCTGATATTTTGAGGTATGGTTTGGTCAATAAGTTCGTCAAGGGATTTTACGCCAATTTTTTCCAGCATAATTTTTTCATCATTAGCATTGATTCCGATGTGACGTTGTGAGAATTTTTCGTTTTCCATGAGTTGTACGTACGTTATGTTTATTGTAAATAATAGTTGCTTCTTATTTCTTCTCTTATGGTAGTCAAAGGGCCATGACCTGAATATATAACTGTATCGCCCGGCAAGGTCAACAATTTTCCTTTTATCCCGTCAATTAGCTGCTGATGGTTGCCTCCGGCTAAGTCGGTACGTCCGATACTACCTCTGAACAACACATCTCCTGCAAATACACAACCGGCCTCCTGATTATAGAATACGATATGACCGGGAGAATGCCCCGGAACCTCGAGAACGATAAAACGTTGATTCCCAAAAGTTACAATGTCATTCTCCTTTAGATACTTACCTATTTTTGGGGCTTTATATCCGTCGTTTTTAAATCCGAACATTTCCATTTGCAGAGGCATTTGTTCCAACAAGAACTCATCTCCCTTATTGCCTTCGGGCAAAAGATGGAATTGCTCATATATAAATTCATTGCCAAAAATGTGGTCGAAATGCATGTGCGTGTTTAGCAAGTGTTTTACTACTAAATCGTTGTCTACAATAAAGTCGAGGAACTCAGACCTTTCTTCCTGAAAAAAGCATCCCGGATCGATGATTACGCATTCTTTTGTCTTATCATAAGCAATATATGTATTTTCCCTGATGGGATTGAACTCGAATATTTTAACTTTCATATTTTTTCTCTAATTCTGACTTAATGTAAAAAATCCGCTTAAAGGTATGAATTTTTATATTGCAAAGTTACTTGTTTTTTGGTATATGTTTAGTTATAAAAATGCAAAAAGACAGCATATAGATACATACGCTGCCTTTTAATTAAAAATATTGATCTATGTTATAAGCCTATTTTAGCTTAATCATTGTTTTGCTTTTGATATATGTCTACCTGTCATAAATAAGGGGAAAGGAGGTATTGATAGTAAATCAGCTTCGGAAATTCCATTTTTATATTCTGCTTTATAATTATCGTACCCTTCTTTTGTCCATAAATATGCTCTTGAAACTTCACCTTCTTTCTTTGCCCAACGATATACAAAATAGATAATATTATTGCGGCTGTAATTACTAAGATCTTCTCCTTTTACCTCTTTCCCATCGAGCCATATTTTATTTGTCGGTTTTATACATGATTTCCATTCATCGTTGTTAGGACTTCTTAGTTTCAATGCAGTCAGGGGGCCATTAAAATGGACATTGACTCCTATACGTTGTTCTTTTGTCATTCGTATATATAAGGGATACAAACGGTTCTCATCTTCTTTAGTCAGGTCAAAGGAATTCCATTCTACTTTATCGGCGCCATTGTCTGATTTTAGATATTTACCTACAATCTGATTGTATTCGCCTATTTCATCCTGTGATATTCCACTTTCGGGGATTATGATTTCATCTCCACCTTTGATATAATAAAACTCGGTAGATAAGATATCGTTCTTAGTCAAATCGAATATGGCAGATAATGTAGAGTTTGATGATAAATATCTTTCAAAAGATACTTCAGATAGATCGTTTATTTTAAGACCGGAGATAGCCAAAGCCTGATATACAGTTAAATTATCTTTATATACAGGATACGAAAATTTTTCTTCTCCGACTGTAATATAAAAATCATTTTTAGGTAATGCGGATACTTTCGTCGAGAATAGAATTATTGCAGCAATAAATAAAGGTACTATAGTTGCTACTTTGAGTAACATCACTTTCCGTGAACTTATTTTTGTTATCATAATTAATCGTTTTTTAGTTATTGAATAATTAAAATTGCTGGCCAGAGACAATTTATTATTTTTATTTATTTCGTTTAGAAGCATTAGTTGATAATGAGAGATATCTTCACAATGGCTGATTGCATTTTCATCAGCTAAAAATTCATGGTTTAGCCTTATTTTACTTTTGTACCAATAAATTACGGGATTGAACCAGAACAGGATAGACAATAATTCTATGAAAAGAATATCCAGGCTGTGCTTTTGTTTTATATGCGTGAATTCATGCAACAATATTTCTTTTTTTATTCTTTTATTTTCATAGTCGTTTTTACAGACAAAAATATAATTGAGAAAGCTGTATGGAATAATTTCTCTTTCTATCAGTACAAGCTTTGCATTGTAGTATTGCACGATATCGTTTTTCTTTATAGAGATCGTAAGTCTGTAAAGATTTACACAAAACCTGCTAGCTCCGAGGAAAGCTCCTAAAAGATATAATGCTATTATCAGATTTTCAATAGGAAATGCTTTATTACTACTTACCTTATCTGCGGCTGTAAAGGGGACGATAACCTCTTTATCTGCCAAATTTTTGTTTATGGGAATATTTGCAGACTGATTATAGATATTCTCAAAGACAATCATTGACTCTACAACAGACGAAGTGTTAGGCGTGATCTCCATTTCCATAAGGGGAACTGCAATAGAAAATGCAAGGCTGATTATCAAAAAAGCTCTTTTGAAGTGGTGCATCTTCTCTTTTTCTAATAGAAAATGATAAACTAAAAGAAATAAAGATGCGCATAAAGTCATTTTTAATATATAGAGTATCATGGCTTTTTCTTTTTAATTTCCTGGTCTATTATTTTCTTTAAATCTTCCAGTTCGGCAGCCGACAAGTCGCTTGTTTTAGCAAAGAAAGAAGCAAACTGAAGAGCTGAATCCCCAAAAAAGTTTTTGATGATGCCATTTACATGATTAGAGAAATAATCTTCTTTCGAGATTAGTGGATAATATTGTCTCGAGTTACCGAAAAGCTTATAAGAGATAAATCCTTTATCCTGTATTCTCTTCAGCAAAGTAGCTATTGTTGTAGCTGCCGGTTTGGGTTCAGGGTAGCAATCCATTATATCTTTCGAGAAGGCTTCACCCTTATCCCATATGTATTCCATTAATTGTTCTTCAGTTTTAGATAAGCTCATTGTTCTACAATTTGAGTTTTGATTCTACAAATGTAGAATAGTTTTTTTATAAAACAAAATTTTGTGTGATTTTTTCTAAGAATGAAGCTAACGAGATAAACATTTTTATATAAATCTTAACCTAAAACTAAAGAAGATAGTGTCTAAAAGCTTTTAGACGCTATCTTTATGTATACATATTTATAATTATCTTTGAAAGTTATAAATTGTATGAAAAATGGAAGATATTATTAATAAACGTTGCGGTTGGGCCGGAACTGACGATTTGTATGTGAAATATCATGATGAAGAATGGGGGCGGTTGGTTACCGATGATAAAACCTTATTCGAATTTCTTGTTCTGGAAAGTGCTCAGGCAGGATTATCCTGGATTACTATCCTTCGCAAACGTGATGGGTATAAAAAAGCATTTTACAACTTTGACGTGGAGAAAGTAGCTAAGATGACTCCGAAGGATATTGACCGGTTGATGCAGTTTGACGGGATTGTCAAGAATCGGCTGAAGATCGCGTCCACCATCACAAATGCTCAATGCTTCATGGCAGTTCAAGACGAATTCGGCAGTTTCTACAATTATACATTATCGTTCTTTCCCGGACAGCAACCTATCGTACATAATTTCAAATCCTTAAGTGAGGTCACTGCCACCACCCCCGAATCGGATGCAATGAGCAAGGATATGAAAAAACGGGGATTTAAATTTTTTGGTTCTACTATTTGTTATGCATATATGCAGGCAGCAGGGTTTGTAGATGATCATTTGGAGGGGTGTTTTTGTAGAGAGACCAAAATGTAAATAAAGGAAGACACAACATATTCTAATTGAAAAACATATCCCAAAAGAGAATAGTCCTTTTGGGATATGTTCATTTTGTTAAGATGATATATCTAAGAGCTGCGTGCCGCTTTAGGAACCTTATCCCCTAATTTATATATTAATATCCGACTGTAAACCGTTGGCGCGAGAATTTATGATTTTTGAGTTCATCCACTATTGCCACAGCGAGGTCTTGCACCGATATTTCCGAATCACCGGCTTTATTCAAGACAGGGCTATCTGTCCCAAGCCTGTATTTACCGGTTCTTTCACCAGGGTGCATATCCAGTGCAGGTGAAATAAATGTCCAATCCAACTGGCTCTCTTCCTTTAGTATATTCAGATAATCCCTTGCGGCTGTCGCTCCTGCTTTAAACTGTTTTGGAAACTCGGGGCTATCAACTATTTGTTTCCCGTCGATATACAGGCTGCCTCCGCCACCCACTACTAGTAGACGATTTATTCCGGCTTTCTTTACAGCTTCCTGAATCGCTTTCGATCCTTTCATAAAATCATCATATAAGTTTGGATTCGTCCAGCCTGCATTGAACGCACTTATCACTGCGTCATTTTCTTTAAGGGCATTGGCAAGTTTATCTGCATCAGTTACATCTATTTCTACAGTCTTTGGATTCCCGTTATTTACAAGTATTTTATCTATGGAACGAGCAAAAGCAGTAACTTCATACCCCCTGTCTATAAGTTCTTGTAGTATATGGGAACCAACGAAACCTGTTGCTCCTATCAAAGCAATTTTTTTCATAACATTTCTATTTTATGGTATTTGTATATGTTGATATATATAACAAAACCATAACAGGTAAAGTTCACTAGTCTGTAGGATGAGAAATTTGGTATAGGCGGGATATGTCTTTTAAATCACGACATATACAATTTTCTTTGTTTTAAAGTACTCTTCTTCAAAGAACATGGACAGGTCATCTGCCTCTGCCAATTTCTTGAATGGTTTTAGTTCTCCTTCAAGATTACCTCCCTTAAGGCAAATAATACCATTAGGCAGGGCATTATGCTGTTCTTTCGATATGTTTTTGCGGACAATTTTTACCAGGTCAGGTAGGGGCATCACTGCGCGGCTTACTACAAAGTCGAATATGCCTTTTTCCTCTTCTGCACGGCAATGTCTTAGCTCTACATTTTTCAGTCCGATAGCAAGTGCTACTTCCTGTGCTACTTTTATTTTTTTTCCTATGCTGTCAACTAACAGGAATTGGCACTCAGGGAATAATATAGCCAGAGGGATACCTGGGAAACCGCCCCCTGTACCTATATCCATAATCCTTGTTCCATCCGTAAACTTGATCAATTTAGCGATGGCCAGTGAATGAAGGACATGGTGAGTGTAAAGATTCTCTATATCCTTACGGGAAATGACATTTATTTTTGAATTCCAATCAGCATAAAGATCATAGAGAGCCGAAAATTGCTTCTTCTGTTCTTCGCTGATCCCGGGAAAATATTTCAGAATAATATCCATATTTATGAATTGAGAATATTGGATATGGGTGATTTATCTTTCAGGATGTTTACTAAATCGCTATATGGTAAAAACACTCTTATTTCGCCTAACTTTAATGCTGAAAATTCACCCGGATTGAATATATAGGTAATACCTTTATCGTCTATCAGGAAGTTGTTGTTAGATGTAAGGTCTTCAATACCCCAATATCCCATCATAATAAGGTCTTCAGTATCTTTTACTTTGTTGTGCTTAATAATCTCTTGTATCAACAATGAATTCAGGATATCCTTATATTCAGATTGGAATATGTCTTCTTCCTTTATTGCCGAACCATTAGTCAGATCAATCACTATATTACGATAAGTGGTGACTGCATCTGTTCGTGAGACTTCGTCCGATTCAAAATCAGATGGAATATAATTTTCTCCTCCTTTGTAATCCCGGGAAGTAACCTGATATGAAATGAGTCCTCCTTGGTCAAATAATATAATGCTGCTTAGAGCTTTGAAGTATGAAAAATAACTGTCTTTGCTGCCTGTCTCCTGCCAGTCAGGGAATTGTTCTACAGCGTCTCGTTTATAATTCTCAATGTAATCTTTTACATATTGGTCTATTGCATCCTTAGGAGTCAACTTTTCATATTTCTCTCCTTCCATCAGTAAGAAGTTCAGCTCCTTTTGCATTTTCTCTAAGACTTCTGCATTGGCATATGCCGAGGGGAAAGTATAGCTTATCTCTAATGTGCAGGATGGCTTTGTTGAGTCATTTTGCAAATGATAAACCTCAGATACAGATATAATATCGTATGTAATCTCGTTGGGAGTATTACTTTTTCTGTTTGTTTCGCAAGATAAAAACGTAGCGAAAATAAGTGTAAGTGCGCCAAGTCGGCTAAAAATGATTTTCATAATAAATGATTTTTAACAACACAAATATACGATAAAAAGGAAGACTGCCATTTTTTAATGCATTTTTTTACTTTTATCAAATATATAGAAATCTATAATATCTTTAAAACAAATACTTTCTTTATATTACCTTTGCACAAAAATAATAATATTGAACCATCCCGGTTCTTTCCATAAATTCAGTAAAGACTTAAACTTTTTAATATGATCGATATGAACAAAACATACTTAGTTCTGATATTGGCTTTCACCCTAATGATGGGAATGATCGCATGCAACACAAATAAAAAAGTGTCAAACGAAGAAGATTCTGTAGATAATAAATCTGCGATCGCAGATAGTACCAAAATACAAATTGATATAATTGCCATAGATTCCATGACTGTTATCTTTACAGAGGATGACAGCCGGGCTATTATCAATACAGACGATCAGAGAAAACTGGCAGAGTCGATGATCACTGCCCGATATGACACAGCATGGAATGATAAAGGAATAATGGTAAAGATGGTTGCCCCCGATTATACCCTCATTATACAATATAAAGGAAAAAGTGCTGACGACAACAAATGGTTGATGATTTGGGAAGAAGGAGGCAGAGCTAAATACAACAACAAATGGTTCTTATTAGCTGATGACCAGAAGGAAACAATATATCAATTGTTGGAAAAATATAGAAGTCAGGCGAAATAATTACACTATATGGCATCGATCCTTCAAGTAGAGAACCTAACCAAGAGTTTTGGTGATTTAGTCTTATTTACTGATATATCTTTCGGTATTGACGAGGGCGAACGAATAGGACTCATTGCAAAAAATGGTTCGGGGAAAACAACTTTATTGAATATATTGACAGGAAAAGAGTCGTACGACTCTGGTTCAGTCGTTTTTCGCCGTGATATCAGGACTGCATACCTGCCTCAGGAACCGACCTATCCTGAGAACCTGACAGTTTTGGAGGCCTGTTTTCAATCAGGGAATGAAATAACAGACCTTATTGCAGAATATGAAAGGACGATCAATTCAAAAGATCAAAAAGGGTTGGATAGTATTCTGCAAAAAATGGATACCCACCAAGCCTGGGATTATGAATATAGAGCTAAGCAGATTCTGGGACAGCTGAAGATTACAGATTTTGATCAGAAAATTGGAGAATTGTCAGGCGGGCAACTCAAGCGTGTAGCACTTGCCAATGTTTTAATTACTGATCCGGATTTAATTATCCTGGATGAACCGACCAACCATCTCGACCTGGATATGGTGGAATGGCTCGAAGAATACCTGCAACGCTCGCGGCTGAGTTTGTTGATGGTAACACACGACCGCTATTTTCTTGATAGGGTGTGTAATGATATAATTGAGATTGACCAACAACAACTTTTTAAATATAAAGGGAATTATTCTTATTATCTGGAAAAGCGTGACGAACGTATAAGTACGCAAAATACGGAAATAGACCGTGCGAACAATCTGTTAAGAAAAGAGTTGGAATGGATGCGTCGCCAGCCTCAGGCACGGGGAACAAAAGCCAAGTCGAGAATAGATGCTTTTTACGATCTGGAGAAAAAAGCACAACAGGTACGCGATGCCGGCAATGTACAATTGCAGATGAAGGGTTCATATATCGGTAATAAGATATTTGAAGCACAACATATATATAAATCTTTCGGTGACATAAAGATTCTGGAGGATTTCAATTATATTTTTGCCCGTTACGAAAAACTGGGAATCGTAGGGAATAACGGTACGGGGAAATCGACCTTCATCAAGATGTTGATGGGCGAGGTCGCGCCCGATAAAGGAGATTTTGATATCGGAGAGACTGTTAAGTTTGGTTATTACAGTCAGGATGGCCTTAGTTTTGATGAGGGTATGAAAGTAATAGACGTCATCCAAAATATTGCGGAGGTTATCGACTTTGGGAATGGTAGCCGTCTGACGGCATCGCAATTCCTGCAACATTTCCTGTTCCCACCCGAAAAACAACACAATTTTGTTTATAAATTATCCGGGGGCGAGAAACGCAGGCTTTATCTCTGTACTGTATTGATAACCAATCCTAATTTCTTAGTATTGGACGAACCGACCAATGACCTGGATATTGTTACGCTTAATATATTGGAAGAATACCTGCAACAGTTCAAAGGGTGTGTGATTGTAGTGTCTCACGACCGTTATTTCATGGATAAGGTTGTGGATCATTTGCTTGCTTTCCAAGGGAATGCCAAGATAAAAGATTTTCCCGGTAACTATTCTCAATACAGAGAGTGGAAAGAAGTACAGGAGGCAATAGAGAAAGAAAAAGAACAAACTGCCAAACCAAAAGAAGAAAAGCCCCGGATTACTTCGCCGAAGAATGATGAGAAGAAGAAGTTGTCTTTTAAAGAAAAACGTGAGTTTGAAGAACTGGATACTCTCATTCCCAAACTGGAAGAGGAGAAAGCAAGTATTGAAACAGAATTATCCAGTGGTACTCTTTCTTCTGAAGAATTGATTGCTAAATCGAATCGTATAAGTGAGTTGATTGACGAAATTGACGAAAAGACAATGCGCTGGATGGAATTAAGCGAATTGATGTAAGATTATAATATTTCAATATTTGAACTTCATTCGTCTTAAAGCGTTAAAACAATATCTTTATAAAACTGAGTATATGGAAACTATTCACGAATCGGCAGAGGATATTGAGATTGAATCGAAACCCCAATTGTGGTCGTTAAACTACTTAAATGTTTGTTTTGCAAACTTCCTGATGGCATGTTCATTCAACTTGTTAATGCCGTCAATTCCTCTATATATAACCGAACAAATGGGAATATCTCAATCCAAGACCGGGATTGTACTAGCCTCTTATGCTATTGCATTAATGTTTGTCCGCCCCTTTTCAGGATATATGGTTGATTTGTACTCGCGTAAGAAGATCCTGCTCATTTCGTTTACATGCTATGTATTGATATTCTTCGGATATTTCTGGGCTACTACTGTTTTGATATTTATAATAGTACGGTTTCTGCACGGTATCACATGGGGATTGTCTACCGTATCATCGAGTACATTGGCAATAGACGTTGTGCCATCCGAGCGCCGTGCAGAGGGAATTGGTTATTATGGTACATTTATGAATGTGGCGATGGCCATCGGGCCGTTCATTGCTATCCATATTTATCACGAATATAGTTTTCAGGTTCTTCTCTGGTGTGCTATTGGAATGGGATTGCTGGGAATTATCACTGTTGCTTTTATAAAAGCGCCGGAACGGCCCAAGGTAGAACGGCAAAAAATATCTCTCGACCGCTTTTTTCTGGTTAAGGGCTGGCCTATTTTCCTGAATCAACTTTTACCTTGTTTTGCATGGGGAACCATCGGGCCTTTTGTTGCACAGTATGGCAAGGAGATAAACATTCCGAATGCAGGGATCTTTTTTCTTTTCTGGGCAGGTGGGATCATTGCTTCCCGCGTATTTGCCGGTAAATTAGTTGATAAGGGAATGATACATCAGGTGAATATGATAGCGATGACTATTGTCGCTTTAGCATTTTGTGTTTTTGCCTTGGTTCATAATATAGTTGCATTTTGTGCTTCCGGGTTATTCATCGGTGTTGGGTTCGGTATGATGTTCCCGGCCTTACAGACATTATACATCAATCTGGCGGAAAACAGCCAGCGGGGAACCGCCAATTCCACTTATCTTATCGGTTTCGATTTAGGTCTGGCTCTGGGTATGCTGGTTGGAGGTTATATTACAGGTTTCATGTCTTTTGAGGCCTTATATCTGATTGCTGGCGGGCTTTGCTTGTTCAGCGTTGTGGCATATTGGACAGTTTCGCGCCGTATATTCGAAAAAAAGCGCCTGAGATAATAATTTCTATTCTTATATTTGCAGACATGAATAAAGCATTGTTAAGTATAGGAACAAATGAAGACCGGGAGGTAAATATGGCTCTTTGCCATAAGTTTTTAGATAGCATTTTCTCTGATATCTCTTATTCAAAAACATCACTGACAGAACCATATGGGACAAAATATAAAAGTGATTTCCTTAACCAACTGGCGGTGATTTACACTACTCATACCCAAAAAGAAGTTTCTCTTTCATTGAAAGAAATAGAAAGGAAAATGGGGAGAAAAGACAATGATAAAGAAAAAGGTATTGTAAAAATAGATATTGATCTGGTGATCTGGAATGAAGAAGTATTGAAACCTACAGATATTTCCCGGGCTTATATCACCAATTTGCTCCCTAGTCTCACCGACTGATTATTTCCACAATTCTTTGCGAATCATTTCCAGAACAGGTTCGCTGTTATCATTAAACTTCCGGGCAAAGTAAGGAAAACGCTGTCCATACTCATCATTAAACTCAATATGGGTTTTTAGAAACTCTATATGTTTAGGTTCTATGGTAGCCGGAGGTTCGGGTACTGTCCAATCCGTATAAGTAAGGTTGGCAGCCGTATTTTCCATATAAGGTGAATTACCTATAATTGTCTGGAAAAAAGCCTCATCGGGAACGAGAGTATATTTGAAAAATTCAGTATATCGTTTATCTGTTTTAACGGTATGGAGGATATAGCGGATACAATCCCTTGTCAGGGCAAACCACTGTGTACCGGCATATACTTTAAAAGGTGGTTTTCTGGTTACTCCGATTTTTTTCAGCATTATCTCTGTAAATACCAGAGGGTGGTGCAATTTCGCATTGCGTCGTTTAAAATCAAAAAAATAATGTTGGTAACGTTCTACTGGTTTGTAGGGTACAGGTACAGGTGCTATATCGATATACTCTTTTCTTTTGTCCAGTTGTTTAATCAGAAACTCCTTTTTGCGGATAGGATAATCCACCCCGCTTATTAATATAAAGTAATCAGCATCCGGAAAATCTTTTATTCCATACTCCATCAGGGCCAGCGTAGCTTTTACCATTGTGAAACCGCCCCAGTTGATATTGATATGTTCAGGAATAATTCTTACGTTCTTATAAGTAGAATTATAATTCTCTTTCGCTTTTTTATCTATATGGATATAGAATCTGACATCTTTATCATTCAAGGCTTCAATCATCCTGTCCAGATGCTTAAAGTTGTTATGGGCTAATACAAGATAACAGATTTTCATATACTACAAAACGTTTACAATATAAACACAAATATAGCAAAAAAGAAATTGTATATATTATATCCCTATTCCTATAGAAGGGTATATTTAGGGTATATCTATAATACCAGTTAATTGTGAAAAACAGTCAAAAAATATTATTTAACTAAAGACATTAGTTGTAACTAAAAAATTTAGTATGTTTGTATTCAGGAAAAAATTATTATCATGAAACATCTAACAAATAAGGAAGAAGAAATAATGGAATTCTTTTGGGAAAAAGGGTCTATGACTATTAAGGAGATCCAAAAAGAATATGAAGAACCTCAACCCCATATAAACACAATTTCTACTATTGTGAGAATATTGGAAGATAAAGATTTTGTAGGACATGATTCCATTGGTAAAATGTATCGCTACTATGCTTTAATGAGCAAGGATGAATTTCGCAAAAAAACATTGAAAGGGGTTGTCAGTAAATATTTTAACAATTCATATCAGGAAGTAGTGTCTTGCTTGATAAATAAAGAAGGGTTGTCAGTTGAAGAACTGAAAAAGCTTATAGAGCTAGTTGAGAATGCACATCAAAAATAAATGATTTATGGGAATATTGTTAAGCTATAATCTAAAGATATCATTTTGTCTTATTCTATTCTTTTTTGCTTATAAAGTATTATTTAGCAAATCTACTTTTCACCGATCGAACAG
The DNA here is from genome assembly GCA_031285905.1 of Prevotella sp. Classification (GTDB taxonomy): domain Bacteria; phylum Bacteroidota; class Bacteroidia; order Bacteroidales; family Dysgonomonadaceae; genus Dysgonomonas. The sequence continues at coordinate 30,331 of JAITVH010000153.1, forward strand.
AATAACCCTGTTGTTTATTTTTGCAATAGCATTACTAACCCCGCTCATCACTATCAATCTGGAACCAACAGGGGTTAGGGAAACAGTTGCTGGTTATGAACACATCCTAACAGAAAAGATTTTTTCGGCGCAAAATGCACTATTATTTGATAATGATCTATCGGGTGAGAATATTCCATCACAAATAAGCTATAGTATAAATTGGATCAGTGTTTTACTTTTAGTATACCTTATCGGAGTTTTGTTTTTCAGTCTCAGAATGATTTATTCTTTCATCCATATATATTTTTTAATAAGGAAAAGCGAAAAGGTAACTATAGGGAACACGATAGTTGTTATTAGAGAGAACGACATTGTCCCGTTCTCCTGGATGAAATATATTATCCTTTCCCGGACAGACTATGAAGAAGGAGAGTCAATCCTGATGCATGAACTAGCTCATGTAAAACACTGGCACTCTCTTGACCTTCTCATTTCAAATCTGCTGGCAATATTTCAATGGTATAATCCTGTAATGTGGTTTATGAAAAAAGAATTGCAGGACATTCATGAATTTGAAGCGGATAGTTATGTCCTCAATTCTGGCATCGATGCAAAAAAATATCAATTATTATTAATTAAAAAAGCTGCTGGTACATCATCTTCCAAATCAATGACCAACAGCTTTAATCACAGTAACCTAAAAAAAAGAATAACTATGATGTTAAAAGAAGAATCAAAGCCATGGGCACGTTTGAAGTATTTAGCTATACTTCCACTCACAGTATTATCAATAGCACTGTTTGCCAACCCGGATGTTTCGAAAAATATTAGCGAAATATCATCAGCCGAAGTTACAAAAATTATTGTGAAAGAGCAACCTGTTGAAGGTTTATGGAAAGCTGTAGAAGCAAGTTCTTTTGAAACCAGCGAATCTCAAAGTTTCAAAATAATTTCCAATGGTACCTTTTTCTCCTTTAGAGCAGATATGGAAGGAAATGTATATACCGGAGCAGGAGGCACCTACACTTATAAAGATGGAGTGTATACCGAAACAATCCTTTATACTCTTCAAGGAATGACGAGTTGGAGAGGTAAGAAGGGTGAATATAAGAGTACTTTCCCATCTTCTGGTAAATGGTTAATGGAAGGCCTTCTTGACGGAAGGATTGAAGTAAAAGAAGAATGGGAAAAAGTTAAATAAGTAAAGGTCGATAAATAAAAGAGAAAAATTGCATAGATAAAGGGGCTATTCGAAACATTCGAATAGCCCCTTTTGTTTTCCTTTTCGTTATCGCTTCTTTTTGGTACTATTCGTTTTATTCTTCTGATTGAGTTGTTGTTGCTGGATACGCTGAGCTTCCTGAAGTCGTGCCATAAAACCTGATTTTTTCTTTGGTTTTTCTTTGTTTGCCTCAAGTTTGGCCAATACCTTGTCTTCGTCTATTATAAAGCGGAAAGCAATAGTCAGCAAAATAGTCATCAGAAGCGACAGGAAGTAATAATAAGTCAATCCTGATGGATAATCGTTCAATAAGAACAGGAATACCACAGGCATCAGATACATCATCCACTTCATACCCGGCATTTGTTGCTGTCCGGTATTGGTCATTTCCATATTGAACTTAGTATAGATAACATTCGTAATAGTCATCAGGATACAGAACAAACTAATGTGCGTACCTATCAATGGGATATGTGTCTTCCATTCTATAATGGCATCGTATGTAGATAAATCGCTCGCCCATAAGAAGCTTTGTTGGCGCAACTCGATGGCATTGGGGAAGAAAGAAAATAAGGCGATCAGAATAGGCATTTGCAACAATAAAGGAAAACAACCGCTCATTGGATTTACCCCCACCTTATTATAGAGAGCCATCGTTGCCTGTTGTTTCTCCATAGCCTGATCTGCTTTAGGATATTTTGCGCTCAACTCTTCCACTTGTGGCCGCAGGACACGCATTTTAGCCGAAGACATAAATGATTTATATGTCAATGGCGATATCACAAGTTTTACGATAATAGTAAGCAATAATATTACAATACCCATCGACATTCCTGTTCCTCTCAGCAAGTTGAAGATAGGAATAACGAAATATTGGTTTACCCAGCGGAATAATGTCCAGCCTAGTGGAACAAGCTTATCCAGATCCAGTTGTTTATCCGCATCTTTGATTTGGCTATCATAATTTCTCAATGAAGTAAATGACATCGGACCAAGATAATAGGTGAACCCGGCATTGATTGTCCCTCCATTCGAATCAATTGTAGCGGGAACAAACAATTGGGCATCGCAAACTTTCAAGTATTCGCTGCCTTCGTTTGTTTGTAGCGCTTTAGAATCTAATAATGCGACTTCTATTTTGTTATCGGCAATTAGTATAGGCGCAAAAAATTGGTTCTTAAATGCCACCCATTTAGCCGGTTCTTTTATTTCTACCTGTTCCGTTTTGTCGGCACTCAGCTCCATAACATCTCCGCCTATATATTTATAGGCGACATGTGAATATCGTTGTTCATTATTTATGCTTTTTTCCTGACGACGCATTTTTTGCGACCAATGTATCTCCAGAATATCTGCTGTCGACCTATTTAGGGCAGATTCCAATCCAACCAGGCTAATGTCATATTTCAGCATATAATCGTCCCCAGCCAGCTTATATATAAAGTCTATATATTGATTATCGGCATAAGTATAGCGCATAATAACGGAGTTTTCGTCCGCTGTCTTGATTGCTTCAAACATAAGGTCAGCAGTAGATAAAACTTTATTCTGCCGGTTTGTCAGCAGTAGTTCAAAGTTTCCGTCATTATTGAAAAGGTAAAGTGAGTCACCATTATAGCGTTTATACTCTTTCAGGTCGGCACTTATCATTTTACCGCCTTTTGTGGAAAGAACGACTTTTAATTTGCTGTTCTCGAGGGTGATAAATTCCTCCTGTAGGTTAACAGGAGCCTGTAAAGAATCAGTTAAAAGTCCTGTAGAATCGTTCTTTTCTGTAGGAACTGCAAAAAAGTCATCCTGTTTGGTTTCTACTTTTTTATCTTGTGTGTCTGTTTCATCCAGTTGCTTTTCCTGAAGACGGGTTTGTGCGTATTCAGTGGAATCTTTTTGAAATTGGGCTTTTTGCTTGGCCTTTTCTTCTTCGGAAGGAGAGCTAAGCCACATAAAACCGAAAATTACAACCGCAATAAGTATAAACCCGATAATCGTATTCTTATCCATTTATTGTTTCGTAAATTTATATTATCCTTTCTTATTATTTCTTGTTTTCTATAACAGCTTTTATAAAGCTCATAAATAACGGATTGGGAGCGACTACTGTGCTATTGTATTCAGGATGGAACTGTACACCCAGATACCATTTTTTGTCCGGCATTTCCACTACTTCCACCAATCCCATTTCCGGGTTTATACCGGTACATTTCATTCCATTTTTTTCGTAATCGTCTCTGAAATCACCATTGAATTCAAAACGATGGCGGTGGCGTTCTTCTATCAGTTTCTTGCCATATGCCTGATATACCAGAGAACCCTTTTCCAATTCACATTTGTAAGCGCCCAAACGCATGGAACCACCCATATTGGTGATATTTTTTTGTTCCTCCATCAGGTCGATAACCTTGAATGGTGTATGAGGGTTCATCTCTGTCGAATTGGCATCCTCAAGTCCCAGTACATTGCGGGCAAACTCAACTACCATACATTGCATTCCCAGACAGATGCCGAATGTAGGTTTATCATGCTCTCGCGCATATTTAAGGGCATGTAACTTGCCCTCCATACCCCTCTGTCCGAAACCGGGAGCAATAACTATGCCATCCATCGAAGATAATGTTTGTTCGACATTCTCTGGAGTCAGTTTGTCAGATAAGATAAATTGAAGGTCTAGCTTACGCTCGTTATAAGTTGCAGCCTGTAATAATGACTCATTGATAGATTTATAAGCATCAGGCAACTCTACATATTTGCCTACTAATGCGATCCGGACTGTTTGAGTCGCATTTTTCTTCTTGTCTAAGAAGTCGCGCCATGTTTTCATAGCCGGTTTCTCTGCGATAGGCATATCAAGTTTGCGAAGTACAATTTCGTCCATGTTCTGTTCCTGCATTTTCAATGGTACTTCATAAATAGTAGGAACATCTACCGATTGCACTACTGCATCTACTTCGACATTGCAAAACAGTGCAACTTTCCGTAATATATCTTTATTTAACTGGTGTTCGGTACGAAGCACTAGTATATCTGGTTGTACTCCTTCCGATTGTAGTTGCTTTACAGAGTGTTGGGTAGGTTTGGTCTTTACCTCTTTTGCCGCAGCTATATATGGGACATAAGTAAGGTGAACACAAAGACAGTTTTTTCCAAGTTCCCAACGTAACTGGCGTACACTTTCAATAAATGGCAGGGATTCTATATCACCCACCGTTCCGCCAATTTCGGTTATCACAAAATCGTAATCATATTTAGTACCAAGCATCTTGATGTTGCGCTTGATTTCATCTGTAATATGTGGTACTATCTGAACGGTTTTGCCCAGATAATCGCCTTTACGTTCTTTATTTATCACACTCTGATAAATACGCCCGGTCGTTATATTATTATCCTTATGTGTAGGTTGATTTAGGAAGCGCTCATAATGCCCAAGGTCAAGATCGGCTTCGTGTCCGTCTACGGTTACATAGCATTCGCCATGCTCGTATGGATTCAACGTTCCTGGATCAATATTAATGTATGGGTCTAGTTTCTGGATAGTTACTTTATAACCTCTTGCCTGTAGCAGTTTGCCTAGAGATGAGGCGATAATTCCTTTTCCTAAGGATGAAATCACACCTCCTGTAACAAAAATATACTTAGTATTAGCCACAACTTTTTGTTTTATATTTTTTGACTGTCAAAAGAAAGCACAAAAGTACAAAAATATTTCTGTTTAGCATTGTGTGTTTGTGTGTTGTTCATCTAAATTCATATAATTTTATATCTTTGCTAACAACCTCAAAAAAACAATAACCTTTATTTTATGAAAACCTTTCTATTAACCTTTATGTTTCTTTGCATATTCTCATGCACAAACCTTTCGGCCCAAAAACAAATGATGTTTGGCGACACAAGTCGTGTGGGGCGTCCTTTCTCTAAAGATCCCCATGTTGTTAATTTTCAGAATAAATACCTGATGTATTACTCTGTACCACCCAAAGCAGGCGATTCCAATAGCGGATGGAATATAGGAATAGCCGAAAGCAAAGACCTGATCGACTGGACTGTAATAGGTGATATAAAACCACAAGCTGAGTACGAAGCAAAAGGCTTGTGTGCTCCGGGCGCTTTAGTGCGCAACGATACGGTGCATCTGTTTTACCAGACATATGGAAACGGCCCTAAAGATGCTATTTGCCATGCATATTCTACCGATGGGATACATTTCACGCGCAATGCTACTAATCCTATTTTTGCTCCTACCGGCGACTGGAATAGCGGGCGGGCAATCGATGCAGAAGTTATTCTATTCAAAGATAAATACTTTCTTTATTTTGCTACCCGTACGCCTGATCATGAAATACAGATTCAAGGAGTAGCGACTGCTCCTGCCTCTACAAATTTCAATAAAGAAGACTGGACACAAGTACCCGGAAAATCCATACTCGAACCTAAATATCCATGGGAAGGGAAATGCGTGGAAGGTGCTTCTGTAGTACAGGTAGGAGATGAATTAGTGATGTTCTATGCCGGAGCATACAATAATAATCCACAACAGGTAGGCGTAGCTAAAAGCAGGGATGGTATAAAATGGGAAAGACTTTCAAATAAGCCATTTCTACCAAATGGAGATAAAGGAACCTGGAATTATAGTGAGTCGGGGCATCCGCATATTTTTAAAGATAAAAAAACGGGAAGAACTTTTCTGTTTTATCAAGGCAATAATGACAATGGAAGAACATGGCTGATATCGAATGTAGAAGTATTTTGGAAAGATGGGGAACCCTATCTGAAATAAAAAACATTAACAATCGGGCAAAAATGGCAAAAATCATTTAAAATCTTACGTATTCCATATTTTTATGCTAAATTTGCACACTTATTTCACTAGTGTGCATTTTTAATATATGGCCATTAATAAAACGCGAAATATATTAATTGACGTAGCCCGACAGCTATTTGCAAAGTTAGGGGTTGAAAACACCACTATGAATGATATAGCTGTTGCTTCACACAAAGGGCGCCGCACACTCTACACCTATTTTAATAATAAGAACGAAGTTTATCAGGCAGTGTTGGAAACAGAGCTCGATCAGATGTACCATGCCCTGCAAACTGTAGCCGGCAAAAAACTTCCGGCAGACGAAAAACTCATGTTATTTTTTTATACACGGTTCGATGCTGTAAAAAATGCAGTTGCGCGCAACGGTACGTTAAGGGCTGACTTCTTCCGGGATATCTGGCGTGTGCAGAATGTGCGTAAGGCTTTCGATAAAAAAGAGATACAAATATTGAAAGATATTTTATCCAAAGGGGTGGAAGATGGTATATTCGAAATGCCTGATATTTCGGCTACTGCGGAGATACTGCACCATGCGCTCAAAGGATTAGAGGTGCCATATATCAGAGGGCAGATCCGTGCCGAAAGCCTGAAAACAGAATCGCAACGGGAAAATATCGCCTACCTCATCTTTGAGGGAATTAAGAAGAAAAAATGATTATCAACTAAATATTTTAAATTATGAAGTTACTAGAAGGTAAAACCGCTATCATTACAGGTGCCGCACGTGGTATCGGCAAAGCTATTGCATTGAAATATGCAGAACAGGGAGCTAATATCGCATTCACAGACTTAGCAATTGACGATAATGCAAAAGCAACTGAAGCTGAAATCGCTAAATTTGGTGTAAAGGTAAAAGGATATGCTTCGAATGCAGCTAATTTTGATGAAACCCACAAAGTGGTGGAAGAGATAGTGAATGATTTTGGAAAGGTGGATATCCTTATCAATAATGCAGGCATTACCCGTGACGGGCTGATGATGCGTATGAATGAACAACAATGGGATATGGTGATCAATATCAACCTGAAATCAGCGTTCAACTTCATTCATGCTCTGACTCCTGTTTTCATCAAGCAAAAAAGTGGAAATATTATAAATATGAGTTCTGTCGTTGGTCTTTCGGGCAATGCAGGACAAACAAATTATTCAGCATCTAAAGCGGGTATGATCGGTCTGGCCAAATCTATCGCAAAAGAGCTAGGTTCGCGCAATGTACGTGCCAACTGTATCTGTCCGGGATTCATCATCACCGAAATGACAGGTGTTTTATCTGACGAGGTGAAGAAAAAATGGGCTGAGCAAATTCCGTTGCGCCGTGGCGGTACTCCTGAGGATGTGGCTAATGTGGCTGTATTCCTTGGTTCCGATCTATCGGCTTATGTTACAGGACAGGCTATTCCTGTTTGCGGTGGTATGAATATGTAATTATTTGCCTTATAATAAAGAAGAAAGCAATTGTGCTTCTGAAATAAAACCCTGAGAGTTTTTAACTTTCAGGGTTTCACTTTTTAGGTTTATGGTAAGTTGAGTTCAAAATATACAACGGAGTCTATAGGATTGTAATAATAAGGTTCAGTTTCAGCGAAACCATGACTTTGATAAAGCGCGATTGCAGCTTTCATTGAGTTGAGTGTATCCAATACTATCTTTTTATATCCTTTTTGTTTTGCATCCGATATTATTTGTTCGATCAATGGACGGGCTAGCTTCTGACCTCGATATTGAGGACGAATATAAAGTCGTTTCATTTCGCATATTTCATCGTTTACAGGTCTCATGGCGATGCATCCTGCTACTTCTTCCCCTACAGTTAATAGATAAAGGCTTCCTTTGGGAAAGCTGTATTTTCCGGGCAGAGTTGCCAATTCTTCATCGAAAGACTGGAAGTCAAGACTGAATCCCAGTTCCTTTTGATATTCTACAAAAAGGGCTTTTATATTAGCTATATCCTTTTCGGTAATAGCTTTAATTATACTAAAACTCATTGTTTCCTGAATATGCTGAAATTCACGCTACCATACGTCCGCTTATCAGAGAATAAGTCCCAATCGGAAAAATCATACTCTTTGGAATGTTCAAGGATAAATATTCCATCTTCTTTTATGATATCCTTTTCAAATATAAGTTTAGGAACATCTGTAAAGTTTTTAAGGTCATAAGGAGGATCAGCAAATATAAGATCAAATTGTTCTTTACAGTGTTCAAGATAGCTGAAAACATCCATTTTGAGCAAGATCATTTCAGACTGTATTTTTAGTTCAGCTTTTGTTTTTTCAATAAATACGGTATGGCTGAAATTTTTCTCCACACAAACTACCCGTGGACATCCTCTTGATACTAATTCGAAACTGATGCCACCTGTTCCGCCAAACAAGTCAAGTGCCGTTGTTTCTTCCCAATCGATAGAGTTATTCAGTACATTAAATAAATTTTCCTTTGCAAGATCCGTTGTCGGACGTGCTTTGAAGCTTTTTGGAGGATCGAACCGCCTGCCTTTATATTTTCCACTTATTATTCTCATAATGATAGATACAATAGATCCAGAGGTGCTTTATGTGCATCTTCTGTCCAAAAATGAATTTCACTTGGCGTATTAAGCCGCTCAATATTCCTTATATATAATTGCAGTTTCTCTATTAATAGATCATCGATCACTTTCCCTGCAATGTATAAATAATCCTCTTGTTGATTGAAAGCAAATTTCTCCCACAATTTCAATATAAAATATATCTGATTTGCCGTGGGCTCATTCTCATAAGTAAGGCAATGAACCAGTTCCCTGCCCGAAAAACAAACGATATCCATCATACTGTCATGAAGGTTAATATACATTTTGGATCGGTTGGTATTAAATTTATCTCTCTTCTCAAAATGATTGATTATAAGGTTTGAATGGTGAAAAAACCGAGGATTCCACAAATTTCTGGTAAGGAATTCAAAGGTCTCTGTCTCAAGGTCGAAGAGAGTAATTACATCCTGATTCTCTATAAGTCCGGTTACCACATGACCGGATTTGTTCATATGCGAAAAATCGTATAATTCTTCTTTATTCTTTTTATCAAAATAGATGGCAGGAACTAACTCATAGTCTTTGGATACCACCACAACATTTGTCTGTTTAAATTCCTGAGTCAGAAAATTAAGTTCGAATACGATGCGCTGGATATTGTTTAACTGGTCGTCCTCGTCTGAAAAAGTGGTTTCCCTGAGGCAGTAACTTTTGCCGTTATCAGGCTCATATATAGAGAACATAAAGCCATTCGGTTTTATCCGGATAGATAATACATATTTTTCTGAATGTCCGAGATCTATGTTTTCAGGTAAGAACATATGTAATAAGTATAATTTAATGATATATTTTATCTTCTTGTCATGCTGACGAAGGAAGCATCTCACTCTTTAAAGGGAAGAGATCCTTCGTTTCACTCAGGATGACAAAGTATATCAATAATTTCTTCAGAGAACATAATAATGATTTTCTGGACACAAAGTTAGAAAAAGAAATTTTTATCCGCTATTTTTGAACTCTAAATCAATCAAGGCCTAATCCCGGAGAAAATGATAAGCGAATTTTTTAAAGAAAAAGTAAAAGGAAATTTCCCGTTCGAGCCTACTTCCGAGCAGAATAAGGCATTGGATGGGATTGTAAACTTTCTTTTTCTTCGTAAACAGGAGGTTGTTTTCTTGTTAAGGGGATATGCCGGAACGGGGAAATCATCATTATTAGGCGCATTGGTGAAAACAATGACGGAATTTAAACAAAAAACAGTTTTGTTAGCTCCTACAGGCCGTGCGGCGAAGGTGTTTTCTGCTTATTCAAATCATCCGGCATTTACAATACATAAAAAGATATACCGCCAACAGAAATATTCGGGAGATGCCGGTAGTTTTGGTATAATGGATAACCTGCACAAGGATACGCTGTTTATTGTAGATGAGGCATCCATGATCAGTAACAGCGGGCTCGACGCATCTGTTTTCGGAACAGGCAGGTTGCTGGATGATCTGATTCATTATGTATATACCGGAGAAAATTGTCGTTTGCTATTGATAGGAGATACAGCCCAGCTTCCGCCCGTCAACGAAGAGGATAGCCCGGCTTTGCAACCTGTGGCGTTGGAAGGTTATGATCTGGAAGTAAGAAGCGCTATGCTATCCCAGATAGTGAGGCAGGCCGAAAGTTCGGGTGTACTCTACAATGCGACCAGTATAAGGAATGCATTGAATAAAGGAAAAACCGGGGCTTATCCTAAACTGAAACTCAAGAAGTTTACAGATATAGTATCTATTACGGGAGAGGAACTTATTGACGAAATTTCTGCTTCGTATGACCGTGTAGGATTAGAGAATACAATGATCATCACCCGATCCAATAAACGATGTAATGTATATAATCAAGGTGTACGTAACCGCATTCTTTACAAAGAAGAGGAACTTTCATCCGGTGATATGCTGATGATAACCAAAAATAATTATTACTGGACGGAGAATATAGAGCAACTCGATTTCCTGGCAAATGGAGAGATCGTCGAAGTCTTGCGGGTAAGGGGAGAGCAGGAGCTGTATGGCTTTCGTTTTCGGGATGTGGTGGTAAGAAGTATCGACTATGATATCGAACTGGAAATAAAAATCGTGATGGATGCCTTGTATTCCGATGCTGCCGGACTGACACGTGAACGATCGGAAGAATTATTTATGAATGTATTAGAAGATTATTCCGATACTCCGACTAAAGCGGGGAAAATGAAGAAGATGAAAGTGGATCCGTACTTTAATGCTGTACAGGTGAAGTTTGCTTATGCTATTACCTGCCATAAAGCACAGGGTGGGGAATGGCAAAATGTTTTTCTCGATCTTGGATATATTTCAGAAGACCACCTGGGCGTGAATTTCTATCGGTGGCTTTATACCGCTATTACCCGTGCAAGCGGAAAACTCTATCTCGTGAATCTGCCGGATGAATTTTTATGATTGAAGATTATTTTTCGAATTTATCTATAGTAAATCAATGGTCTAATGTGCTAATATGCTGATGTGCCAATGAAATTAAAATAAAAGAAAAGAGGTCTTTGAAAAATATAAAGAAAAGTGTAACCTTTACATACGCTAAGCTCCGGTGACCGTTGGTTGTTACCTTTTAGTTAAAAAGGATAACTTAGCTTTTCTAGTAAGAATGTAGGGGCGAAATATCTTTCGCCCACAATCAAACATCGGGCGTAAGATATTACGCCCCTACAACATGAAAATAAAATGTAAAAACTGTTACTTTTGTTACCTTTTAGTTAAAAAATAATATGTGAAGAAGAATTATAATGTAAAACAACTAAATATCATGAAGTTATTGAAAACGATTTTATTCTTATTTCTGATCTCTGTCGTTTCTGTTCAGGGACAAAACAATCGCCGGAATGATCTGGTTCCTTTCGGAGATCCCTTTATTATGTTGTATGATAATGTTTATTATGCTTATGGTACAAATGCAGGTGATGGTATAGAGGTTTATACTTCAGACAACCTGCGTACATGGGAAAAGGCCAGTCAATTGGCATTGCATAAGGATAATTCGTGGGGAGAAAAATGGTTTTGGGCTCCAGAAGTGTATTATATAAAGGAGAAGAATAAATTCTTTATGTATTACACGGCAAACGAGCATATATGTGTGGCTACATCAGATTCTCCGTTAGGCCCCTTTGTACAGGAGGAGAAAAAACCGATGCTGGATGAAAAATCGATAGATAACTCTTTGTTTATCGATGATGACGGTAAAGCCTATCTATATTTCGACCTATTCAATGACGGACTCAATATCTGGGTAGCTGAGCTTGAAAACGATCTGCAAACTATCAAAAAATCTACCATGACCAAGTGTATTAATGTATCCCAGCCTTGGGAAGAGGTGTGGCCACGGGTGAATGAAGGCCCATTTGTAATTAAACACAAAGGGGTATATTATCTGACATATTCTGCCAACAGTTACGAAAGTCAGTTTTATGGTATTGGTTATGCTACTGCAACATCGCCTATGGGGCCATGGACAAAATATGAAAAGAATCCGATACTTCAAAAACCGGAAGACCTTGTAGGGGTGGGACATAGTGCAATGTTCAGGGATAAGCGCGGGCAATTGAAGATCGTTTTCCACGCCCATAACAATCAGGAGAAGATACATCCTCGCCATATGTATATTGCGGATGTTACTTTTACGGACGATGCTATGCCTGTAATGCAGGTTTCGCAGAGAATAACAAAGCCTGAGGTGTTCAGAACAGAATATAAAGCCGCAGAGGGAGATATGTATCATAATCCTGTTATTTCAAGGAGCTTGCCTGATCCTACTATTATTAAGGCAAAAGATGGGGATTTCTATCTGTACGCAACCGAAGATATACGTAATACGCCAATCTTCAAATCTAAAAATCTGGTGGATTGGTCGTTTGTAGGTACGGCTTTTACAAATGAAACCCGTCCTAACTTCGAGCCAAAAGGAGGTTTATGGGCGCCCGACATTGAATACATCAACGGGAAGTATGTATTGTATTACTCCATGTCGGTATGGGGAGGTGAGTGGACATGCGGTATAGGCGCAGCCGTAGCCGATAAACCGGAAGGCCCTTTTACAGATAAAGGTAAACTATTCAGAAGTAACGAAATAGATGTACAAAACTCTATAGACCAGTTCTACATAGAAGAAAAGGGAAAGAAGTATCTTTTCTGGGGGAGCTTCAGGGGAATATATGCTATCGAGCTGGCTGATGACGGGTTGGCAATTAAGCCAGGAGCTAAGAAAAAACAGGTTGCAGGAACGGCCTTTGAAGGAACATACATATACAAGAAAGGTAAATACTATTACTTCTTTGCATCTGTAGGCAGTTGTTGCGAAGGAGTGAAGAGTACTTACCGGTTAGTAGTAGGACGATCCAAATCTTTATTAGGCCCATACTATGACAAAAAAGGGAAGAATATGATGGATAATGGCTATACGCTCGTGATTGGCTCCAATGAGAAATTTGTAGGGAATGGGCATTGCTCCGAGATTGTACAGGATAAAGCCGGGCAAGACTGGATATTCTACCATGGGGTGGATGTGAATAATCCCAGAGGCCGTGTGTTGCTGATGGATCAGGTGAAATGGGATAAAGATGGCTGGCCATATGTAGAAGGTGAAAATCCTTCATTATCAGCTAAAAAGCCAGTATTTTAATCAGGTAACCAATGCGTTGATAATGAATCATTTATGACTATTCGTGTTATTGCGATTGTCTTATTCCTAAATAGAAAGAGAATAGTTGATGTGTAGTTTATTGAAAGTATTATCTGTCGATATAAGAACTTAAAAGAAAGGCTGTTTTCCAGTACAAGGAAACAGCCTTCTTTCACCTAATTTTTAATAAACACATGATCACCAATTGGTTCTGTCCAAATCACTGCCTGTTATCATCTGATCCATTTTAGCCCAGCGTTTGGCATACCATTCTTTGATATATTTTACTTCGCCCATTACATCAGAGTAGTCGTATGCAGGAGAACCGCTCCAACGCCTTATTTCGCGCAGGTCTGCCCCTGAATTTACTTGTTGGTTTGCATAATAGTCCAGCTTGGCATACATATTGGTTATGCTTACAGCTCCATTTTTGATTTCTGCCCAACGGGCTCTTATTTTGGACTTTATGTCCGCAGGGTTATCATTCAATATCCTCTTATATATTCTGTAGGAGTATCCATTGTGACGGCTATAGACAAGAAATGATTGGTTAGGGTCTTCTTGCTGTCTATCCCATGTGCGCCCCAATGTGCCATCCAGATCCCAGATTAGAGGGATCATCTTGGTTGATTGCTTCACATCATAGATAGCCCAGAATGTGTTGCGCCCAATATTATCATATCCCACAAACAGATTAGTATATATAAAATGATCGACCATGTTATTTATATCTATCATCTCCTCAAACCTATCGGAGAACTCTTGAGAGGATGATTCAAGGATAAAACGAAGCAGATTGTCATAATACTTAAATTCGATTTTACCGATTTCGTCCGGGTAGTCCATTTCTATTCCGCTCCATTTAAGTTGACTGTTATCATAATTAGAATGCCTTCCTCTGAACAGACATTCATCAGTCCAGTCGGTGATCTTATATAGATATCCGCCTTCTTTCTTCAATTTGAGCTGTTTCCTGTCCAGCTTATCGCTCAATGCATACATACCATGATATCTACCGTCGAGGAATACTTCGACAAGGTGTCCGTGTGTACCCGAATTGGCTTTTGGTTCTTTATCCTTCTTATAATACAGTTCGTTAAACTCGTTCCATACATCAAATAAAACACGGTTACGCATACGTGCCTTGTCGAGCCACATGGCATCGAGTATCCAATTGTTATCATCACGCAAACCCAGCAGCTCGGCGTCGATAGATTCACCGTTAGACTTGTTTGCCAGCTTGAATCCATATGCCTTTTTGTCGTAGAGCAATGCTCCCGAACCGCGCCACTCGATTCCGGCATAGGCTTCAAAATATTTCAGATTCTTTTGATCCCCATAGTTTGTGCGGCCTTTAGGATCGATGAATATCATATCGCATGGGCTCTTTGGATCGTCTACAATACCATTTGGTGCGTGGATGGATATTATCGGTAATCCTGTGATGTTAAGGATAGCTTCCTTTTCTGAATCAAGGAGACTATTACCTGTTACGAATGTGATTTTGGTTTTGGCAGCGAATTCATTGAATCTTACTGTTTCTCCCGAGTATATCTTTTTGTCTTCTCCCTTTACTTTTAGATATTCTATTCCTTCACCTTCAAATTCAATCTTACGGTTTAATTGAGGGGATGCTAAGTCCATATCTACAGGGAAGAACATCTGAAGGGTTTCCTGATCAGTGATGCAAGGAATACCATCTATCTTCAGACTGGTTATTTTCAACAAATCTCCTGATGAAACTTCAGGTCTTTGGATAATCAATGTTTCCAATATTCCTCCGGTATCTTTGTTTTTGAAAGTGACTTTACATACACGGTCTTTTCCAGTATAATTTTTGGCAATCGATAGTTTTAATACACCATCTTCTTCATTAGAGGTTACCCAAGAGATTCCGCTTGGTATAATTATCTGATAATCCAGCCCTAAATTTACAGCGAATGTGTGAGCATCATTATTAACTGTAAGATTCTTGATCGGTAAGGTTAATACTTGCTGTAAATCCTGTTCGACCGGAATACTGGAGGTCTTATTCCCTGCAATGAAATTGATAATCCCGGAACGCTTCTTTTCTGTATAATTGGCAGAGATATGCACTGTAATATCCGTCTCTCCGGCGTTTCCGGTTTCCGGATTTACAGTAAACCAATTATCAGAAGGAGATACCGTCCATTTTGTATTAGATGTTAACTTGAATTTCCAGTCATAAGCACCAGCCTTAACTTGTATACTGGTTGCTGAAGGTGTAATTTCCGGCTCTACTGCTTCATCGGAACATGAGGTTAACCATAAGAATGACAATAATAAACTAAGAGATAAGATGATTCTCATCGGTAATAAGGTTAGAGGTTGAGGTTGTTTTATACTATATACAAATTACGGATAAATTATCCAAATGCATAAGGAATAGCTGGTCAAATAATAGTAATATTTGACCAGAAGTAGTTTAGGGATATGGTTTCGGTTTTACTTTTATTATATCCTTTTGTTCTGCCACTTTGCTTTGGTAAGATAGAGTACAGACATAATCAATAGCGGGCCCCAATAGAAATACTCGACTGTCCAGCACCA
This sequence comes from Prevotella sp., assembly GCA_031285905.1. Classification (GTDB taxonomy): domain Bacteria; phylum Bacteroidota; class Bacteroidia; order Bacteroidales; family Dysgonomonadaceae; genus Dysgonomonas. The sequence continues at coordinate 46,123 of JAITVH010000153.1, forward strand.
TGCAACGGATGCCTGTTTGTACATCACGATCCAAAACATAGCCAGCATATATACCACAAGGGTGATGCACTCGAGAATAAGTGCCGACTTAGTATTTCCTGTTCCCGAGATAGAGTTGAAAACGACTGTCCCTAGGGCAGATATCGGTAAGGAGAACAGGAGTACCACAAGGGGAGCGACAATCTCACCGATTAAAGAAACCTGATCACGCGGAGCGATGAAAGATATCCAGAATTGGGGTGCAATCAGAGTGGCAATGATAAGCAGTGATACGATACCAAGATTCAATAGGCTTATCTTTTTTACCAGAGGCAATACACCTTTTATATTTCCCATTCCCATTGTATTGCCTACGAGTGTATTTGCAGTAGTTGCCAATGCATTCATGGGGATGAAATATACCATATAGAAACTCCGCACAAGATTAGTGATCTTCAGTGCATCTTCGGAATGCTGTTCTATGGCAACAAAAAAGATGAACCATGTGGACATGGAGATGAGATATTGCACCATCGTGAAGGAAGATATACTCAGTATATTCTTTATGATAGCCGGTTTAAACTTCATCTTAACAAAGCCATACTTTTTGAAGTCAATAGTTATAAAAGTATAGATGACGAAGAATAAAACGGAGGCAATCTCTGACAATACAGATGCAATAGCGGCTCCTTCAACACCCAGTTCGGGAAATCCCCAATTACCGAAGATCAGTACATAATCACCGATAATGTTGGTGATTGCCATTACAATAGCGTTGTATGTCAAAACTTTAGTTCGGGCTATCCCTACATAAAAAGCTCTGAACATAACATTGATTACAGCAAAGAAGAATCCGTAGATACGCCACGATAGATATTTCTCTGTAGCTTCATATATCTCAGGAGATTTTAGGAATGCAGCCAGGACATTCTCCAGAAGGAATGTGGATGCAAAGAATAGGATAACCGCAAATAGTTGCAGAAATATTGTTCCTTGAATAACTATACTGCCTATCTTGTCATAGTTTTTTTCTCCGTTGCGTCTGCTGATCATTATCTGTCCACCAATACTGAATCCGAAGCAAATAGTAAAGATGGCTACATAATATATACCAGCCAGACCGGAGGCACTTTGTTCGATACCCCCTACATAGCCCAGGAAGAAAGTATCTGTGAGTTGGACTACATTTTGTGCGAGCAGACCTAGCATAATAGGAATACTCACCCTCCATATATCTTTATATGAATATGGTTGCATAATTTTTGCTTTTAGCTGTTGGCTATTAGCTTTTAGCCGCTTTTAATTAATTGAGAACTTAACCGATCAGTTTGTTTGTTTTGGTGTCAGGAAATACGACCCAGGGCTTGAAGTTTTTTGCCTCTTCGAAGTCCATATAAGCGTAAGACATGATGATGACAATGTCTCCCGGCTGCACTCTTCGGGCAGCAGCACCGTTGAGGCATATAGCACCCGATCCGCGTTTACCCTTGATAATATAGGTTTCAATGCGTTCTCCATTATTGTTATTCACAATTTGGACTTTCTCGCCTTCTATCATATTGGCGGCATCCATCAAGTCTTCGTCAATCGTTATGCTGCCTATGTAGTTTAGATTGGCTTCTGTCACAGTAACCCGATGCAGTTTGGATTTCAGAACTTCTATTATCATTTTTTATTTTCTGCTATAATATATAATATTATCAATAAGGCGTACATCACCACAAAATACGGCTATACAACCTACTTTAAAACTGGTTTCCTCCCATTCATGTATTGGTTGTAAAGTAGCGCCATTCACAATTTCAAAATACTCAACGTTTAAGTCATCAAAGGAATTAATCGTCTCAATTACCTTGTTTATCGTATCTTGCACAGATAGGTTGGGGTACATACTTGTTTTGCTGTCAAGCAATGTTTTGTATATATTGGCGGCAACCTCTCTTTGCTGAGGATTCAGCCGCTCATTACGACTACTCATTGCCAACCTATTAGCTTCTCTGACAATTGGCATAGATATTATCTGTACAGGGAGCTTAAGCTGTTCAACCATAGCTACAATGATTGCCAGTTGCTGAAAATCTTTTTGTCCGAAATAAGCTTTTCCCGGTTTTACAATGTCAAACAAGCGACTTACTACCTGAGCAACGCCGTTGAAATGCCCCGGACGAAACTGGCCCTCCATCACTTTATCCAATTGACCAAAGTCGAATTGACGGGTATCAGGTTCGGGATAGATTTCTTCAACAGAAGGGGCAAATATAAAATCGACACCTTCTTTTTCAAGAAGTGCCATGTCTTTTCCTAAATTTCGGGGATACTTTATTAAATCTTCCTTATTGTTGAATTGGGTTGGATTTACAAAAATACTGACAACACATATGTCATTCTCTGCTTTACATTGTCTGACTAATGATAAATGCCCCTCGTGCAAGGCTCCCATTGTGGGAACAAAACCCGTTGTCCTTCCCTGTTCAGCAGCAGAAGCGAGGTATCCATGAAGTAAGTCTACACTTTCTATCAGTTCCATTATCTCAATTCTATACTCAAAATGAGGATACAAAGCAAGTAAATATTTATGGAATGACGAAACGATAAGACTATTTTGTTTCAGAATTTAGAAAATATTATCTCCTATATTTTTGCTTAAACTGTTTAAAATAAGGGTAAAAGAGATTTTGTATCCTAAAGTTTGCAAAAAAGAAGATTTTTTTTTATTATCTTTGTACTCGATTTAGTTAGAATGGACCATAGAGTTACATTAAATGAGTACAAAAAAAATTTTATACATCACGCAGGAGATAACTCCTTACCTACCAGAGTCACCAATCGCTACCAATTGCAGATATCTACCACAAGCTATACAAGAAAAAGGTCAGGAAATAAGAACCTTTATGCCCCGGTTTGGCAATATAAACGAAAGGAGAAACCAGTTGCATGAAGTTATCCGGCTTTCGGGTATGAATCTCATTATAGATGATATGGATCACCCTTTGATTATTAAGGTGGCATCTATACAGGCGGCTCGTATGCAAATTTACTTTATTGATAATGAAGATTATTTTAAACGTAAATTTACTATTGCAGATGAGCATGGCGTGGAGTTTAGTGATAATGACGAACGGAGTATTTTTTATGTAAGAGGAGTATTGGAAACTATTAAGAAACTTCGCTGGATACCGGATATAATAGATTGTCACGGATGGATGACCGCTTTGACAGGCTTATATATTAAAACGATGTATGCCGATGATCCTTGTTTCAAAAACTCCAAAATCGTTTACTCGTTGTACAACGATGATTTTAAACAACCCTTTAGCGATAGCTTTATCAAGAAATTAAAGTTTGAGGGTATAAAAGATAAAAACTTAAGTGCCCTGAAAGGTGCTGTAGATTATGAAACGCTTTCGAATTTCGCAGTGAAATATGCCGACGGTGTTATTCAAAGCGAGGCTGACGCGAATCAAAACATACTTGATTTTGTAGATAAATCGAAAAAGAAATTCCTTCCATATCAGGGAGGACTGGATGTTTCAGTCGATGCAATCAATAATTTTTACGAGAATCTTTAAAGTATCTATAATAAAATTAGAAAAATGCTGTTTAATTTCATGGGGACAGCATTTTTTTGGATATTTGAGCCCTAATTTATTTAATATTAAATTGAATGAAAGTTAAAACATTACTGACTCTTGCGATTACTTCACTCGCAGTAGTATATTTTATTGCATGTAGCGATAACCTTAGTGAACTTGGTGGTACTATTCAGCCCGATGGAGACGGTATATTTGTCGGAACGGAGACAGTCAGGCTTACAGCGGAGACAGTATCATATAAAGATTCGGTATATGCCCGGACAGTTTATGGAATACTAGGTGAATATATAGATCCTGTGGTAGGTAGAACCAAATCGGACTATATGTGTGAATTTTATTGTCCCGAGAATATGTCTTTTGATGATGATGACTGTAAAATTGACTCAGTATATCTGGAAACTCAGTTTATCTATTATACAGGAGATACTGTAGCACCGATGGGTGTTGAAGTTTATGCTGTGAAAGAATCTTTGCAACCATTCTTCTTTACCAGTGTGAATCCGAAGAAATATATAGGAGAAAATCCTGAGTTATACGGACGTACTACATTTACAGTACAAGATACGCCTGATACAATAATGAGTAGTGTGAGATACCGTCGTATTTCCACAAGACTTAAGACGTCACTCGGTGAGATGCTGTATGGTAAATGGAAAGAAGACCCGAAAAATTTTGCGAATTCGGATAAAATGAAGGAGTTTTTTAAAGGTATTTATGTGACTACCAATTTCGGTTCGGGTACACTTGTCAATGTGAACCATTCGCAGATGAATATATTCTATAATTATAAAGTGAGGAATGTTGCAAATACTGCAGATTCTACAGTATATTCTTCGTTTAGACTGGTTGTTTCGCCAGAGGTTGTACAAATGAACCATGTGGAAAATGATCAGGACTTTATAGAAGAGTTAATGACACATAAAGATACTAAAACCTATATGAAGACTCCGGCGGGAGTATATACAGAGATCACTATTCCGCTGAATGATATAATGACCAAAATAGGGAAGGATAAAACAATTAATGCCGCTAATTTTAAAATAAAAGGCTATACAGAGGAAGAAGTAAAATCAGGTATGGCACAACCGGCTTACGCTTTGTTAATTAACAAAGATTCTTTACCTAATTTCTTCTATAACAGGAAACTTCATGATGCAAAGACCAGTTTTGTTGTTTCTCGTAATAGCTCGAATACGTATGATTTTGGAAATCTGGCAACTATAATAAATCATTATTCTGATTATTATAAAGATGAGCCGGTTTACCCTGATCTTAAATATTTGATTGTACCGGTGTCGGCTTCTACCACAACCGTTAGTAGTTCTACTGTTATTACTGACCTGTATAATCTGATGTACCCTACAGCAACAGTCTTCAGAACAGATTCTGCAAATATGCGTATGTCTCTGATATATAGTAAATATAATAGATAGCATGCAATAATCCCGATAGATTGTGTCAGGTAAACAGATAAAGAATACAGCCAAAATACTTCTCCTTTTATATATAGGGTATTTTGGCTGTGTTTCTTATTTTATACACTCTCATATATATAATGGAGTTGTATATGTTCATTCACATCCTTATAAGAAAATGGCGAAGGATGCAGATGATAATAAACAGCCTCCTTTTGAAACTCATCATCACACCTCCGCGGGATTTTTCACATTCAATCAGTTATCTAATTTAGTTTCGTTCGAGGCACAGGATAATGGATATGATTCGGAACTGAGAATCGTAGAGCAAACTACATTATATGACTTTCTTTTATTACAAGATATCGTCAGTCCGGCAATATCTGTTGTTAACCTAAGAGCACCTCCTTCCTTTTCATAATCTTTTCTTTCTTTTTTTAATAAAAGAAAATACTTTTCCTGACGACTGATGCACATTATGTACAGTCATCAGATACCCATTTTTTTATAGGAGGATAGATATATCAATACAATATTATTGATATTAATTTATCTATATAAGGCTGTCATTCTGATTTCTCAAAGAAAATCAGAAGGGAGTTAAAAAGGCTAAAAGTTGTTTCCTTTATTACTTTTTAGTTGAAAAGAGCATAATCCATTATCAGATTATGGCGATATGGAATATTATAATCAATAGGATTAGAATAATACTTATAACATGAAGAAGATTATATTTTTATTATCATATATACTTTGCCTGAATAGTTTATATGCACAACAGGCAAACACATCCAGTATAAGAGGTCATGTACTGGGCAGACATACAGAAGAACATTTGGCCGGAGTAGTTATATCTGTAGAAAATACTCAAAAGGCTGCGATGACTGATGAAACAGGACATTTTGTAATAGAAAATATCCCGGAAGGGACATATTTTCTTGTTACTCAATATATAGGTTACTCTAGTCTGAAACAGGAGATTAGGATAAATAAAGGTTCTACGACAAACGTGACTTTACAGATGGAACCAGAGAACCAGCAATTAAATGAGGTAATGATAACAACATCAGCAAAGTCTTTGAACAGGACAATGTCTCCGATAGTAGTGAATCAGTTAACGGCGAAGACTTTTGAATCTACCAATTCGAATACTCTTTCGCAAGGCCTTAATTATATGCCGGGACTAAGGGTTGAAACTAACTGCCAGAATTGTGGAACACAAGAAGTAAGAATAAACGGATTGGAAGGGCAATATTCTCAGATACTTATCGATGGTCAACCAGTATTTACCTCTTTATCGAAAATGTATGGACTGGAGCAATTACCGGCTAATATGATAGAGCAGGTAGATGTGGTGAGGGGTGGAGGCTCTGTCTTATATGGTGCTAATGCAATAGGAGGAGTAATTAATATTATTACCAAGGAGCCAGAGCGGAATTCTTATCAGGCAAAATATAACCTCTCGCTTATAGATGGGAAGTCGGCGGATAATATATTATCTCTTAATTCATCTTTTGTAGACAGGACAAAGAAATCTGGGATCTCACTTTTTGCAAACATCCGTAATCGCAATCCCTGGGATGCGAATGATGACGGATTTTCCGAGATTGGAAAAAATAAGGCTTCTTCAGTCGGCTTTCGTTCATATGTAAAACCTACTCTTCAGGATAAATTTACGCTTGAATACCATTATATATCCGAATATAGAAGAGGAGGGGATAATATGAGCCGTCCTCCACATGAAGCTTTGATAGCAGAAACAACGGATTATAATATTCATTCTGGTGGTTTAGGATATATCCATTTCAGTAATGGGAACAAGAATAAGCTAACAGTGAATATTTCTACCCAACGCATAGGGCGGGATAGTTATTATGGTGGAGGATATGACTTGAATGGCTATGGACGTACCAAAGAATTGGCTGTGACAGGTACAGTGCGGTATGAGATGAATATGGACAAATTATTATTTATGCCTGCTAAGTTTACAGCCGGATTTACGCAGGAGTATACAAACCTGCACGATACTATTCATAGCCGGAATATAAAGCAGATTATAAATGTGAGTAGTCTGTATGTTCAGAACGAATGGAGAGATGATGATTTGTCATTCATCGTAGGACTCCGGGGTGATAAGCATAATAAAGTCGATAATATCAACATTATTCCAAGAGCCAGTATACGATATAAAGTAAGGGAAAATATGAATTTGAGAGCAGCTTATTCTATGGGGTATAGGGCTCCTGAAATTATTGCATCTGACTTGGATGTTCCTGTAATAGGTGGTGTAGCAACCATAACAGTACTGGGTGATGATCTGAAAAGGGAATATTCTAATAGCATTAATGGAGGGTTTGACTTTAGTCTATATAATGAAAATGTTTATTCTTACTTTTTAATTGAAGGATTCTATACCAAAATAAACCGGGTATTTATTACAGAAGAAACCGGGGAAGACGAATTAGGGAATACCATAATGACACGTAGAAATGGTGATGGTGCCTATGTTTATGGTTTAAATTTAGAAGCTACTATACAACCTATAGATTGGTTGGAACTTCAAGGCGGATTTACATGGCAAAGAAGTCGTTATACTACGCCTGTAAGTTGGTCATTAGAAGATTATGTAGCCCCTGTGAAAAAAATGCTGAGATCTCCTGATACTTATGGATTTTTTTCGATGACTGCTACTCCTCATAAAAGTTATGCAGTTTCATTATCAGGCGTATATACAGGTCCGATGCTTACTCCACACTTTGCAGGAGCAAAAGGAGTGGTTAAAGATGAAACTGTAAAAACCAGAAGTTTTATTGATACCACACTTAAGCTATCCTATTTCTTTGCAATGAACTCGATAAACAAAATTGAGGTAAATGCTGGAGTTCAGAATATCTTTAATCAAATACAAAGAGATTTCGACTTGGGGCCTGACCGAGACTCGGAATATATATACGGACCATCATTACCACGAACGTTTTTTATTGGTCTGAAAATTAATTCAATATAATTAATAAGATAGGGCTGTTAAATTAAAAATGTTTAATAGCTCTGTCTCTTTTAGATAGTAATTCATCGAATTACGGGATTTTGGTAGTATCTTTGCCAACAAGTGTTAGATGTACAGGACAGATGTTGTCCTTTTCTTGTAAAAGAATGTCGGCGATAAAAGGAAATTGATGTTTTTAATCATAATAAAAGGGTTATTTATTGGCTTTTTATCATCTGCCCCTATGGGCCCTGTAGGGATGCTGTGTATTCAGCGTACGCTCAACGAAGGGAAAAAGCAGGGACTGATTACAGGTTTGGGTGCTGTTGCGGGTGATATGCTTATAGCATTGCTTGCGATTATTGCAGCGTTAGGCTTGGGTTTTAATACCGAATTTATACAGCAGCATGAGGGGCCTCTTAAGGTTGTGGGTAGTATTGTGCTTATTGTTTTCGGATATGTAGTATACAATAAGAACCCTTCCCGTAACTTGACAAAATTGAAAGAGAAAACTACATCTTTCTGGAGAGTTTTTGTCTCTTCTATGGTACTCACCATATCCAATATTGCGACTTTATTTTTATATATTGCTTTGTTTGCCCGATTTAATGCCATCGATGCAAGCAAGCCATTTGGCTATGATCTGTTGACTATATTATTTATTGGGATAGGTGCTTTTCTATGGTGGCTACTTATTACCTATTTTGTGAATAAATTGCGTAGCCGGTTTAATCCAAGGGGGTTACAGATATTTAATCAAATAATAGGGATCTTACTGATAGGATTGGGTGTAGCCGGAATAATTACAGGTAGCCTGATGGGAATCAATATTTTCTAGTCCGGATTTCTTAATATGATATCTATCCTATAATATCTAGACATCAGAGTTGCAGAAAAAGGATCTTCCCCATGTATATATTTTCCTCCATCGTATCTTTCAAATTCGCATGATTGAAGTCCTTTCGCTTTGGCTTCTTCGATATTCACCTCTCTTTTTTCTACCATGTTTCTGTAGACACCGATTTCTCTTGTTGCCCAATAGAAAGTAAATAGAAAACCTATTATACCAATGGATATAACAGATATTTTGAGTCGTTTAACGATCTCTTTTCTGGTATCGAGATTGTATAATAAAACCCCAATTCCTATGATGAGGAAGGTAACAACGCCAAATAATGCTCTACGGGGAAAAGTTGTTGAAACCAACATAGCATATACAGCGGCTATAGCTCCGATATAATAGATGAGGGTAATCTTAAGATTTGTATTATCAGCCTCTTTCTTGGATAAATATCGATATAATATTGGCATCAGAATACTGCATAGAATAACCGGCCCACAATAATAAAAGAACGTAAAAGTGCAGTTGAACAGGCGGTATGCAATAGTAAACAGATTAATGGAGAAGCTTTCGCCGGCCCTTTCGAAGTTTCCGGGTGCGAGTATCATTAAGCTGAATCCTATAATACTGCCTATTATCCCGGATATCCCCCATGTCGGAATCTGCCATTGTTGATAATGATAGAATAAAAGCAAAAGTATTGTGATTAATATCATCGCCCCGGCTGAATTTTCGTTTGTCCATCCTGCAAGAATGCCGAAAAAGAAAAGTACCGCGGATTGAATGATTGATTTTAGTTTACTGATATCTTGTCCCTGGAAAAGGCGATAGGGCAGAAGGAAAAGAAGTATAAAGAACATTCCCCATAAATAATTAGCCGATCCGGTTATCCAGAATATCGTATCGCCTAATACCGGCTGGAAAAACCATACTGCCAGATTAATCATAATGAAGAGCGAGAGGCTATTAGATTTATCACCTTTGATGTGTATATAGATAAGGAAGATATAGCCTAGATAGACAATAGTATTTAATATATCAGCAACTAACGGCGGCAACATTAACAAGACCTGTGCAATAAAATGTACGACACTGCGCCCCCCCCACTGGAAATAATGATTGATTTGAGACTGGAAAATATCATTAATGGATGTAGCAAGCCTGTTCTCTCCATAAATGAAAAGATAGGCAAAATCATCGGATATAATGGGAGTGAGATAGTTGAGGAATAAAATCATGGCTAAGATGATTATAACCGCAATGCCCCATATCAAAGATTTTATACCGGAATTAGCATTACGGTTTGATAATGAGTCAGTTCTATTTAAGATACTATTTGTGAAAGAGATTAATTTATCGAATATATCCATCATAGAAGAGGAGTATCATTTTATACAATAAGATTATAAAGATAACAAATTAGATGGTAAGTTGGATGGTATACTCAATTATGCATTAAGTAACTTTATGTACCAAATCAGCATTTTGACCTTTCGATGCATTTTAACTTTTTTGTTAGATAAATAGATTTTCATACTAGTTCCAATTTCCTTTTTCAGCCTCTTCTTATATATAACTTTATTCTTATTTTTTGCATCTAAGTTTCTTATATTTTTATAAGTTGTACGAATACTATTAGATTTCTTTCGGAGGTTCTCAACAACCAAATCATCATATCCTTTTTTGCTGAAAAGTTGATGGCGATCATTAAATACAAGCATGAAATCAAAGCTTTTTTTGATCTGGTATTCTATATTGAATGTATTCATAATGCTACCCTGACGCTCTCTGTAATAATAGAGCTTCTGGGGAATGGCAGTGATTTTATCAGACCTGTCGATAATAAAGGTCAAGGCATGTTCATCATCGTGCAGATTATTTTCGGGCATCCACACATCTTGCCACAATTCACGTTTGTATAATTTACCCCATAAAACAATATTTTGAGGCAGGAAGTCTGTGTCATATATATGCTGCATAAAATCCGCCCCGCTATAAGTACCGGTTATTTGCCGAGGTTTCTCTTGGTGTGTATCCCCCGTTTCGGTTATGATATTGTATGAAGACAAAACCATATCAGAATCTGTATCAATCATTACTTTGTATAGTGCTGAAACGATCTCCCTATCCATGTAGTCGTCACTGTCAAGAAATAACAGGTATGCACCTCTGGCTTCTATAAGGCCTGTGTTTCTGGTACAGGCAACTCCTCTGTTCGGCATATGGAATACCCTAACCCGTTCATCTTTCTCCGCATACGAATCGCATATTCTGGGCGAAGAATCCGTACTGCCGTCATTGAGTAACAGAACTTCAATATTTTGGTAAGTCTGACCGATTGCGCTTTCTATACATTCCGGTAAGAAGGAGGGTGTATTATATATCGGTACAATGATACTAATCAGTGGCAAATTGTTTTCGGATGTCATAACTGTAATACTGTGATAAAAATGGGTATAAGAAAAAACAGATTAGCAAAGAAGTATTCTCCTTTTCTAGCCTGTTTTTGTGTTTATCTGTGTTTATAGAATTCTAAAATTCCGCATTATTCGGTGTGCGCGGAAATGGAATCACATCCCGTATATTCGCCATTCCGGTGACGAACAAGACTAACCGTTCGAAACCAAGGCCAAAGCCTGCATGTGGAGCTGTTCCGAATTTACGGGTTTCCATATACCACCAGATAGGATCGGTATTCATTTCCAGTTCCTTTGTTCTCTGAACTAGTTTATCGTAATCCGCTTCACGTTCCGATCCTCCGATGATCTCACCAATCTTAGGGAATAAGACATCCATACCCCGAACCGTTTTTCCATCTTTGTTCTGTTTCATATAGAACGACTTGATTTCTTTCGGATAATCTGTAAGAATTACGGGACGTTTGAAATGCTTTTCTACAAGATAACGCTCATGTTCGGATTGCAGATCGGCTCCCCAATATACAGGGAATTCAAATTTATGGCCGCTTTTTTCCAGAATATCAACACCCTCTGTATATGTAAGACGGACAAAATCGTTCTCTATCACAAACTTCAAACGTTCGATCAATTCTTTATCAAACATTTCGTTCAGGAATTCAATATCATCCTTACAATGTTCCAGAGCATAACGAATCAGGTACTTGAGAAAATCCTCAGCCAGATCCATATTGTCGTGTATATCGTAGAAAGCCACTTCAGGCTCTATCATCCAGAATTCAGCCAGATGGCGTGGAGTATTCGAATTCTCGGCTCTAAAAGTAGGGCCGAAAGTATAGATAGCACCAAGAGCCATTGCCCCGAGTTCTCCTTCCAATTGTCCCGATACTGTCAGATTAGTAGGGCTTCCAAAGAAATCCTCTGAATAATTTACCTGTCCGTCTTCTGTTCTGGGAACATTATTTAAATCCAGAGTTGTTACCTGAAACATTGAACCTGCTCCTTCTGCATCTGATGCTGTAATGATAGGTGTGTGGAAATAAAAGAATCCTCTATCATTAAAATATTTATGTATTGCATAAGCCATATGATGGCGAATACGATAAATAGCACCAAATGTGTTTGTACGTGGGCGCAGGTAGGCAATCTCCCTCAGGAATTCCATTGAATGCCCTTTTTTCTGTAGAGGGTAAGTCACAGGATCTGCTGTGCCGTATACTTCGATTGATTCGGCCTGTATCTCAGCTTTTTGTCCTTTTCCTTGAGACTCTACCAACTTTCCCTGTACATGAATACATGCTCCCGTGGATATAGGCTTGAAAAATTCTTCTCCGAATTTTTCTGCATCAGCAACTATTTGAAGATTATGGATTGTAGAACCATCATTAAGATGTATGAAGTTTACATATTTATTACCGCGGATTGTACGCACCCAACCCTTTACATCGACTTTTGACCCGAATTCCAGTTGTTTAAATATATCTACAATTTTAGTTCTACGAATACTTTCCATTTTTATATCAATGTTTTATCTGTTAACTATTTACTCAAATGCACCCATACGCAACATGTTCACTTCCTTTTCTGTCAGGTAGCGCCATTTGCCTCTGGTAACATTTTTCTTGGTGAGTCCGGCAAAGTAAACCCTGTCGAGTTTTACTACCTGATACCCCAGTTTTTCAAATATACGGCGCACAATACGATTGCGGCCGGAATGTATTTCTATTCCAATCACATTCAGTTCGTCTTCAGATTGGTAGGCAATTGAGTCGGCATGTATCTCTCCGTCATCCAGTTCTATACCATCTGCTATAGCTTGCATATCTTCTATTGCAACATCTCTGTCCAGAGTTACCTGATATATTTTTTTCTTCTTAAATTTAGGATGCATTAGCTTCGAAGCTAAGTCTCCGTCATTGGTAAGAAGCAATACTCCTGTTGTATTCCTGTCAAGGCGTCCTACAGGGTAAATCCGTTCAGGACATGCATTCTTTACTAAGTCCATCACTGTCAGACGATTTTGGGGATCGTCGGAAGTTGTCACACAATTCTTAGGCTTGTTCAACAATACATATACTTTACTTTCGAGACGTACAGGTTGATCTTGGAATGTAACCAGATCGGCGCGTGTAACTTTTGCTCCAAGTTGATTGACTACTTCACCATTAACTTTTACGGCTCCGGACGTGATGAACGCATCAGCTTCTCGACGGGAACAAACTCCTGCATTGGCTAGATATTTATTCAGCCTTAATGGAGTACTAGGGTCAATGTTCTCTTTATATTTTACCGGCTTTACAAGCCTTTTTATACCAGAAGCAGAACCTCCTCTGGAGTAGCTTCCTCCTCGTGGGATACCTCCTCCGGATGGCCGGCGGTTATCGTATCCACCTCCTCTATTGTTATTATTATAGGAAGGCCGGCCATTATTATTCGAATAATTGCCTCTATTCCCGCCATTATTTCCACGATTACCAGAGTAACCACCTCTATTGTCAGAGTAACCTCCCCTATTGTCGGAGTATCCACCTCTGTTGTTATTGTCAGAATAACCTCTATTATCGGAATATCCGCCTCGGTTATTATCTCTATATCCTCCTGCAGAACGTCCACCTCCCTGATTATTATTGTATGGACGACGTTCCTGATTGCCATAAGAAGAGTTGTTTCCATCTCTGTCTCCATCCGACCTGTAAGGGTTTCTGTCTCTGGTTCCTTTTTCTACATTGACATCATACGCTTGTTTACGCAGGTCTCCTACGCGTGCACGTTTCTTCTTTACAGGTTCTGATCCGTTTGTTCTTCCTTCTGATGATGAGTAGCCTTCCCGGTTTTCTCTATCATTTCCATTGTCTGTAACCATTGTTTGCTTTCCTTTTGTTTTTTAATAAATTCTAATTCCACGGTTAAGATAGCCTCGCGGTTATCGCATCTGATTTTCATACACCTGTATAAGAATGAGGTGTAATTTGTTTAAGTTCATTTTTTACGGTTTCACTAACATTCAACCCGCCAATAAATTGTGCTATTGATTCTGCTGTAATTACACTATTTGTACGGGTCAGCGCTTTCAGGGCTTCGTAAGGTTTCGGGTATCCTTCACGGCGTAATATGGTTTGGATACCTTCGGCTACTACAGCCCAGCAATTTTCCAAGTCTTGGTATAAAACTTCTTTGTTTAACAATAATTTATCTAATCCTTTTAATGTGCTTTGAATAGCTATCATTATATGTCCTACCGGTACCCCGATATTACGGAGGACAGTAGAATCTGTCAAATCTCTTTGCAAACGGGATATTGGGAGTTTAGCAGCCAGATGCTCCAGTATCGCATTGGCTATGCCCAGATTTCCTTCAGCGTTTTCAAAATCAATCGGATTTACTTTATGAGGCATAGCTGATGAACCTATCTCGCCTTCCTTAATTTTTTGCTTGAAGTATTCCATTGATATATATTGCCAGAAATCGCGGTTAAGGTCAATCATTATAGTATCGATCCGTTTGAGTCCGTCGAAAAGTGCGGCAAGATTATCGTAATTGGATATCTGTGTTGTCCATTCTTCTCTTATCAATCCCAGTTTATCTTCTACAAATTTGTTGCCAAACTTTTTCCAATCATATGATGGGTAGGCCACATTATGTGCATTATAGTTTCCTGTTGCTCCTCCGAATTTAGCTGATAACGGTACAGACTTTAATAGTATCAATTGTCCTTCCAATCGACTGACAAATACCATTATTTCTTTGCCTAGCCGGGTAGGGGATGCCGGTTGTCCATGTGTTTTGGCAAGCATGGCAATATCTTTCCAATCTTCGGCAAAACCTTTCAATTTAGAAATCAACTCTTCCAGTAAAGGATAGTAAACCTCGTTTAAAGCATCTTTCAGCGAAAGAGGTATAGAGGTGTTGTTTATGTCCTGAGATGTTAACCCGAAATGAATAAATTCCTTATATTCCTGAAGTCCCAGTTCGTCGAATTTCTCTTTAATGAAGTACTCGACAGCCTTTACATCATGATTGGTAATCTTTTCAGTATCCTTGATCTGTAAAGCGTCATTTTCCGAGAAATTATTTACAAGTTGTCTTAATATAGGAAAAACATTTTTGTCAATATCCTTTAGTTGCGGAATCGGTAATTCGCATAATGCAATAAAGCATTCGATCTCTACCAGAACACGATACTTAATAAGCGCATACTCAGAAAAATAATCGGATAATTTTTCGGTTTTATTTCGATAACGTCCATCTATTGGCGAAATGGATGTTAGGGGGGTTAGTCTCATTTCCTGCAAAAAGGTTTTGTGTTTTTAATAACTAAAAAACTAATTTCTATTTTTCGATATCTCTATTTACTCCTACAAATATACAACAAATATAATTCCACAAAGGTTTTTTAGGCCTTAAAATGCCCAAAAAGGTCGTTTTTTCTTCTATAATGTCCAGCTATTTAATAAGTCAATAACTTTTTCTATTTCATTTTTGGTTAATGACGGATATAATGGCAAACTTAATACTTCGTTTTGTAGCCGTTCGCATACAGGTAAATTAACATGAGAAGAGTCAATGTAAGCCTTTTGTTTATGTATCGTAACAGGATAATGTATCTGGGTCTGAACCCCATTATCCATCAGGAATTTTTGGAGTATATCCCTTTGCTTTGTCCTTATTACATACAAATGGAATACATGGCTGTTTATATCCTTAATTTGGGGTAGGATTATGTGTTTGTTTTTTATCTTTTCGGAATAGAGGCTGGCTATCTGTTGCCTCTGTTTATTTTCTTCATCCAGATATTTTAGTTTAACTGACAGTATTGCAGCCTGTATTTCATCTAAACGAGAGTTCATACCTTTATATTGATGGATGTATTTTTCAACCGATCCGTAATTGGAAAGAGATTGGATAGTGTGAGCTAATCCTTTGTTGTTAGTGGTTATAGCTCCGGCATCTCCCAGACCTCCCAGATTTTTTACAGGATAGAAACTGAATGCGGCAGCATCTGCCAGATTACCTGCTTTTCTATCTTTGTAGACGGCTCCATGTGCCTGCGCTGCATCTTCTATCAATCTAAGATTATATTCTTTTGCTATATCATTTAACTCGTCCATCGGAGCTATTTGTCCGTATAGATGAACAGCAATGATAGCTCTGGTTTTGGGAGTTATCCTCTCTCTTATTGAAGAGGGGGCAATGTTATAGGTGACAGGATCACAATCTGCAAATATCGGTTTTAATTTGCATTGAGTTACGGCAAGAGCGGTGGCTATAAATGAATTTGCTGGGAGGATGATTTCATCGCCATCCTGCATTATCCCCTGTTCCATATATGCCATCAGTATCAGACGAATGGCATCAAGACCGTTACCTACCCCTACGCAAAACTGAGTTCCACAATAGCCGGCAAATGCTTTTTCAAATTGTTCTTTTTCCTTTCCCAGAATATACCATCCTGAATCAATGACACGGTTTACAGCTTCTTTTATTTCGTCTCCGTATCTTTCGTTCTCTCTTTTCAGATCAAGGAAAGGAATGAGTTTATCCATATTTATTAATTGTAACCAAGCATCACTTTTGCGTTTTCAATGGCGGCATCTGTCACCTTAGAACCGCTAAGTATACGCGCTATTTCGTCCAGACGTTCCTGATTGTTAAGTCTTACCAATTTGGTTGTTGTGGCAGAATCATCATCGGATTTATATACCTTGTAATGAACTTTGCCCTTTGCTGCAATCTGGGGAAGGTGTGTAATAGCAATCACCTGCATGCTTTTTCCAAAATCGCGCATCACTTCTCCCATTTTATCGGCAATCTCTCCGGAAACGCCTGTGTCTATTTCATCAAATATAATAGAAGGCAGGGCAGTTGCTCCTGC
Organism: Prevotella sp.; assembly: GCA_031285905.1. Lineage (GTDB taxonomy): Bacteria > Bacteroidota > Bacteroidia > Bacteroidales > Dysgonomonadaceae > Dysgonomonas. The sequence continues at coordinate 63,226 of JAITVH010000153.1, forward strand.
TATCATCGATTTCAGACAGAGCATCAAACGGGATATTTCCCCTCCCGAAGCTATATTGGCAACAGGCTGTAACGGCGCATTCTTGTTAGCTGAAAACAGGAATGTGATATGATCAATACCATAGAGGTTCGGTTCGCTGATTGATTCAATTTCGCATTTAAACCTGATATTGGGCATACCCAGATAAGTTACTTTATCTACCAGGCCTTTTTCGAAACTACTACTAATATTTTTTCTCTTGTTACTTAAGTCTTTAGCAAGCTTTAAGACTTTTTGTTGTCTTTCACTGACTTCTTTTGTTAGTTTCTCCACTTGTTCATCCGATGAGTCTATATTCTCTATTTTTTTACTCAGGTCGGCAAATACTTCCAGTAATTCGCTAACGGATGATACATGATGTTTCTTTTGCAGGGAGTATATTAAATCCAATCTGGATTGTATAAATTCCAATCTTTCAGGATTAAACTCCACATCATTGGCATATCGTTCTATTTCTGCCGAGAGATCTTTGAGGTCGATATAAGCAGAATCGAGTCGGTTGAATATCTCGTCCGATTTCGGATAAATGTGCTTTAAAGACTGAGAAGTATTCAGGCTGTCTTTCAGGGATGGAACAATGCCTCTTTCATCTTCAGATAACAATGTATGTATTTTATATAGGGCTGATTTGATATCTTCCGCATGGTTGAGAGTTTCCTGTTCGGCTTCCCATTCTTCTTGCTCGTTTTTCTGTAGGGCGGCCTCTTTAAGGGATTCGTATTGAAAGCGCAGATAGTCTTCTTCTTCTTTACTTCGTTTAACCTGTTCTTTTAATTCTTCAAGTGCCTTTAATGACGATTTATATTCATTATAGGTTTTTTGATAATCTTTTAGCAGGCTTTTGTTTCCGGCCAGTGCATCGACAACCTGCATCTGGAAATGACTGTCACTTAATAATAGATTCTGATGTTGGGAGTGAATATCGATTAACTGGCTGCCTAATTCTTTCAGGTCATTCAGTCCCATAGGCGTATCATTTATAAACGCCCGGGATTTACCTGTCGAAAGTATTTCCCTTCGCAAGATATAACTGTCAGAGTCGTATTCTATTCCTTTTTCTTCGCAAAACTCCTTTAAGTCGTAAGCCGAAACATCAAATACGCCTTCTATCACGCATTTGGTTTCGCCCTGCTTGATAGCCTTTGTGTCTGCCCTTTGTCCAAGTATAAGGGAAAGAGCTCCGAGTATGATTGATTTTCCGGCCCCGGTTTCACCAGTGATTACCGAAAAGCCTGATTCAAAATCAATCTCGAGGCTGTCTATCAATGCATAATTTTTTATATATAACGATTTTAGCATAGCTAAAGATAAGCAATCAATTCTTAAATTCTACATTTAAAACCATAATTTCCGAAAGGGTTCCTATCCTGTATTGAGGGCCGGCCAGACCAAGACCGGAAGAAACATAGATATGTGTATTTCCTTTTTTCTTATACCCGTAAGGGAGTTCATACATCGACCTGATTTTTAATTTCTCAGGAACCAATCCGGTATTGTAAATCGCTGAGGATATATCCATTATTGTGTTTACAGGGAAGAATTGTCCATAATGTGTATGCCCATAAAGGGCAATATCGGCTCCGGCATCGACTTCTTCACATAGTCTGTGAGGTTCATGATTCATCACAATAACAGGATAGTTTTTATCAATATCCTGTATGATTTCCGAAAGTTCTTTACGTGTTTCGCATTTGTCGTCTTCACGTCCTACCAGATAAAATGAGTCTGCAATTTTTACCATACTGTCGCGCAAGACAGTTAAGCCGGCTCTTTCGCTGAGCCATTTTATTTTCTCTTCGGCAGACTCGTCTACATCGATATATTCATGATTGCCGGTAGAAGCATACACGCCATAAGGAGCTTTAAGACGCAGGAATTCTGTTTCCATTCTCTGTTCATATAGCGATTTGATGTCATAGTCAATAATGTCTCCGACTAATAAAATAATGTCGGGTTTTTGTTCCATTATTATATTTACATATTCAGATATAATACTTTTGTCAATCAGATACCCTGCATGTATATCGGCAGCGACTACTATTTTTAGTTTATCTACATTCGGCGAATACTTCTCAATAGTAAGGTTCATCTCCTGTACTACAGGATTACGAAACCTGTAGTTCCCATAGGCCATTACCCCGCACACAATCAATAAAGACAGGCAGAAATATGAAAGGCGATACTTTTTTGCTTTGAAGTCGATGCCATTAGGGAATATCTTTCTTTTTCCATCTACATATTTGAGTACATCATATACAAGCAGTAAGGATGTCATATATATGGCAAAGATCATCCATGAAGTACCTACCCAAGCAAACGAATGCAGGGCATCAAATGGCAATAATCCTGTACCGGATAAAAAGAATCCCATAAAATAGATGAAAAGTTCACCAATAAAAATAGCCATATATGGTACTTTTATATAGTTCTTATCAGGTAAGCCTTGCCATCCTCTCCAAAATATATATGTGCTCAGGAAAATCTGGACAAAGATAGCATTCAAGAAAACTCTCATTCACGTCTATTTTAGATCAATAACAACATATTCCGATTGTGTTCCTATACGGAATTTTCCTCCCCAGATACCAATACCGGAACTGACATATATATTGGCATTACCTTTTTTCAGAAAACCATGGTCTATTTCATATAGTTTTTTAGTGATCAGCGAAATAGGCCATATTTGTCCCTGATGTGTGTGACCTGAAATCTGTAGATCGATACCATAAGCTTCGGCTTCTTCCAAATGATAGGGCTGGTGATCCAGTAACAGTATAGGTTTAGAACGATCGAGGCTGTCAACAAGTTCTTTTAAATCCTTACGATCTGGTTTTGTCCGGTCCTCCCGGCCTACAACATAGAAACTATTGTCTATTTCGGCTACTTCGTCTCGTAAGACATTTACTCCGGCTTTTTTCAGGAAAGCGAGGCTCTTGTCAAGACCACTGATATATTCATGGTTACCCAGACAAGCATAAATTCCCAACGGAGCTTTTATTTTACCAAAACTTTCGGCGAAGTTACCTTCTTCGAGAGGTCGCACGCTATTATCTATAATGTCTCCTGCAATTAAAACAATATCCGGATTTTCTTTATTTATGGTATTAATCCAACCTTCAAATTCGGATTTTCCGATTCCATAACCCAGATGCAGGTCGCTGATAGCAACTATCCGCAATGGTTTTTTCGGGATGGAATCACTCATTGTTTTGTAGATTTGGATAGGCAGTTCTACCCGTACCTTCCATATGTATTTTAAGTATCCGCATACCATAACCAGAGCTATGAAACCGACCATAAAGCCGAAACCCACCCAATTCTCTCTTGTGTATCTGGTGATAGCATCGGCAGGCATGAAGTTGAAAAGGCGGTTGGTAAGTCCGAACAGATCCTTAACAGCCAATACGATGAAGAAATACAGCATAATGAATAACCATGCTGTACCGATCTTATACAAGGCCGAAGTAAACCAAATTGGCATGGAATCTCCAACAAGGAAAGATATAAAGAAAGAAGTAACCGCAATGACGGCGAATATTACCAGTCCGATCCTCCCTATATTACTCGGAGGCATCGCAATCCAAATATGGCGGAATACATAAAAATTAATAAGCAAGTAAAATATAAAAACGATGACAAATACCACAGGTTTCATTTAATTGGATTAATATTATTTTTTTGAAAGCTACAAAGATAAAGATTATTAACGATTCTGTTATAAGTAGTAAGATAAAGAGTAAGGAGTTATTTATTCTTTTTTAACCTAAATCGATCTTGTTTTATATTGCCCTGAGTGAAAAGTGAAACAATGATAAATTTTACTTAATTTTGCGGGCTAAACCGTGAAATATGAACATAATAAGATTTTGGGTAAAGAATGCCCGTATTCAGGCCTTACCCCAAAGTGTCCTTCCGGCTATTTTGGCTTTTTGCCTTTCTATTCCTTTCGAGGGGTTTTCATTCCCTTTGGGGATCATCGCTATTTTAGGAGTGATATGTGGTCATTTGGGATTGAATCTCTTTGATGATTATTTTGACTATAAGAAGAAAAAATGTGACTACAGGGATGCTATGGTGCATGAAGGTTTTCGCGCACGTATCGGTAAGTGTACATATCTGACTTCGGGACAAGCGACTGTACGAAATTTGCTGATTGCCTGTTGTGTCTTCTCATTTATCGCTTTGCTGATCGGGGTTGTTATACTATATTATAGAGGGGCGGCAATCTTGTATTTTATGCTTCTTACTGCTGTTCTGGGGATTTCATATTCAGGAGCGCCATTGCGGTTCAGCTATCATGGTTTGGGGGAATTACTTATTGGTTTTATGTTTGGGCCAATGGTAATGACCGGGCTCTTTTATTCAGCCTGTGGCGTGATTAATCCGATGATAGTATTGGTGTCTATCCCAGTGGGCTTACTGGTAGCTAATATATTATATGTGCATTCTATTATGGACTTTGAACCTGATAAGAAAATAGGAAAACATACGCTGGCAGTGCTATTGAATAATCCCCGTCTGATGCTGATAGCATTAGCTGTTATATTGTTCAGTCCTTATCTTATAATAGGTTTCGGTATTGTAAAGGGATATTTATCTACGTGGTTTATCTTATTAGGATTAACGCTACCGATGGCTATCTCATTATTTTATATGATGATAGTTTATATAAAGAATCCACAGCAGAAATTCTCACCTTCTTTATGGATGGGGCCGATGAATAACTGGCAACGGCTGGAAGTGGTGGGGATAGACTGGTTTATGATCAGGTGGTATCTGGCCCGTAATCTGTTGTCTTTCTTCTGTTTGATCATTATGATTTTAAGTTTTATAGTGTAATTTGCATATGATGGGATCGAAGTTTTATTTACCTCTGTGGTTTCTCAAAGCTAAGCTTTTAGGAAGCAAAAAGCCTTTGCAATCGGTTATCTTTATCCTCGATAAGTGTAATCTTACCTGTAAGCATTGTAACGTTTATGCACGAAAAGAACCAAATATAAAGACCTATCAGCAGGTAAGGGATGAACTGCAATACTGTTATGATCAGGGATCACGCTTCATAGACTTTGAGGGCGGTGAACCTACGATGTGGACAGACGGTGAACATGATCTAAATAGCCTTATCAGGCTGGCAAAAGAGATTGGGTTCTTTTCTACTACTATAACAACAAATGCTGTAAGACCTTTTTCGGATAGTGAGGCCGATTCTATTTGGGTGAGCCTCGACGGATTAGGACATTATCATGATGCGGTAAGAGGCAAAGGAGTATTTGAAAAACTGGTGAAAAATATAGACGATTCCAGGCATCCTGATCTGAGTGTGAACATGGTAGTCAATTCGATTAATTATGAATCAGTGGACGAAACCATTGAGTTCGTAAAGAATAATCCTTACATAAAATCGATATCGATAAACTTTCATACACCGTATACCGGGACAGAGCATATGTTTTTGGACTGGAAAACCCGCTGTGAAGTGATTGATAAAGTAATAGCCTATAAGAAAAAAGGCTATCCTATAATGAACTCAGTATCGGGATTGAAACTGATGAAGCATAATAAGTTTAAGAAACAATGTTGGGTTTCCAACTTTATCCTGGCCGATGGCACCCGCCTGACTGAGTGTAGCGGGAAAACCGCTGGTATCTGCGATCAATGCGGATTATGTATGGCCGGCGAGATGCGGAGTGTAATGACACTCAAACCCGACACGATCTTAGCCGGAATGAAACTGAGAATGTAACTTCCCGTTTTTATTCTTTTTCTCCATAGGCCAGATCTCCGGCATCTCCAAGTCCAGGAACGATATAAGCAAATTCGTTTAGTTCGGGATCAATTGCCGCCGCCCAGATCGTGGTTTTATCTTGTGGGAAATTTTTCTGACAATATTCTATTGCCTGCTTACTGGCTATGATAGTAGCTATATGTATATGCTTTGGGTTCCCCTTTGTTAAAAGAGCCTGATATGATAAATCCATACTTCCTCCTGTTGCAAGCATCGGGTCGGTAAGGATAAGTACTTTATCGTCAATTTTTGGGGAAGCAATGTATTCTATATGGATGTGAAAGCTCTGATGATTTTCCTTATATTTTCTGTATGCTGAAACAAACGCATTTTCTGCCTGATCAAAAAAATTGAGGAATCCGTGGTGATAAACAAGTCCGGCCCTTAAGATCGTACCGATAACGATTTGATCTGTCGGAACATTTGTTTTTGAGAATCCTAATGGTGTTTGAGTTTCTATTTCGGTGTAGTTCAGTTGTTTGCTTATCTCATAAGCCATTACTTCACCGATGCGTTCTACATTACGCCTGAAACGCATACTGTCAGTCTGAATATTTACATCCCGCAATTCGCTGACAAAACGATTGAGAATGGTGTTCTCTTCCGAAAGATTTATTGTTTGCATATTACATTTTGATTCAAAAATAAATGATTTCTTTCAAATTCCCCTAGTTTTGAAAGTTTAAAAATTATTTATTCCATATTTCCCATGCAGCCAGCGCTTGTAATTCAAGCATTTCCGCACCATTTTTTATAACTGCTCCCTGCTCTTTTCCTTGTTTCAGGAATTTGGTTTCAGCAGGATTATATACCAGATCATATAATAAATGGTCAGAAGTAATATGTTGATAGGGAATATCAGGGGCCTCGTCTACCTTGGGGAAAGTGCCTATAGGCGAGGCGTTTATTATAATCTTATATTGATCGAGTATGTATTTATTCAGGTCTAGGTAGGTTAATTGTCCTTCTTTTGCAGTTCTTGAAACAAAAATATATTCTATACCAAGATTCTCCAGTCCTTTAGCTACTGCTTTGGATGCTCCTCCTGTGCCAAGTATCAGGGCTTTTGTATGAATATCTTTCTTTAGCAGAGATTGTATAGAATTTTGAAACCCGATCAGATCGGAGTTATAACCTTTTAGTTTTGTCTTCCCATTTTCACAGGATACTTTTATGACGTTGATAGCTCCGACTTCCTTTGCCTGTGCATCCAACTCATCCAGATAGGAGATAATTTCCTGTTTGTATGGTATGGTGACATTTAGTCCTTTAAGATTCGGGTGGGATTGTATTATCCGAGGAAATTCTTCGATAGATGGTATCTCAAATTTCAGGTATTCGGCATCGATTCCTTCTTTCTCAAATTTATTATTAAAAAAGCGGGGCGAAAAGGATTGTACCAACGGGTTCCCTATTATTCCATACAGGTTTTTCATGCTACCTTAGGTTTAGAACTTGATAAACGGGTAAAAAAATAGGATAACTACTATTGGTAGTCATCCTATCTGTTATTTTATTTCTTCTTATTTCGAAGCATTTGCTTTATAGCGGTTATTCATTTGTGAGATGATAGCCGAAGTAATATCGTATGGTTTTTTAGCTACGAGTATATTATCCAGTTGTGTATTAATGAATATTATCTCGTAATTAGCTTTCTTATTATAATTGTCAAGATTTACATGGATAGAATCGAATATCTGAGCGTTCATGCGCGCTTGCTTTTCAAGATAGTCGTTTTGCATTTTTGCAATAGAATTTTGTGTAGACGCTTCCAGGTTCCTGATTCTCGTTGCTTCCTGTTCGGCGCGATCCTGGCTTAAGAAAGCGTTGTTTTGTAATTTTCGGTTAAATTCGTTCGCTTCGTTTTGAAGTTGTTGTCTTTTTTGTGCTACTGTAGATTCAATAGTACTCTGGTCTTTCATCAGTTCATCATTCAGATCTTTGAAAAGGTTGTAATTTTTGAGAAGAGAATCTACTGTAACGTAAGCTATAGGCAATACGTTAGTTGAATCTCCTTCCGAAAATTTCACAGTTTTGGGTTCATCCGATCTTCCATTACTGGATGTAAAGAACAAGATGAACAGAATGATGATTGCTACGGCGAGCACACCATTGATAATGTAAGAAATATTCTTCATTTATTTTCTAATTTAGTTAATCTTCTATAACAGCAGGAAATTAAATGTATCTAACTATCCTGAATACCTACTTTTTTCATACGACTTGGCAAAGATATATCTTTATGTTAAAACAATGCTATAATAAAACCTTTAAAAGATGTAAAAATATTTTATTTTAGAGCATATCTCTCTAATTTTATATGTTATTATATTAATAATGTATTTAACTTAAAACTAAATAATATGACTATTAGAGACTTAAAGCCGGAAATTGTCTGGAAATACTTCTACGAACTGACACAAATCCCCCGTCCATCCAAAAAGGAAGAAAAAGTGATTGCGTATTTGCTCGATTTTGCAAAGAAACATAAGCTGGAAGTAAAGAAAGACGAGGCTGGAAATGTTCTGATTACAAAACCTGCAACCAAAGGGAAGGAGAATCTTCCGACAGTGATTTTGCAAGGTCATGTGGATATGGTGTGTGAAAAAAATGCAGGTACTGTCCATGATTTTGATAAAGATCCGATTGAAACAATTATTGATAACGGATGGGTAAGGGCTAACGGTACTACTTTAGGTGCTGACAATGGTGTTGGTGTTGCTGCCGCACTAGCAATACTGGCTTCGGATGATATAGAACATGGGAAGTTGGAATGCCTGTTTACTGTAGACGAAGAGACAGGGCTGACTGGAGCTTATGCTTTAAGCAATGATTTCCTATCAGGCGATATCTTGATTAATCTGGATACAGAAGAAGAAGGAGAAATCTATATAGGATGTGCAGGTGGAAAAGGTACAACAGCAACATTCCATTATAAGAAAGAAGAAACTCCGGCTAATTATTTCTGGTTCCGTGTTGAAGTAAAGAGATTGAATGGTGGCCATTCCGGCTCGGAAATCCACAAAGGCCTGGGCAATGCTAACAAAATATTGAATCGCTATCTATGGGCATTGAATAATAAGTATGGGCTCTTGTTATCGGAAATCAATGGCGGTAATTTGCATAATGCGATTCCGCGCGAAGCTTATGCTATTGCCGGAGTGCCATATAAATTCAAGGAAAATGTAATTGTGGAACTCAATACATTGCTACCTCAGATACAGGCAGAGATAAAAACTGTTGATCCTAAATTGGATATGAAAGTCGGTTCGACAGATACGCCACAATATATCATTGATAAGGATACTTCTGATAATCTGTTGAATGCGTTGTATGCCTGTCCGCATGGTGTGCTAGGGATGAGTTTTGCAATTCCCGGCTTAGTGGAAACTTCCACGAACCTGGCATCTGTAAAAATGAAAGAAGATAATACTATCCTGGTTACTACGAGCCAGCGTAGTTCCACAGACTCGCTGAAAGACGATGCAGCCAATATGGTAGCGGCGGCATTTACATTGGCAAAGGCAGAAGTGAAGCACTCGGATGGTTATCCGGGATGGCGTCCTAATCCGGATTCTAAAATATTGGCTGTAGCGAAGGAGTCGTATAAGAAATTATATGATAAAGAACCTGAAATAATGGCTATCCATGCAGGTCTAGAGTGTGGACTATTCCTTGAAAAATATCCACACCTTGATATGATCTCTTGTGGCCCGACAATCAGGGAGGCACATTCTCCGGCAGAAAAAGTAGAGATAGAATCTGTAGGGAAATGGTGGAATTTGTTGCTCGATATACTTAAGAGCATTCCTGCCAAGTAGGCAGGAACTATTTAAATACCTTATACCATGAAAAAACATTTATATAACATTAAGGCGAACTTATTGATCGCCTTTCTGTTTCTCTTTTTTGCATGCTGTTCTAATAGTCAGGAACATATAAAAGTTTATCAAGCTCCTGATGGAGAGGAGTTAAGCAGTATGTACGAAGTGACCGTAGAAGGGAGTAAGATACCAGTGTATCCTGTAAAGGTAGGGGCAGAGGAGCAAGGTCGAAGATGGAAAGCAATGGACGATCCGGTAAGTTCGGCGGAATATTATGACGAGGCTGCTTTCTCCTATTTTGATATGAATAAGCCTGTACTTGTAGAAGTGAAAGTGCCGAAAGAAATTATTTCAGCCAAGATACTTCCTTCATCAGCCGGAATCGCTTCTTTGATTGACGGTAATACGCTCTCATTCAGGATAGAAAAGCCGGAAAAATTGACTATTAAAATCAATGGTGAAAAAATTAAGTCACTTCATATATTCGCTAATCCCTTTGAAGAAAATATTCCTGACAAAAATGACCCTGATGTGATTTATTTCGGGCCGGGAGTACATGAGATTACCCATCTGGAAATAGGGGATAATAAGACATTATATATTGCAGGGGGTGCTGTGCTGAAGGCGATGATAGGCGCCGATGAGAAAGCGATTAATACCAATCCCAATGGCTTAAAATATTATTCTCCTACCATCGTACTGAAGGGGAAAAATATAAAAGTAAAGGGGCGTGGAATCATAGATGCTACAAACACCCCTACCCATTCACGCAATATGCTTGTCGTAGAGGGAGAGGATATCGGAGTGGAAGGAATTATCCTGAAAGACCCGAGTGTGTGGACTGTTCCGGTTCGCCATTCTAAAAATGTGCTGATCGAAAATATAAAAATAATAGGATATAGGGCAAACTCTGACGGGATTGATATCTGTGGAAGCTTCGATGTAGAAGTGAATAATTGCTTTATCCGTACTTTGGACGACCTTGTGGTAATAAAAACATTGAAAGGATCGGGAGAAGCCGGGCGCATACTGGTTCACCGTTGTGTACTATGGAATGAGCTGGCACATGCTTTAAGTATTGGCGCTGAATTGACAAAGGATGTGTCGGATGTCGTTTTCCGGGATTGTGATATTATCCGCGATACGGGCAGGGAATGGTCGTTGCGTGTTTTTCAGTCCGATAAAGCCTTGATAAGCAATATTCGTTTCGAGAATATCCGTATAGAAGAATCGACAAAACTCATTTCGTTATGGATAGGTAAAAACAGATGGACAAATGATGATGAGGGAGGTAATATCAGGAATATAACCTTTAAAGATATCCGGGCCAAAGGAGAACCATTGACTGTTGAATTTACAGGTTATGATAATGATCATAAAATCGACTCTGTCTATTTCGAAAACGTAACTATAAATGGAGAAAAACTCGATATGTCAGGTATTAAAAAGAATGAGTTTGTGGGAGATATATTTTTTAAGGAGTAGCCAAGGTTCTTTATTATTAAAACCTTTGATATGAAAATAAAATTAGGAAGTTTCATTTTTGGACTGTTGTTTTTTATAACAGTAAGTGCACAAACCCCGGATGTAGCTCTCAGGGCATATGTCGAAAAAGAGGATTTGTCTTATGCGTGGGAAATAAGAGATGCATACAAACTGAATGGATGCAGTGTATATTCTATTTTCCTGATTTCACAAAAGTGGCAGGAAATGCTTTGGAAGCATGAATTGATCGTATATGTTCCCGATAGCCTTGATTATGATGGAGCCATGCTCTTTATTACCGGAGGAAAGCTCGACGAAAACAGATTGCCTCAATTTTCGGGAAGGGATAACGCCGAAGGACTGGCATCGTCGCAAATGGCAGTAGCCAATAAAGCTCCGGTAGCGCTACTCCGTCAGGTGCCCAATCAGCCTCTCTATGGCGGACTGAATGAAGATGCCCTGATTGCATATACGCTGAACGAATTTAGAAAAACGGAAGATTATTCATGGCCATTACTTTTTCCAATGGTAAAGAGCGCTACCCGTGCGATGGACGTTGTTGAGGAATTATTGAAGGATAAACATAATAAACCGATCAACCGTTTTCTTGTAACAGGGGCGTCGAAGCGCGGATGGACTACATGGCTTACCGCCGCTTTGGAAGATCCCAGGGTAGTCGCAATTGCACCAATGGTGATAGAGATGCTCAATATGCCTGAGTTTTTTAAGTCGCAGCTTGTCGCATATGGTGACTATAGCCGGGAGATTAGTGATTATGTGGAAATGCAGATACCACAGGCTGTAGAATCAGAGTTTGGCAGACAGGTGATCCGGATGATAGACCCATATAGCTACCTGAGTAAAATAACTATTCCAAAACTGATAATCATGGCAGCAAACGATCCGTTTTGGACTATAGATGCTATACAAAACTATATTGCAGCTATTCCGGGAGAATATACTTTACATTATGTGCCGAACGCGGGTCATAATATGGGTGATAAGAAGAGTGTATTGGATATATTGAATATTTTCTTTTACCACACACTAAATAACCAATCTCTTCCTGCCTGTCAGTGGAGGTTAACTCAAAAGAAAAAGATAAATCTTGATTTAAAATATGATAGCCTGAAGCTTAGAAGTATCACATTATGGCAAGCTTCTGCATCGACGCGGGATTTGCGGAAGAGTGAATGGACAAGTACAAATATAGTGTCATCAAAAAATGAAGATAAGATAAATATTACTATTGACTTTCCTAAGCAAGGTTATAAGGCATTTTTTGTAGAATTAAAATATGAAAACCCTTTCGGTGGAACATATTCTATTAGTACAAGTGCCTATGTGGCGGATAGTAATCTGGTATTTGTCAAATGAGATCGGAGGTTTGCAGGAATGGATTTTCTATAAAAATATGTAGCTTTGTATAAATTAAATGTACATGTGTATTAGCAGATGGTCAGACTGTTTTATTTTTTTGAGATTAATTTATCTATAGTAACAGAGCCGTCAGCTTTTAGCCATTAGTTGATAGCTTTCAGAAAAAAGATGATCTTTGAAAATGTATTAAAAGTGTAACCTTTGTTACCTTTTAGTTAAATTCACCCCACCCCGGCCCTCCCCGAAAGGAGAGGGAGTGGCAAAGCCACGAAGAGGAAAGAATAAAAAGACCAAGAGCTAACAGCTAATAGCTAGAATCTGTTACCTTTGTTACCTTTTAGTTAAAATTTCAGAGAGTTATTAATATAAGACAAATGATGATGAAGAAAATAATAGAGAGGACTGGGCGCCAAAGAGATGGAAGCCAAGCTGGGTGAATTGATAAAATAACATGAATAAGATGTAAAATTTAGAAAAATAACATATATATTATGATAAATAAACTTTATTTAGAATAGATTGTTTAACTGATAACACAAAGAACATAAGTATGAAACTAAAATTATTTTTAATATCATTTTTGATGATTATGGGCATTGGCTCAACTGTCGCTCAAGATAAGAAAGAAGTAAAAAGTGATAAAGAGACTATAACGTTCGATGTATCAATGACATGTGAAAACTGTCAGAAGCGCATAGAAAAAAACATTGCTTTCGAAAGAGGTGTGACAGATATGAAAATAGACCTTGAAAAAAAGACAGTAAAAATAGAGTTCAAAAAGAGCCAGACTACGGTAGAAAAGCTAAAAGCAGCAATAGAAAAATTAGGATATAAAGTGGAGATACATAAAGAAAAAGAAGACGAACTTAAAAAAGAATCAAAAAAAGAAAGTAAAAAATGAGAAAAATGTTGATGGTGATCGCAGCAATGGGCATTTTGTACAGCTGCGGTGGAGACGCTAAAAAGAATCAAGAAGAAAAGGCATCTGTAGATGAATTCTCGGAAATAGCAAAAGACGTGAAGAAAGAAGCGGTAGAAGTGGCAGATGCTGCTCACAATGCGATGAATTCTCTTGATTACAAAGGTGAGTATAAAGGAAAAGTACCTACTGCAAGCGGCGAGGGCATGATTGTTTCTATCACACTGGAAGACAGTACATTCGTAAAAAAAACCGAATATGTAGGTAAGAAAGATGCTAAATTTGAAGAAAAAGGAAAATATACCTGGAATAGCGAAGGCAATACCATTAAGTTAGAGGGAATTAAAGATGCACCTAGTCAGTATTTCGTAGGTGAAAACACTTTAACCCAGCTAGATATGGATGGAAATAAGATCACCGGAACAAATGCCAATATGTATATCCTGAAGAAGTAATCTCATAAAACAGATTATAAACAAAGGAACAGGGTTTGGAGCTTATCCAAATCCTGTTCTCATCTTACACCTATCATATTATATACTAAAACATAGAAAATTTGACAGAATGCACAAAATTCAATCTCAAATATTTCCACATTAATATTTTAAAGCTAACTTTGCTGCCAATTAATACGACGTACACTAAAAACTCTAAAATGAGCTACTTAATAAAGCCTAAACAATACCGTGCAATACTCGATTTGCAGCAAACAGAAATGGGTATCAAGCAGATCAAGACATTCTTTCAGCGAAACTTATCATCCGAACTTCGTTTAAGGCGCGTTACAGCTCCTTTGTTTGTACTGAAAGGGATGGGAATCAATGATGATTTGAACGGAATTGAACGGCCTGTTAGCTTTCCTATTAAAGATATAGGTGATGAACGTGCGGAAATAGTTCATTCTCTGGCTAAATGGAAACGACTTACACTGGCGGATTATCACATAAGCGAAGATTTTGGTATCTATACTGATATGAATGCTATACGCGCAGATGAAGAGTTGGGTAATCTGCATTCGTTGTACGTTGATCAGTGGGACTGGGAAATGGTTATGTCTCCCGACAAAAGAAATATAGCTTTTCTGAAAGACATTGTAAAGAGAATATATGCCTCTCTATTAAGAACCGAGTACTTAGTTTATGAGTTATTCCCCGAAATAAAACCTATTTTGCCTTGTAACATTACATTTATACACTCCGAAGAACTATTGCAAAAGTATCCCGATCTCACTGAAAAAGAGAGGGAAAATAAGATTGCGGAAGAATATGGAGCTGTGTTTATCATTGGCATAGGAGGCAATCTAAGCAACGGCGAACCTCATGATGGGCGTGCTCCGGACTATGATGACTGGACTACACCTACAGAAGATGGACATAGGGGTTTGAACGGTGATCTGATTGTATGGAATCCCGTATTAGGAAGAGCTATGGAACTCTCATCTATGGGCATCCGTGTAAATAAAGAGGTCTTATTAGAACAACTTAAGATATCGGGGCAAGAATCGCGAAAAGAACTATTCTTTCACAAACGGTTATTGAGTGGTGAACTCCCACAATCTATAGGTGGTGGCATAGGCCAGTCGCGTCTATGTATGTTCTATCTGCGAAAAGGACATATCGGAGAAATCCAAGCCAGCATATGGCCCGACAAAATGCGGGTAGAAGCAGAAAATCTGGGTATGTGTCTAATATAAAATTGGATATCCTATTTTCTTGAGAACATTTCTTTCTATATAAGTGTTTCTTTCAGTAAACCTATTATTAAAAAGAGAGTTTATGAAAAGAACATTTTATATTTTGCTGATAGCCTCTTTAACTTCATTTTCTTTGTATTCTTGCTCTAATAAGAATACTAATACACAAATCGAAAAAGATGGTATTGCTCATCTGGAAGTCGATAGCGATTATGTTGAAGTAGAAAAAGAGGACATTCTGGCAAATGCAATTCTGACAAAAGACGAACAAGCCGCGCTAACCCCCAACCAGGTATTTGAAATATTAAAAGTAGGGAATAAAGATTTCGTAACTGATAACCTGACAGTACGAAACACCTCTCAAAGAATACGAAATGCTGCCCTTGGGCAATATCCAAAAGCGGTCGTTTTATCGTGTCTGGATTCTCGTGTACCTGTTGAAGATGTTTTCCACCGCGGTATTGGAGATATCTTTGTTGCCCGGGTTGCAGGTAATGTTGTAAACGAAGACATCCTGGCCAGTCTGGAATATGCATGCAAAGTCTCCGGATCTAAATTAGTTGTAGTACTCGGTCATGAATATTGCGGAGCTATAAAATCAGCTATTGATGATGTCAAGCTAGGGAATATTACAGGACTTCTGTCAAAAATAAAGCCAGCCATCGATGAGGCAGGAAAGAACTTCACAGGAGACAGAACATCGAAGAATGCCGATTTTGTTCAGTCTGTTTGCGACCATAAATAATATACATCATGTGATGAACGAAATAAGAAAGAAGAGCCTTATATTGAAAGAAATGGAGAAAAATGGTGAGATTATGATTGTAGGCGGAGTATATGATATGGAAACCGGAAAAGTTAATTTCATCAATGAATAGTTTATTATACTTAACTTTATTGCATAAAGGGTGTTCTCGTATCAGAACATCCTTTACTTTTGTAAATAAAACTATTTGATATATTATGGACAACAGAATCACAATCCACTGCACAAACAACGATACTTTTAAAGAATTTCCGGCTGGAACAAAACTGATAGATATGCAGGATAGTTTCGATTTCAATACTAACTCCAGGGTTGTAGCGGCAAAAGTAAATAACAAGACTGAGCCACTCGATTATGAGGCCTATCATAATAAGACTGTACATTTTGTCGATCTTTCAGAACCATTAGGTATGCGGACATACGTTCGTTCCCTTTGCTTCTTGTTTGCTAAAGTGGTAGCCGAAATATTTCCTAATGCACAAATACATATCGAGCACCCTATCTCTTTAGGTTATTTCTGTAAAATTGAGGGAGTAACAGTTATTCAACAAAAAGAGGTAGATGCCATCAAATCCAAGATGCAGGAATATATCAAAGCTGATATGAAATTTGAAGGTGTAGAAGAAGAAACAGAACAAGTTGTAAGAATGTTCCGTGAGAGAGGATTTGAAGATAAAGCCCTCTTGTTGGAGACATCCGGTGAACTGTATTCAAAATATTATAAGTTGAATGGGTCGGTCGATTATTTCTATGGATGTCTTACTCCTTCTACAGGATATATACATCTTTTCGGACTCGAATTGTATAAAGACGGATTACTGCTACGTGTACCGAACAGGCACAATCCGGTAGAATTGGAACCTGTCATTCCCCAAGATAAAATGTATGGTGTATATAAGGAACATCTGAAATTCCTGAATATAATAGGTTTGGACAATGCCGGGGATATAAATCTGGCAAGCCGTAAGGGAAAGATACCTGACATCATAAAGATTTCAGAAGCATTCCAAGAGAAGACAATCGCTAATATTGCCGAACAAATTGCAGCAAAAGCCAAAAATGGTGTTCGTGTTGTGCTTATTTCAGGGCCATCATCATCCGGTAAAACTACTTTCCGTATGAGACTGGAAGTACAGCTGATGGTGAATCTGATAAAACCTGTGGGGCTTTCTCTGGATAACTACTTTGTGGATAGAGATAAAACTCCTCTGGATGAAAACGGAGGATATGACTTTGAATCCTTATATGCACTGGATATTCCTAAGTTTAATGAAGACTTGGAAGACCTCTTAAAAGGAAAAGAAATAGAGCTTCCAACTTTCAATTTTACCACAGGTACACGAGAATACAAAGGCGACAAACTCAAGCTAGATGAACAATCTATACTTGTTATTGAGGGTATTCATGGACTAAATCCTGAACTGACTGCAGGCATTCCTGAAGAACAGAAATTTAAGGTATATGTATCTGCACTTACTACCATATCTTTGGATAATCACAACTGGATACCAACTACCGACAACCGCCTTTTGCGCCGGTTAATCAGAGACTACCGTTATCGAAATTATTCGGCAATAGATACTTTGTCCCGCTGGCAAAGTGTTCGTAATGGTGAAGAGAAATGGATATTTCCATATCAAGAGAATGCAGACGTAATGTTCAATTCGGCTATGATGTACGAACTCCCTGCATTAAGGCGCTATGCCGAGCCCATTTTATCACAAGTACCCAATAATGCTCCCGAGTATGCAGAAGCTCATAGGTTACTCAAGTTCTTAAGGTACTTTAATTACGTTAATGATAGAGAATTACCTCCTACATCTCTCTTAAGGGAATTCCTGGGTGGCAGTAGCTTTAAATATTAACAAATATGCGAATCGGTTTTAACAACTGATTCGCATACCTTTCTAATATCATTTAGGATTAGTCTACTTCTTCATACGAGACATATTCACCTTCGTCTTTTGCAAATACTTTCTTATGAGGTTTATTGGTTTCCTGATAGGATTGATTATCGGACGTTGATGAATAGTTTCCTGAAGAATAAGATGTTTGCTGCTTACCAAACAATACAGACGACACCCCTCTCAGTATGGATAGTATTATCATCACACCGAATATGACAACAGCAAATAATATGAAGAATAGAAGTGTCATTTTATGTAATATTAGTTAGTATTCAATGCAAATATATGATACTTGTATATGATTAGAACATCAAAATCACAACTTCGTTTTTTAATTCTATTTATTTAACAAGAGTTTGTTCTTGTAAACAAACCAATAGCATTGATCTTAAAAACATCTACTAATACCCATATTGTATATTGTCAATCAATGGTAGCAGCAACGGTTAATCAAATCCACTTTGCCACCTCAGATAAGGCATTCCGTTTCTTTTCCGAGTAACTACTCTTTTCTTCATTAATATAGCCTATCGGGAAAATTGCTATTGGCTCCACATCTGAGGGCAAAGCCAAAGCCCGGGATAATATCTCCGGATTGAAATTACATATCCAGCATGTCCCCAAACCAATTTCATGTGCTGCAAGGCATATATGTTCACTCGCTATAGCAGCATCTATATCTCCATGGTCTTTCCCATCGGTATTCGATCTTTTCCAGGAGACAGAAGTGTTCTTACATACAATAATGTTTACAGGGGCTGTTTTATACCATTCCCTGTCATATGCCATATGCACTTTATCCAATACCTCTTCGCTGATAACAACATAGAATATCCAAGGCTGAAGATTACAAGCAGACGGGGAAAGCCTCGCACATTCGAGGATATAATCGATCTTTTCCTTCTCTACAGGCCGGGACAAATATGCCCTGACTGAATAACGGTTTTCTATAAGTTCCCTTAGTTTCATCCAATATCTGTTGTCCGGTTTTATAATTCCTCCCTTATCTTGTATTCATTCCTGTTAGATGAGTTTCTGGATATTATCTCACCCAAAAATCCTGCAAGAAATAGTTGAGTCCCCAATATCATCATAGTGAGCGCAATATAGAAATATGGCGAATTAGTCACCAGAGGGTGAGGGATTCCCTGATTTATGGCATATAGCTTATTTGCTCCGACAATGACCACCGCAACAAAACCCAGGAAAAACATAACAGTTCCCCACAACCCGAAAAGATGCATAGGCTTACGGCCGAATACCGATAAAAACCATAAGGTCATAAGGTCTAAATATCCGTTTATAAAGCGGCTTACACCGCCAAACTTACTTTTTCCGTATTTACGGGACTGATGATGCACTACCTTCTCCCCTATCCTATTAAATCCGGCATTCTTTGCCAAATATGGAATATAGCGATGCATATCGTTATATATCTCAATGCTCTTGACTACATCTTTGTGGTACGACTTTAATCCGCAATTGAAGTCATGCAGCTTTACACCGGATACCCATCGCGCTGTAGCATTGAATAATTTGGTAGGGATAGTTTTGGATATCGGATCATAACGTTTCTTCTTCCAGCCCGAAACCATGTCATAACCATCTTCCTTTATCATCCGGTACAATTCCGGTATTTCATCCGGGCTGTCTTGCAGATCAGCATCCATAGTGATAACAACCTCTCCCTGAGCCTTTTGAAAGGCACAATGTAAAGCCGGAGACTTTCCATAATTGCGACTGAAGCGGATAGCCTTTATATTATCAGAAGACTTCTTTAATTCACTGATAATCTGCCATGAACGATCTGTACTACCATCATCCACAAAGATGACTTCATAAGAGAAGCCGTTATCCTCCATTACACGCTTGATCCATGCATAAAGTTCAGAAAGAGACTCTTCTTCATTCAATAATGGTATGACTACAGATATATCCATAATTTATTATGTATTATTCTTTTTTACTAATAGCGCTAATGGCGTGCCCAATAGTACTCCTAAAAACAGATTTCCGATAAAAGTAGAAAGTACATACCAGATATTATTACCCACCATTGTCAATGCTGATGTCTTTACTTCCTGTGGATAGGGGAACGATTCTATCATATTAGATAACACCGGTTGTATCTTACTGGGATAATATGACGGATCGATGATCTGAAAATGGACATAGATCATAGCCCCTTCAATAAAAGAGGCAAAGAAGCATAACAAGACAACGAATAAAAAACCCCGAAACTTATTATTGACCTTGCTTACATCCAGATTAATATATTTCAGGTAGAATATATATATCATCAGGAATGTACCCACATTCAATAGATAATACAGGTATATGAAATGAACCCATACATCCATGGCAGCAATATATACAAGGTATTTCAAAGCCCAGAATATACCCAGATAAAGGCCATAATGCATGGCATATTTCAAAGGAGAAGTTTCTCTCCCGTTTATATCAATATTGTTCGGCATAAGGTACAAATGTAAGAAATTTGTTTAAATCTATTATATTCCCATTTAAAAGGCTCTTTCTTATTTTAACTAAAAAGTAACA
>JAITVH010000035.1 GCA_031285905.1 Prevotella sp.
GTTTTTATAACCTATGACAAGTCCTAGTATTTACCCTTTCCTGGCTGCTGTTTTTGTTAGTTATGAAAGATAGAAAAAGCTTTTGAATAATTTCTATTACAAACATAAGATGACAAAGACGATAATAAATACTATTTACTACTTACAAGAGAGTAGCAAGATTAGTTCTGCTACTCTCTTTTTTATTGAAGGATGCATAAGAATATCCGACATGATATGGGATATTGTTATATCCTACAGAACATGAATACCTTAATCCTTTTTCCTCCTATGGTTTCTTTCTTGGTTTTGAGGTAAATGATTTGATATGAGACATTCGGGAAAGGAGAACATATCCATATATTCTTATCTTTCCGTCGATAAGTAATATCGAAGTAATGTGTCAATGCGCATGCAATTGACCACTGCGGCAGAAGGAAGTCGATCTTATTACAT
Source organism: Prevotella sp. (assembly GCA_031285905.1). Taxonomy (GTDB): domain Bacteria; phylum Bacteroidota; class Bacteroidia; order Bacteroidales; family Dysgonomonadaceae; genus Dysgonomonas. The sequence continues at coordinate 436 of JAITVH010000035.1, forward strand.
TTGCCATTCGAAAAGTAGCAACCGATTACTCCTTTTTCCAGTTTTATCTCTATCAGTTCCGATGTCTGGAATAACACTTGCCCCTCGATATATAACAATATCTCCTCCTGTGTTTTGCCGAATGATGAATATATTAACCACAGCAACCCATAAACTTCTTTCTTTGTGATCTGCATTAATAACATGGGGTCTAAAATACAGTTATAATGCGGATTATGAAAAAAATAAAGCCGTTATACATAGTTGGTTGCTTATCTGTATATTAGGATGTTGTAATGCTTCTTATTTTGTACAGGTAGTAAAAAATGAATGTAAATATTCCTCATTTTGACAATCTTATGTTAGTTTTGTAAGAGAATATATATCTAACTAAAATCAGGATAGTATGAAAGAAAAAGCGAAAGGCAAAATATGTACTCATCACGGAGAGAACATCGGTCGTTTTCGCCGTATGCACGGATGGAAGCAGGAAGACCTCGCTGCGAAAATGGGCTTAAGCCAGACACAAGTATCGAAGTATGAATTAAGTGAAGAGATTGACGATGCTATGTTGGCCAAGTTCTCGGAAGCATTGGGTGTTCCTGTACAGATGCTAAAGGAATGCGATCACGAAGAAACAATCAATAAGTTTATTACTTATATCAATCACATTGGGGACGGAGGGATTGTTCATCAACCTCAAGAACAAACCATTAACAATCCTCTAGAGGCGTTATTTAAAATGCATGATGAAACCGTGCAATTACTGAAAGACCAGATAACAGATCTGAAAGCAGAAATAGAGCTTTTGAGGAAGGGGAAATAATACTAACCCGAAATAGATTACCTGTAGGGGCAGTGGCTTGTCCCTGCCCGCCTGTAATCATATTGGGCAACCACAAGGGATTGCCCCTACAAGTTAACCCTACCTTTCCGTTTTATATCTTCTTGGTTTTCAGCCTTAAACTATTAGTCACAACACTTACACTACTAAGTGCCATTGCTGCTCCCGCTATCATCGGATTAAGGAGAAAGCCGAATGCAGGATAGAGTATTCCGGCAGCGATAGGGACACCAATCAGGTTGTATATAAACGCCCAGAAAAGATTCTGTTTAATTGTCCTTACAGTCAGTCCGGATAGTTTGATCGCTTCCGGTATCTTAGTCAGGTCTGACGATATGATTGTCATCTTTGCCACATCCATAGCAATATCACTCCCTTTCCCCATGGCAATACTCAGGTCGGCTTGGGCAAGGGCTGCACTGTCGTTGATACCATCACCTACCATCGCTACTTTTTTACCTTCAGCTTGAAGTTGTTCTACGAACCGGGCTTTGTCTTGTGGTAATGTTTCGGCCTGATAATGGTTAATTCCGGCTTTAGCCGCTATATCCCTGGCAGCAAGCTCATTATCGCCGGTGAGCATATACACTTCGATACCCATATTTTGTAAACGGGCGATTGCATTGACGGACGAATCTTTTATCTTGTCTGTGATGGCGACAATAGCTAATACTCCTGAGCTATCGGCAAAATAGATCACTGTTTTCGATTCCTTACTCAGGCTTTCGGCTTCGGATTTTATTTGTGGTTCTACCTTTATCCCGTTCTCTTCCAACAATCTATGATTCCCGACATAATAGTTCTCCCCGTCTATGAACCCTATTATCCCTTTCCCCGTAATGCTATCGAACCGATTGATCTTGACCTGATTCGTTTCCCCTAAGTAATTCACTATGGCATCTGCCAGAGGATGTTCCGATAACTTTTCGAGGCTGTAGAAAATATCCTGTTTCTGACTGTCCCTATACCATATCAGATCTGTGACCACAGGCTTGCCTTCTGTAATGGTACCGGTTTTATCTAATACAATTGTATCTATATTCTTAGCTATCTCAAGGCTTTCTGCATCTTTTATCAGAATACCATTGTCTGCCCCTTTGCCTATACCTACCATAATGGCAGTAGGCGTAGCCAGTCCCAAAGCACATGGGCAAGCGATTATCAACACGGTCACCATAGCTAGCAATCCATGAGTAAAGCCGTTGTTATGGTCAAGTAGTATCCATAGAACGAAAGAGAGTACGGCTATGCCAATAATAACAGGAACGAATATCCCGGCAATCTTATCCACCAGTTTTTGAACAGGCGCCTTACTCCCCTGTGCTTGCTGCACCATACGAATGATCTGTGCCAGTATGGTATCAGCGCCAATCTTTTCTGCTTTAAACTGAAAAGACCCTTTCTGATTAATAGTTCCTGCGAATACTTTCGCTCCCTTCTCTTTGAAGACAGGAACAGGTTCCCCGCTTAGCATACTTTCATCTACATACGAGTTGCCTTCGGTTACCAGTCCGTCAACCGCTACTTTTTCGCCCGGTTTCACCAATAGTATATCGGCTACCTTTATCTGATCTATCGGGATTTCTTTTTGATTGCCCGACTCATCAATAATAGTCACGTTTTTGGGTTGTAATCCTATCAGCTTTTTTATTGCGGATGATGTATTTCCTTTTGCCCTTTCTTCCAAAAGTCTTCCCAGCAGGATGAAGGCAATGATTACACTTGCCGCCTCAAAATATACATGTGGTTCCACGCCTCTCGCCAGCCAGAAATTGGGGAAGATCATATTAAACAAACTGAAAAGATAAGCGATACCTGTACTTAGAGCCACCAGCGTATCCATATTGGCCGAACCATGTTTCAGTTGTTTCCATGCATTGACAAAAAAGCTTCTTCCCAGCCAGAATATGATGGGAGTGGATAGCACCCACATAATTTCGTTGGCATATGGAATATCCATAAAAAACATGCCGATGATAACAACAGGTATAGAAAGAACAATAGCCAAAATAGTACGCTGTTTTAACTTCGAATACTTTTCCGCATGGGCTTCTTCCAGTTCGTTAGCCAGGTCTTTTTTCTCCTCTATTATAAGGTCATATCCGAGATTCTGAACCATATTCCGGAGAGATTCCGGCGAAGTCACGGACGGATCATATTCTATAGAAGCATTTGCCGCAGCATAGTTAACCGCAGCTTCTACCACCCCTTCCTGCTGATTGAGGGCTTTGTCAACCCGGGCAGCACAGGCAGCGCAACTCATATCGAGTACGGGGAATGTCTTCTTTATTGTTTTATCTTTTTCCATTGTTATTGTATCTTTCTTCTTGTTAGAACACAAAGATACACTGGTGTGTTTGTAAAGGTTTTACATTATTATGGATTTGATTTATAACATTTTTATATTTTGTCTAAGGGTTTCCGCTTATTCTCCTTTATTTGCTTGAAATAACTTGGAGTCAGTCCTGTTACTTTCTTAAACTGGGCGCTTAGATGTGCCGGACTTGAATAATTCAATAGATCGGCAATCTCGCTCAGTGATAATTCATCATAAACGAGCAGTTCTTTCACCCGTTCTATTTTCTGCGCAATAAAATACTTTTCAATAGTCGTATTTTCCACTTCAGAAAACAGGTTACTTATATAACTGTAATCATGATGCGTTATATCTGAAATATAATCCGAAAGGTTTATTCTGATAGAGTTATTATTCTGATGAACAAGTTCAATAATCGTATTTTTAACCTTCTCTATCAACTGCTTCCGTTTATCATCGATCAGTTCGAAGCCGAAGGAGATTAGCATCTCACCTACTTCTTTCTTCTTATTATCAGTTAGTCTTTCATTCAGAACGACTTCACCTAAGCTGATAGAAACAGGTTTTATACCCATCTTTCCCAATTGGTCGCGAACCACCATTATGCAGCGGTTGCAGACCATGTTTTTAATGTATAATTTATTTTCTTCCATTTTTTCAAAAGATTTTAACTAAAAGGTGACAAAGGTAACAGTTAACAATGAGTTTGGGGCTTTGCCATGTAGGGGCGGAACATCTTCCGCCCACAGACTCTTTGTTATTTCGGGTCGAAAATGTTCGACCCCTACAGCATGCCCGGATATTTTAACTAAAAAGTAACAGATGTAACGCTTTTCCTCCGTTTTTTCAAAGAACATTTTTCTGTAGCTATCAGCTAATGGCTACAAGCTAACAGCTGCTTATACTATAGATAAATTCGTTTTTAAAACTTTTCACTTTTCTGCTAATTGTTGGTATGAATGACATAAGTAATAACTTTTCAAAGTTAACGTTTCTTTGTTAAACAGAATTATTTATTTACTTTTGATAGCCCCTATTCATAAAACCATTTATTTAAACTTATTAATATTATGAGAACAATCAAAATTTATTTGTTGCTTATTATTGGTCTAATGATAAGTGTAACCATGTTTGCCCAACTACCCATCTCATTTGGAGTAAAAGCCGGAATGAATCTATCTGAAATACAGAAACTGGATGATAATATCAAGGTAGGCTTCAATGTAGGAGTAACAGCTGAAATGGATTTGCCTGCCAGTTGTTTCCTATTGTCAGGCCTTGAATTAACAACTAAAGGAGCTAAAAGCAAAGAGATAACTGGAGGTGCAGTAGGTGGATCTAACAGCGCGAAGGCTACTCTTAATGCTATGTACCTGCAACTACCAGTACATGTCGGATACAAAATGGATATAGCTCCTGGTACTAAACTGCTATTCCATGTCGGGCCATATTTTGCCTATGGAATAGGAGGAAAGATTAAGTGGGATGCAGATAACATAGAAGATTCAGATTTCTTTAGTGATAATTCTAATCGCTTTGACTTTGGAGTCGGAGGAGCTATCGGAGTTGAATTTATCGATAGAATAGCAGTCAATCTTGGAGCTGATCAGGGCTTAACTAAGGTATTTAAAGACACTGAAACGAAAAACCGTGCAGCATATTTAAGTGTAGGATATAAATTCTGATTTATATAAATTACTAGATATAAGAGAATAAAGAGAGGATGCATATTGCATCCTCTCTGTTCTTTTAGAAAGGAGCTATATCATTTAGACTTGCTTTTGATTTCTCCTGTATAATCTTTTGGTAAAACTCCAAACTGAGCTTTAAAACATTTGGCGAAATAGGAAGAAGAGCTGAAGGCAACTTGCTCACAAATGTCTGCTATCGACATCTCTCCCTTAAGCAACAACTCGGCAGCCTTGTTCAGCCTGAATACTTTCAGATAATCGTTTGGTGACATCCCTGTTATACTTTTTATCTTTCGGTAGAAGCTTGAACGGCTCATATACATTGTTTCGGCAATATTGTCTATAGAGAAATCCAGTTCCGCTATGTGATTCTCAATTTCTTCATGTAACTTATCAATGAATTCCTGATCTTTTTTTGATACAGAAACATCTGCTACAACAGGTACAGGGTAAGAGGTCATTAGCCTTTGATATGTCTGTTTTAGCTTCAGTAGATTCTCGACCTGTTTCTGTAAAAACTTAACAGAGAAAGGTTTCTCTATATATACGTCTGCTCCATATTCCAAACCTTCGATTTTAGATTCCATTGTTGTTTTGGCTGTTAACAGGATGATCGGAATATGACTGTAATTAATATCCGATTTCAGCGTTCTGGTCAGCTCAAGCCCGTCTATCTCAGGCATCATGACATCGCTTATAATCAAGTCTATATTGTCTTTTGATATTATATCCAAAGCTTCTTTCCCGTTCTCCGATTTTAAGATGGTGAAGTATGGATTTAATGAATCTTCAATCAGATTTAATAAGTCTATATTATCTTCTGCAATAAGAACCTTAGAACTTTTGAAATTGTCGGTTTGTGAAGAACTCATGGCTGTATTTAATACCTGCTCGTTAATAGAATCTTTCGTAAATTCTATTTGGGTTAGAGATTCTTCATCATATTCGATAGGAATAGATAGAATGAATGACGGGCCTCCCCACCTGTTACTCTCTAATGAAAGTGAACCCTTGTGGTTCTCGGCTAATAGTCTCGAGAAAGCAAGTCCTATACCGGTTCCGGTATTGTTCTCTGTATTCAATTGATAGAAAGCTTCAAATATTTTCTCTTTTTCCCCATCAGGAATCCCCGGTCCGTCATCCATAACAAGTACCTCAAAATGCTCGTCAAAGACTATCAGTTCCAATGCTATTTTCGATTTTGCATATTTTATTGCATTACTCAATAGATTGGTGACTATTTTTATGATCTTCTCTTTATCAATAAAAGCATTTGTCGTTTCTCCTGGTAAGAAGAGCATCAGGTCGATATGCTCAAGCTCGGCGGAGTAGAGGAATTGGTCATATATATCCTGAATAACTTTGTTTAAATCATACTCCCTCAGTTCCAGTTTATTCTTTTGGCTCTCTACTTTCTGAAAGTCCAGCAACTGGTTTACAATATTCAACAAATAAGTAACATTTTTATTGATTATTGTCAGATACTTTGGAGTATCGTTATCTTCAAAATCTTTTTCCGATAATCTTTCTAGAGGTAATCGTATCAGGCTCAAAGGAGTTCTGATTTCGTGTACCAGATTGATAAAGAAACTAATTTTGGACTGATATACTTCTTTTTCTTTTTCTATCTGAAACTCTTCCAGTTGGTATTTAAATTTTTTGTTCGATCTGTAGATAAGATATTTAAGTATATAATACAGTACAATAATAATACCTAAGGCATAGACTAGGAATGCAAGAGTAGACCTCCACCATGGAGGGAGAACCACTACCTGTAGGGTAGTACCATATTCATTCCATCTGCCATCGTTGTTTGCTCCTTTTATCCGGAATATGTATTCACCGGGTGACAGATTTGTATAATATGCTATATTAGATTCGCTGTTTACCCAGTCTTTATCGAAACCATCCAATATATACTGGAATTGGTTCCTCTCAGGTTCCTCGTAACTTAATGCACTGAACTCAACAATAATATTGTTATTATCATAGGGTAAAGTAATCTTATCTGCCAGATAGACCGGTTGGGTCAGATTTAGCAGTTCCCTGCTGGTATTCTCATCTGTATTATATAATTTGATATCGATAATATATACAGGAGGGATATAATTATTTTCTTTGAAATCATTTGGATAAAATGCATTAAATCCATTAATGCCCCCGAAGTAGAGTTTCCCGGTACTCGATTTCAATGAGGCTTTGAAATTGAACTGGTTACTTTGCAAACCATCTTCCTGGGTGAAAAGTTTCCTGTCCCTTTTGTCAATCGGATTGATACGAAGTAAACCGGCATTACTGGATATCCAGAAATTTCCGAGGTTGTCTTCTTCGACAGAATAGATAACCTTGTTAGGCAAATATCTGTTTAATGGATCAAAGTCTGTAAAAGTTTCATTTTCTTCATTGAAGTAACAAAGGCCTCCGCCGTTTGTCCCAAACCACATCCTTCCTTCAGAATCTTCGAAGAGAGAAATAATAGAATTGTTTATAATGGAATTCAGATTATCTTCCTGATGCAAAAAATGTCTCCATTGGTTGTCGGAAGAGTTATATCTGAATACTCCTGAGTTGTATGTTGCGATCCACAGATATCCTTTTTTGTCTTCATACATACTGAATACAGAGATCATGGTTCCGACAAAATTGAGGGTTTCAAAATTGTCTTGCTCTCTGTTATACCTGCATAATCCCCACGATGTCCCTACATAAATATCTCCTTTACTGTCTTTGTATAGAGATAATACATCATTGCTACAGATAGTTTGGGAAGATTCTCTTCTATGATGGTATTCTGTTAGTTTGTTTGTCCTCAAATCCAATACTTTTAGTCCTTCCGAGAAAGTACCTATCCAAAGACGGTCATTTTCCAATAATAATGAACGGATATCTAACCTCTGTGTCTTGCCGGGGATTGGATATGATTCCAGTTTGTTTGTTCTGTTATCCAATCGTTTCAATCCGTCTTGTGAACCAACCCATATATTCCTGTTTTCATCTTCACAAAATTGACTGATCACTTTCCCCGAACTCATCCCGGGGCTATATATCGGATAATAATATTCAAATATCTTAGTTTGTTGAGCCAGGTAATTTATTCCCCCTAAGTAAGTAGATATCCAGATACCTCCTTCTGCATCTTTAACGATAGCATATATTGACTGGTCGCTCAAGCTCCGGGGATCTAGCGGATCGTCTATCCGTACAAACTTTTCTTCAGGAATATTGAACATATATAACCCGTTGTCAGAACCAATCATCAGCTCATTGCTTGAGTAACTGATAATTGTTCGTATCGCTCCTGTATTCAGGGCTTCACTATTATAGCTCTTTATTTGTTTTGTTTTTGGCTCGAGCACACACAAATTGTTCGTGCCTACACTAAACCAAATTTTATCTTCAATGGTTTGGATGCAATTTATTTTGACATTGCTTAGGTCTTTTTTATCCAGAAACGAAGTAAATATATCCACCTGTTTTCCGTTCTGATCATAACAGATCAGTCCTTCTTGTAAAGAAGACGAATAGATCCGGTGAGTCCTGTCTTCACTCATATCCCACACAAAGGAGGTGTGCTTACTGTTTTGAAGAAGTTCGTCGGTTTTAGGATCATAGATGAATATTCCCTGCCCTAAAGTAGCAATCCAGATTTGACCTTTCTGTGTTTTTATAATCTTTTTTACTTCGGTACTTATTGATACATCATACGAGGTTTTTTTGTTGAAATGAACAAAACGATCATTCATCCTTTCGTAGATGTAGATCCCATTCGCAGTACCAATCCAAATGTTTTTGTTTTCATCTTCATATAAAGTCTGAACAGAATTATTACCCAACGAATAATTGTCTTGTATCTCGTTCCTGTAGATTTTAAACTTTCTTCCATCAAAGCGGTTCAGCCCGTCTGTTGTCCCAAACCACATGAATCCATAGCTATCTTGCAGTATACACCAAACGGTATTGTGCGATAGTCCTTTATCGACCTGATACTTTTTGAAATAAAATTGATTTGCAAGTATAGGATATGTGTGTATGAATAAGAAAAGAAGAAGTATTAAGAGGCCGTATCTTTTCATTGTATTTTTATGTATAATAAGCAATACCCAAGTGTAAACACTCAGGTATCTTATTCATTTATAACAAAGATAGTAAAAATTCATCTAAATATTTAGGATATAACTATTTTTATGTGTTGGGATCAGATTAGGAGGATATAAAAAAACAGAGAGAATGTATTTTGCATTCTCTCTGAATATATTAAATTTTTGATAGATCGGAGGTCGAAATCCGGCCTCTTCACTTATCTAAAAATTAGTTTTCATTTTCCTCGTTGTTTTTCTTTACAGGCTTATCCGGTCTTGGAGGACGAGGAAGAAGCACTTTGCGTGACAGCTTGAATTTACCTGTTTTAGGGTCGACGTCAATTAGTTTTACTTCTATCATATCACCTTCTTTCAATCCGGCTTTTTCCATATCTTCGACACGATCCCAAGATAGTTCAGAGATATGAAGTAAGCCGTCTTTACCCGGAAGGAATTCGCAGAATGCGCCATATGGCATTACCGAGCGAACTTTAGCTGTGTATACTTCCCCTACTTCAGGAACTGCTACAATGCCTTTAATTTTGGCTACAGCAGCTTCAATAGATTGACGGTTAGTAGCAGAAACTTCAACACGTCCGTAACCATCGATTTCCTCGATTGTTACAGTTGCGCCCGTTTCTTCCTGAATGCCTTGTATAATTTTACCTCCAGGGCCGATAACAGCACCAATAAATTCTTTATTGATTATAATTACTTCAATTCGAGGTGCATTGTCTTTCAAGTCAGGACGAGGTTCGGCAAGCGTTTCCTGTATCTTATCCATAATATGTAAGCGTCCGGCTTTTGCCTGGTTCAAGGCTTTTTCAAGAATTTCATATGAAAGACCATCTACCTTGATATCCATTTGGGTAGCAGTAATACCATCCCTGGTACCGGTAACTTTAAAGTCCATGTCGCCAAGGTGGTCTTCATCTCCTAATATATCGGAAAGTACGGCAAAATTAGTACCTTTCTTTTCAGAGATAAGTCCCATAGCAATACCCGTTACAGGCTTCTTGATTTGTACTCCTGCATCCATAAGGGCAAGTGTACCTGCGCAAACTGTGGCCATAGAAGATGATCCGTTGGATTCCAATATATCGGAAACAACGCGAATTACATATGGATAGTTTGCAGGAATCATCGGTTTCAATGCACGGTGTGCAAGATTACCGTGACCTATTTCTCTACGTCCAACACCTCTTGATGGGCGGGCGTCTCCGGTAGAAAACGGAGGGAAATTATAGTGTAAAAGGAATCTGTCTTTTCCGTTATTAAGTACATCGTCGATTATTTTTTCATCTAGTTTTGTACCTAATGTCACAGTAGTTAATGATTGAGTCTCTCCACGGGTAAAGACAGCAGAGCCATGTGCTCCGGGAAGATAGTCTACTTCGCTCCATATAGGGCGTATCTCTGTGGTTGAACGTCCGTCAAGACGCTTACCTTCATCCAGAATAGAACGGCGCATCGCTTCTTTCTCTACATCATGATAGTAACGAGAGATCAAAGAACCTTTCTCTGCCAAATCTTCTTCTGTAAGGGTTGCTTTATATTCGTCTACGATTGCAGCAAAGTTATCTCCGCGCTCGTGCTTATTCGTATTGCAAGATGTAGCTACTGCGTAGGCCTTGTCATAACATTTAGCCCATACGTCTTTACGTAACTCTTCATCATTTGTCTCGTGGCTGTATTCGCGTTTTACTATCTTGCCTACTTCTTCCATCAACTCTAACTGAGCCTGGCATTGTACCTTGATAGCTTCGTGAGCGACCTTGATAGCTTCCAGCATTTCTTCTTCCGAAACTTCTTTCATCTCGCCCTCAACCATCATAATATTATCAAGGGTAGCGCCTACCATGATATCCATATCAGCTTGCTCAAGTTGCTCAAAAGTAGGATTGATAACAAACTGACCTTCGATGCGTGCTACTCTGACTTCTGATATCGGGCCGTTGAATGGCACATCAGAAACTGCTAATGCGGCTGATGCTGCAAGTCCTGCCAATGCATCAGGCATATCTTTACCATCTGATGAGAACAGGATAACATTCACAAACACTTCAGCATGATAATCGTCCGGAAATAACGGACGAAGCGCGCGGTCGATCAGACGGCTAACCAGAATTTCATAATCTGAAGGACGTCCTTCTCTTCTTTGGAAGCCTCCGGGAAAACGGCCGAAAGCGGCAAATTTTTCTTTATAATCCACTGAAAGCGGCATAAAATCAACATCCGGCTTGGCATCTTTAGCAGCTGTAATTGTAGCAAGCAACATAGTGTCGCCCATGCGTACCATTACTGATCCGTCTGCTTGTTTTGCTAGTTTTCCGGTTTCAATGGTGATAGTCCTTCCATCACCTAAATCGATACTCTTTGTAATCGGATTCATCATAAATATTTTTTTCTAAACTTCTTAAAATCGGACAAATGTACGGAAAGTTTTTGAAAATTAAGGTGATCGGGTGTCTAAAACACAGGAAATGTAACTGTTTCGCAACATGCATTTAAATTTTAAATTGGCTGGTCTATTTTAACATATACAGAAGTATATAAATATTCTTGTATTTGAACTTATGTGAGAAATTTAACGAAATGTAGTATTCTTCATATCTTTTTTAGACAAATATTGTTTCCGGTTTACTAAAAATGAGTATATTTGCACGCAATAAATTTCAAAAAGCTCTTTCATATGTCTTTTATTGCAGATAAAGTTGTAATGGATGGATTGACATTCGACGATGTATTGTTAATCCCCGCTTATTCAGAAGTACTCCCCCGCGAAGTCGATTTATCGACAAGTTTCTCACGCAATATCAAGTTGAATATTCCAATTGTTTCGGCAGCGATGGATACTGTTACCGAGGCGAAGCTGGCTATTGCCATTGCCCGTGAAGGCGGTATTGGTGTTATCCACAAAAATATGTCGATAGATGCTCAGGCGCAACAGGTAAGGTTTGTGAAGCGTGCCGAGAACGGCATGATATCGAATCCTGTGAGTATCTTGCGTCACAAGACAGTAGGAGAGGCTCTTGCTATGATGGCAGAATTCAAGATAGGCGGAATCCCTGTGGTTGATGAAGAAAATCATCTTGTAGGTATTGTAACTAATCGTGATTTGCGTTTTCGCCGCGATATGAAGCAATTGATAGATGATGTGATGACAAAGGAAAGGATCATCACTACACAAAGAACAACAGACCTTGAGGCTGCTGCCGACATTCTACAACAACACAAAATTGAAAAGCTGCCTGTAGTAGATAGTGATAATAAACTGATAGGATTAATAACCTATAAAGATATTACTAAGGCAAAAGATAAACCATTTGCATGCAAAGACGATAAGGGGCGATTAAGGGTTGCAGCGGGAGTTGGTGTGACATATGATACCCTTGAGCGGGTAGACGCATTGGTTAATGCAGGTGTAGACGCGATTGTTATTGATACTGCCCATGGACATTCCAAAGGGGTAGTGGAGATGTTGAAAAAAGTAAAATCTGCTTATCCCGGTATTGATATTGTTGTGGGAAATATTGCAACAGGGGAAGCTGCCAAATATCTTGCCGATGCAGGAGCCGATGCTGTAAAGGTGGGGATAGGCCCGGGATCGATCTGTACCACACGTGTTGTAGCCGGTATTGGTGTTCCTCAATTGTCTGCTATTTATGATGTCGCCAAAGCATTAAAAGGCTCGGGTGTACCATTAATAGCTGATGGAGGTTTACGTTACTCAGGCGATATTGTAAAAGCGCTGGCTGCCGGTGGATATTCAGTGATGATGGGTTCATTGCTTGCAGGGGTAGAAGAATCTCCGGGTGAAACAATCATATTCAACGGGCGTAAGTTCAAATCATACAGGGGTATGGGCTCGCTTGAAGCTATGGAAAAAGGCTCAAAAGACCGTTATTTCCAGGATATGGAAGCCGATATAAAGAAGTTGGTGCCGGAAGGTATTGCTGCCCGTGTGCCATTCAAAGGATCGTTGTATGAAGTAGTATACCAGATGACAGGTGGATTAAGAGCCGGTATGGGGTATTGTGGTGCCAAAAATATAGATGAATTACATAATGCTAAGTTTACCCGTATTACCAATGCGGGAGTAGCAGAAAGTCATCCGCACGATGTGGCTATTACCAGCGAGGCTCCTAACTATAGTCCGGGCGAATAATAGATTTCAGATAATTATTTATATAAACATTATGTCCCTTTTCAATTATTGAAAAGGGACATAGTATTTTATGATATTATGATGAATATTAGCAATTCCGATCTAAAGAAACTTGCCATTTAGAAACTCATTAAATTTATCACGGTAAGTATCCGAAATGGGGATGTATGTTTTACCGAAAATAATACAATTTCGTTCGACTGTCCTGATCTTGTTTAAGTTGACGATGAAAGAACGGTGAACCCTCATAAATATATTCCCGGAAGTTTTTCTGAAAGTTGCTGGATACTCATAAGGGAACTGATCGGTTCTGGTAGATTATCCAGATGGAACTTCACATAATCTTTCTGGTTTTCGATATAAAGAATATCCCCATACTCTATTTTCTCAATACGATAGCCTGATTTAACAAATATACTGTCCGCTAACGGTTTATTTATTCTCGTATACCACTCCATAGCCCGGTTTGAAGCTTGAAGAAAATCGCTATAGTTGATCGGTTTCAGCAGATAATCCAAAGCATTGGCTTTAAAACCGTCAATAGCATATTGATCGTAAGCCGTTGTAAAAATGATCTTGATTGAGACAGGCAGCACCTTGGAAAATTCCAACCCGTTCATTTTAGGCATATTGATATCCAGAAAGATGAGATCGATATGCTGATCGTTGACAATTGGCAATGCATCTATAGCGCTATTGTATGTACCGACCAACTCAAGAGAAGGAGTCTGTAAAGCATATGATTTCAGCAATTCGGATGCTAACGGTTCATCATCTACTATAATGCATTTTAGCTTCATTGTTCTATCTTTTTGTCTTTGTCAAAATAGATATGTAGTGAAACGAAAAAACTATGTTCCCTTTGTTCTATCTTTAGCTCATGGCTTTTAGGATAAAGCAATTCGAGACGTTTACGGAGGTTGGTAAGCCCTATTCCCGAATTTTTAGATTCCATGTTATTTTCTGTTTCGGCCAAACTATTTTCTACAGTGCAAAGTATACCATTTTTTTTGTTTATAAGAATTTTTATATCAATAAAACTTTCCGAACCATTATTTATGCCATGCTTAAAGGCATTTTCGATGAGAGTAATAAACAGAAGAGAAGCTATCTGCTCGTCGCAATCATCGTCTTTTATCAGGACATCTAACTTTACTCCCGGGCTCAGACGCAATCGCATCAAATCGATATAATTCTGCGTAAATTTGAGTTCCCTGTCTATTGGGACAAATTTATCTTCATTTTCATAGAGAATATAACGCAACAAATTGCTTAGCCGGTGAACTGACTCCTGAGCCTTGTTGGTATCTATCGCTATCAGTGAATAGATGTTATTAAGGGTGTTGAATAAGAAATGAGGATTCAACTGGCTTCTTAGGTTCTTAAGGTCTGCCTCCAGCTGAGTAGCTTTTATACTTTCCAGATTGATTGAATCCTTGTACCATCTCATTGTTGCCTTCAGAGCGACACTCATACCTACAGCAAGTATGATGAGGGCATAATCGCTCAATATTCTTAATTCGTGTGGAGGTTTGAACCCTTCCGGCCCCGGCCCTAGACCTCTTGTCTTTATAGGTGGCGGTCCCAGCAATAATTCAAACAAAAGATTTTGAAGCAGTGATACTCCTATTATCAATAAGATATTTATAAGTATATAGAGGACAAACTGCCTTTTGAATAAAAGCTTGTCTATGAGGAAGAAATAATTCACGTAGAAGAGCAGTACCAAAGAACCTGTTCTCAACAGATACCCTCCATAATGCCAATTCTCAGACATTCCGCTACGTGACATTACCAGTAATGGAATAACCAGAATAATGACGCAGAACAGAATATGGATAGCCGGAATAGTGGCTTTTTTTATGTCAAATTTCATATTATTCATATCTAAGTGCTTCTATTGGATCTAAGTCGGATGCCTTCTTTGCCGGATACCAGCCGAAAAAGATACCTGTAGCACTGCATACTACGAAAGACAAAATTATGGTATAAAATTGAATATCAATCGGCCATGCCAATATATTTTTTACGATATAGGCACTACTTATCCCCAATATTACGCCTATAATACCTCCGGTAACACTTAGCAATATGGCTTCTATAAGGAACTGCATCAATATATCAATACCTTTGGCTCCGATAGACATACGCAGGCCGATCTCTCTTGTTCGCTCTGTAACAGATACATACATAATATTCATAATGCCTATGCCTCCTACAAATAAGGATATTCCTGCTATACAGGCCAAAAGCACAGTCATCATATCTGTAGTCGAACTCATCATGGATATTAATTCTTTTTGTGAACGCACATTAAAGTCGTCTTCCTGACCAACACCTATTTTATGTCGTTGGCGTAGTATTTCCTCAATGCTTGCAATAGCGTCTTCTGTGGCATCTTCACTTACGGCAGACACAGCAATAGATTGTATGTATGTAATGGCCAATATCCTTTTCTGTACAGTGGTATATGGTGCGAGTATCATATCGTCCTGATCCATACCCATCGTATTGTCTCCTTTCGAAGCTAATATCCCGATTACTTTCATTGGTATTTTATTGAAGCGTATAGTCTGTCCTATCGGATCTTCTCCGTTTGTAAATAAATTCTCCACTACCGTTTGCCCTATAACGCAGACCTTTGCCGATGTTTTCACATCCATTTCGGTGAATATGCTTCCCTGCTCCACCGAATATTTACGTATCTCGAGATAAGACGGATTGACTCCATACACAGAGGTAGGAGCATTATTCGCTCCGAAGATGACCTGCCCGGAAGAAGATACTTCGGGTGTTGCTGCGCTGATATATTCTGCCTGTGATTCGATAGCTTCGTAGTCTTCCAGTTTGAGTGTTTGCATGCTGCCCGAACTTTGGCGCACTCCTCCAAACTGCCCGTTTCCGGGACGAACATTGATCATATTGGATCCCATAGTGGATATTTGATCCTGTATGCTCTTTTTCGATCCCTGCCCTATGGCCAGCATGGTGATGACAGCTGCAACTCCGATAATGATCCCCAGCATAGTGAGGAATCCTCTGAACTTATTACCGTTCAGAGCCCGTAAAGCTATTCTGAATAAATTGACGATATTCATAATGTTATTCCTCTTCTTTTGGTAGGGTTTCTAATGCTTTCTCAGCCGATTTAATATCACTATTGTATGTATCCGACTTTATACGCCCGTCGCGTATAACGATATTCCGGCTACTGAAATGAGCAAGTTCAGGGTTGTGAGTTACAAAGATAATTGTACGCTGTTCTTCCTGATGTAATTTCTGCATCAATGTGAGAATCTCGAAAGAAGTACGTGTATCGAGGTTTCCGGTAGCTTCGTCGGCCAGTATGATAACCGGTTCGTTGACCAGTGCCCGGGCAATAGCCACGCGTTGTTGCTGTCCGCCCGACATCTGATTCGATTTGTGGTTCACCCGGTCGCCCAAACCGACATCATTCAGTGCTTTTACAGCGCGCGAATGACGTTCCTTTGATGAAATTGACGGATTATACATCAGGGGTAATTCCACATTTTCTACTGCTGTTGTTTTGGGCAGAAGATTATACGATTGGAATACAAAGCCGATTTTACGGTTACGCAATGTAGCCCTGTCGTTTTTACCCATTTTGCGGACGGATGTACCATCGAGATAATACTCGCCTGCACTGGGAGTATCCAGGCATCCTATAATATTCAGTAATGTTGATTTTCCCGAACCGCTGGTACCCATGATTGTTACAAACTCTCCCTCATATATTGTAAAGCTTACGCCCCGCAAAGCATGTACGGTTTCTTCGCCTACTACGTAATTCCGCTTAATATCTTCGACCTTGATTATTTCCTTTTTCATTGTTGTATCCATGCCTGATTGATTAAGGTCACAGACCTTTTTTATTATTTATTTTCTTCCCGGAGGTTTTGGCATAAAAGGGCTTGATTCTCCGTTTGTTTCTGCCGGAAGGGTTGCTGATGATTGTTGAGATACTCCTGTCACTACTTCCATTCCTTCTTGCAGTCCATCCAGTATCTGGAGGTGTATGCCATCGCTTGTACCTATACTTATATTACGTTGTTGTATTGTATTTTCTGTTTTCACCCATACTGATTTCTTACTGGATGAATTTTCTACATTTTGTTCTATCCGGATATCCTCTATTTTACTCATTACTTCAGGATCAGGAGTAAATCGTAACGCTTTAACTGGTATGATCAGGACATTATTCTCCTCGAGAGTGTATATATTCACATTTGCCGTCAGACCGGGTTTCAACTTGAGGTCGGGATTCGGCGCATCGATAACAACCTCGTATGTTACGACATTGGATGTAGTTGTCGCTTCCAGTCTTACCTGTACTACTTTGCCCTGAAATTCATCATTAGGATAAGCATCTACTGTGAACATCACACGTTGTCCTTCGATAACCTGCCCTATGTCAGCCTCGTCAACATTGGCAATCACCCGCATTTTGGTCAGGTCATTGGCAATAGTAAATAATGTAGGTGTACTAAATGATGCCGCTACGGTTTGGCCTTCTTCTACGGCACGGGAAACAACTACCCCGTCAATGGTGGAGTAGATGGTTGCATATCCGAGATTGGTTTGAGCTTTAAAAACAGCTGCTTCTGAAGAAGTTACTGCCAGTTTTGCTGTTTCGTAAGATGTTAGTGCATCTTCCCAGTCTACTTTACTTATGGCTTTCCTTTCCCACAATTCTTTACTGCGGTTATAGTTACGAAGTTGCTGGTCAAGTTCCACCTGCCTCGATTTCAGGCTGGCCTGTGCCGTTTCCAGTTCGGATGAAAGCATGCGCTTGTCCAGTTCGGCAATAACTTGCCCGGCCTTTACCTCCGAGTTATAGTCTGCATAAATCTTTGATATTACGCCTGAAACCTGTGTTCCTATCTCAACCAGTGTGATGGGCTCTACAGTCCCTGTTGCAGTAACGGTAGTTGTCAGGTCACCCTTTACAACTTTTTCCGTTGTCAAAACAAATGAGGTTTTATTTCCCTTTGGCCATAAAAAGAATGCAAGCGCTGCCAATAGAATGAATCCTCCTATAATCAGGAATTTCTTCTTCATATTCTTATTTCTTAATTATGTATATTATAATGTTATTTCTTTACCTTGATAGAAGTTTAATAGTTTCAGGCTCAGTAATGCTGTGTACTTAGCTTGTAGAAGCTCCTGCAACGCATTTGCATAATTATTTTGTTCTGTCGTCATCTCCACAGTATTGCGCATGCCCAGGGAATATTGTTCTTTCACTAACGTATAACTAAGTTCCGAAGATTTTAGTTTGTCTTTGGCCGCATTGTAATTGCTCTGACCAGATACAGCATCCAGATATAGGGTCTCTACGGTTTTTGACAAGTCTTTTTGTGCCTGTGTATAATTCAGCTCTGCCGTTTGAATTTGCAGGTTTGCCTTTTGAATATTCGATTTCGTAGAACGATTATCTAATATTGGGACACTAACCGAAACGCCTACATACTGATTGAAATTTCTGTTGACCTGTGTAGAAAAAGCCGGGCCATTGTTCCATGTATTACTAGTACCAATGCTGCCATTTAATGATACAGTGGGCATACTGCCGGCTTTTGCCGATGATTTTCCGATTTTGGATATATCAATGTTCAATTGATTATTCTTTATTTCAGGCATTATTTGCAAAGCGGTCTGATATACTTCATATTTGGATGGAATAAATACTTTGATTTGTTCATCTCCTATTTCGGGAAATTCTACACTCAATTCATTGTCGATCTCCAGTTCCAGTAATTGCTTAAGTTGTAGGAGATAGCTATCGTATGAATTTTGAGCCAGAACGAGATTGTACTTGTCGGAGCTATATTGTGCCTCGACCTGTGCATATTCGGCTTGCGTGATTCTGCCCACATCCAGAAAATCTAGTGTCTGCTGTAGCTGAACTTCCGATGAAGCAACTATATTCTCATTATTTTTAATTGATTCCCGGGCATACAGCAGTTGCAAATAGGTCTGGGTAATTGAAATTTCTATATCGTTTTGTTGTTGTTCAATATAGAGTTCGTCCGCTTCCTTTTGCAATTGGGCCTGCTTTATGTTATTCTGGTTTCTATTACCATCGAAAATAGTCCAGCTTGCGTTCAATCCATATTGCCCGTTGAAAAGTCCTTTGTACTTATAATCATTGCTCATGTCTTTTGCATGACTATAATTTTGCGAGATGCTTCCACTGAGGCTGGGGAAAAGTTCTGCTTTAGTTTGTTTTATGTCAATATCAGAACTTTCGGCTGTTAACCTGGATTTCTTTACCTGAATATTCTCCTGTCTTGCGTAATCGATGCAATCTCTCAGCGTCCATTTCTTCTGAGCTGAGAGATTACATGAAAAACTAATGATAACCAAAATAACCAATCTATAATACCAAACTTTCATACCTATCTATATCTATCTATTTCCTACTTTCTTCTTTTGTAATTCAAATATAGGATTGTATCTTTTCTTATTGAAGTATATTCGACAGACAGGCAAATTCTATCGACAGATAGAGGTTGTGATAAGAAAAAAGAGGTTGTGTCAAAAGTCTAACAACAGTATCAAATTGTCATTTTTTGCTGGCGCAGACATCTTGTCTGTGCCCTTTTAATATCGGCACGGATAAAATATCCGCGCCAGCACCTGAGGCTTTGATAAGAAAAAAAAACAGGCTTTTATGTTAACATAAAAGCCTGCACTGAGAAAAAACTATTAATTACCAAGGTTTTCCACCTCCGCCGGGGTTCCCTCCCGGGCCGCCGGTTGAACCAACAGTATTAACCATCGATGAGGTGGTAAATGTCCCTACTGAATTTCCTTTTGTATAAGTTGCACCTGTGTATAGTCCATATGTGGAAGTTCCGCCGGATATGCTACCTCCCGTATAAATTGTATATGAAGTATTAGCTGCCATTAACGGGCTGCTAAACAACATTACTGTTTGGGAGAAAGTTTTCGGCAATTTGAATGTTAATATTTCCGTTCCGGAAGCAGATTCAATATGTATAATTTCATATGAATTAGCCCCATATACCAACGATCTTTGGGTAGAGACGCTACTGGTAGGGGAGCTGGTACTTCCTCCAAGACCGATTATTGTTCCTCCTGTTATTTTGAATGTATTGTTATCACAGTCGAATCCTTCTTCGGGTGCAGAGGCTCCGATAGCAATTACCGTTCCTCCGCTAATGGATAAAGTGCCATTAGAGTCTATAGCATCATTTGACTGGCTTAGGCAATACACTGTTCCTCCTGTAATTTCTATATGATCTGAAGCATTGATACAATCATCATATGCTTCTATTTCGATATTTCCCCCGTTAATGGTCAGAGTCGCTTTACTTTCCAGTCCTTCCGCTTCGGTTTTTGATGTTTTTATTTTTATTGTTCCCGAATTGACAGTCAGATCATCATCACTTTTTATCGCTTTGGCGGCAGTATCGTTATTCCTGTCATATACATACTGGTCGCCTGTAGTGGTTACAGTTGTAACACCTCCATTGAAAGTCAGGGTTCCGTCAATATTTATTCCCTTACCTCCGCTTCCTGTACTTTTAATGGTTATTGTACTGTTGCCGGATACGGTCATATCTTCATCTGCTTTGATTCCTGCGGAGGAGGTTACATCGACATCATCGGTATCATAATATGCATTTCCTGTGGTTGTAATATCAAGCTGGCCTCCTGAAATGCCAATATTTCCTTTGCTTTTAATGCCTTTGGCTGCCTTCCCCATAACAGTAATTTTTATATTTCCTCCTGATATATCGATATTGCGGTTGATGCTTGTATCATCTCCTTTATAGGACGTTTTAATTGCATCTCCTCCACTACTTTTTATAGTAAGAGAACCATTATTTATGGATACATATCCTTCCTCACATTCTATTCCGTCGCTTGCTGAATTTATAACTAATGTTCCCCCATTCATTTCGAAATAGTCATTCGTATGTATTCCGTCTTTTGTGGAACCGGTGATTGTTATAGAACCTTCATTTATACGCACATAATCATCACTGCAAATACTGTGCTTATTACGTCCGATTATTTGGAGTGAGCCATTTCCGCTGAAGATAAGTTGCCCCTCGCTGAATAATGCCGCTTTCATATCTTCCGTTTCATTCTCAGGATAAGTAGTTCCATCCACCAGCCTGTTACTGGTTTTATCTGTTAATGATACGGACACTTTTTTTGAAGACTGAATATTGATCGCAGGGCCACTTTCACTGATGATACTGATTCCGTTCATCACCAGTCCAAATTTGTAGTCGCTGTAAATTTTCAATGAGCCTTGTGTAGTTTGTCCGGACAGTACATAATTTACTTCCGTGTCGATAATAGACGATGTAATGACTAAATTGCCTCCATCATTTACTATACTGATCTGATCACTATATGGATTCGTAATACTTACCGTATTATTTTCTCCAAAAGTTATGCTTACTGCATTCTCTATATTTACGTCTTGTGTATTAGTCTCGAAATCTTCAGGAATCTCTATATCCTCAACATTTTCGAAATCTTCGACTTCTTCTATTTCGTTGTTATTTAAACCTTCTTCATTAAAGTTGTCACTACTACACGATATTGGTAAACAACAGAATAGTACAATAGGCAGAAAAAATAGTATTTTTTTCATTTTACTATACCGTTTTTTTAAGTTAATAATTTATTAGAAATCCATATTCTCATTTCCATGGAATGGAGGATGAAACGTGTTTCCGTTTTCATCTGCATTATTTCCCCTGTGAGGAGGGCCCGGCCTTCTGAATTTAAACTCATCTCTTTTTTCCTGAAAAACAAGGTATTGTTCGTCTGATAATATTTTCTTAATCTTCTTATCCGACTTCGTTTTTATTTCCTCTATTTTCTCGTTTACTTTATTTATTTGTTTTTGCTGCTTCTCTGGCTCTGAGTTTTCGGTGTCTTTTTTCGCCTCTATCTCCTGTATTTTTGCCATCTGTTTGCTGATACTCTTGTTTTCAGCTGCCATAATTCTGGATACCTTCTCTCTTTGTTCAAGGGTTAAATCCGGTATTTCAGGGAAAGATTCAAGCATTGCATCACCTTCCCCGGGTGATGGAGGTCGTTGTCCCATCCTTTCTCCGGGAGGAGGGCCGCCTTGCCCTCTTCTGCCATCTCCGGGTGGTTGAGCATATATGCCGATTGCTAAAAGAGTAGCAAACGTAATAATTAAGAGTTTTTTCATATTTGTTGTTTATTAAAAAAAATATAATACCAAATGTAGCAGATAGCACAGAGTATAACAATCATAATCGACAGAATAGGGTAATCTATCGACAAATAGATTTTGAAGTTTCACTATCTTGCAGAATACTTTGCAGGAAGAAAAACCGGTTCTTATCTTTGTTAACTGTTTTTATCATTTTAGATAATGAATGTTATTTGAAAAAAGCCTACATTCGTAAGCCTTAATAAATGCCTAACTATAAAATGGTTTATCATGAAAAAGCACTCTGAAAACAGCAACAAAATCAAGGATATAAATCTTATTATTCCTGAACCTTTTATGTAAATCTTATCCGGATAGTTAAGATATGATACTGACGTTGCTTATTTTTATAGTTGGAAAAACAGGTTGGTTATATTAATTATTAAATACCTTAAAATGAGAAAAATGAGAAATGTTGTTACACTACTTTTAGTGCTTTTTGCAGTAAATGCTGCATATGCTCAAAAAGAAAACACGCTAACACAAGAAGAAATCAAAGACGGTTGGAAACTGTTGTTTGACGGACAAACATTGAACGGTTGGCATCGCTACAATGGACAGGGTACGCCATCGGGGTGGACTGTAAAGAATGGGGAACTGAACTTTAACAAAGCAGGTGGTAAAGAAGGAGGAGATATTCTTACCGATGGAGAATATGACAACTACGACTTGCGCATAGAATGGAAGATAAGTAAGGGTGGTAACAGTGGAATCTTTGTCGGTGTGAAGGAAGATCCTAAGTATTCTCTGGGATTCCTTACAGGAATAGAGATGCAGGTATTAGACAACATTGATGGAGGCGACAGACACGATCCTACCCATCTTGCCGGTGCAATGTATGATCTGGTAGATGCCAGCAAGACTTCCAAGCCTAGAAAAGTAGGCGAATGGAATGAAGTAAGAATATTGAAGAATAATGGACAAATTACATTCTGGCTGAATGATGTGATGACTGCAAATGTAAATACCCTGGGTGCAGAATGGAAAGAAATGGTTAAGAAGAGCAAATTCAAAGACTGGGATTTCGGCAAATACCAGAAAGGTAGAATTGAATTGCAGGATCACGGAGATGAAGTATCTTTCCGTAATATAAAAATTAAGACTTTCGAAAAAACAATAGGTCTACAACTATATTCATTGAGAGGCGAAATAGGCAATGACTTCGACGGCGTGATTAAAGCTGTTGCCGATATGGGTTACAAACAAGTGGAAGCTGCCAGCTATGGCGATGGTAAATTCTATGGAATGGCTCCATCTGAATATAAAAAGAAATTAGAAGCTGTCGGACTGGAATCTTTATCTTCTCATACAGGAAACATACCATCAAAACCGGAAGAATTATTCTCGGAAGCTACTATGAAATGGTGGGATCAATGTATTGCTGCTCATAAAGAAGCCGGTATGAAATATCTGGTTGTTCCGGGTATGCATCATCCAAATACATTAGACCACTTGAAAAAAGTGTGTGATCTGTTCAATATTATCGGAGAGAAATGTAAAGCTGCCGGAATCAAATTCGGATATCACAATCATGCCTCTGAATTTACACACAAACCGGAAGATAAAGTGATGTATGACTATATGCTTCAAAATACCAATCCGGAATATGTATTCTTCGAAATGGATATCTATTGGGTTGTAATGGCACAACAAGGTCCAGTTGAATATTTTAAAAAATACCCTGGACGCTTCAAACTATTGCATGTAAAAGATAGAAAAGAGCTTGGAGAAAGCGGAATGGTAGATTTTGCCACAGTGTTCAATAATGCAGCATTAGCCGGAGTAGAAAATCTGGTAGTTGAAGTGGAGCAATATGACTATGCACCTAGAGAAAGTGTAAAAATGAGTTTCGATTACCTGTCAAGCTCTCCTTATGTGAAAGCTAAATATTAAAATCGAGGAATAGTCGATACGATTCTAAATAGATACGGAACAAGGCAAACATTGTTTGTTTTGTTCCGTATTGTTTTTTATTGATTGAATACAATATTGGAGGATTGTATGTACCGGGACTTTTTATTTCGTCCAGTTGAATAATCTCCTAGTTTTTGCCTTTAAAGAAGGACAAAGGGAATTTAGCCAGGTATATAGACGCATTTTTGGTTTCGTGCATAGAATAATAAGATACCCATACCTCATCACCTTCTATTAAAAATGCCGGATAACTGGTATCTCCACCCGAAGGTAGCATATAGACTTCCTGAAATCTACCATCTGTATCCCCCGTTAACAAGATGGATTTATGAGCTGAGGAAATAAAATAAGAACGCGTGCCCGCGATAAAGAAGTTTTCTCCTGCCTGAATAAAATCAGGGCCGCCTAACTGTAATTCCATTTCTTTCCATTCCCATTCTTTATACGGAGGATTACTGATACCCCAATATCCTCTCCGGTTACCGGTTTCGCGCCGTACCATCATCAGCATGCGTTTATCGGGTAGTATCCGAATTGTGGCTTCATTTGGAAGTTCTGTAACATCCAGAATAGTAACTAAATCATATTTTAATCCATCTGTTGTTTTCACTAATGATATCTTATTCTCTCCTTTGTCGGTATAATAATTTGCGCCATAGCCTGTGCCGCCATCCCATGTAACACGCCATAGCCAGTCATGCCCCGATGCTCCATCATTAAAATGGATAGGTACAGGTTTTGTAAAGTGAGTGCCGTCTTTGCTGAAAGACACTTGCGGATATCGATTTACCAGTTTCTTATCCACATATACCGATCCTCCCATCAATACCATTAACTGGCCGTCAGGAGTTATAGATAGTTTAGGGTCTCGCAGATCATAGTCTTTCTTTTCCAATAAGGCGATGGGTTGCCAGTTTTCACCATCTTCTGAGACTAAGATGCGTGATTTTCCCTCGGCTTTTCCATCAAGGCCGAAAATATGTGTTTCTCCTTCACGGAAGGAGCAATAGTATTTTCCATTGAATTTGATGAGTGACGTAAAAGCACAATGTTTACCGTTATCCCATATCTTTTTTATTGAAACACATTGTTCCTGTGATATAAGGGTAATGACGGAAAAAAGGAAGCTGATTAAGATAAATAGTTTTTTCATAGATATGTTATAATATTAAGATATACAGGGCTGTACAAATATAAGAATAATTTTTCTTAATTTTGATTTATCTTTTTATTTTGAATTTATCTATAGTTTTA